>JBBRVU010000013.1:0-41750 GCA_038246575.1 Actinomycetes bacterium | reverse complement strand
TCGGTGGTCGGTTCGAGCAGCAGCGGCCACTTCCCGGCGGTGTCGGCGGTGACCACTGCGATCCGGTGCTCGCGCAGCAGCTCGAGGAACGCCGGCGTCTCGTACGTCGGATGCCGCACCTCGAGGGCGTGCCGCAGTGGCCGGTCCGCGTCGGCCACCAGGAGGGCACGGCCCTCCATCCGCTCATCGTGCCCGGCCGCGAGGGCGGCCGCCTCGGTCGTGGTGCGCGGCAGCAGCGCGAAGAAGTCGGCCAGCCGCCCGGCGTCGTAGCCCAGGTTCGGCGGCAGCTGCCAGAGGAACGGCCCAAGCTTGCCGCGCAGCGCGAGCACACCGGAGGCGAAGAAGTTGGCCAGTGGTGTCTCGACGCCGCGCAGCTTCTTCATGTGGGTGATGAACCGGGGCGCCTTCACCGAGAAGAGGAAGTCCTCCGGGGTGCGGTCGTGCCAGTCGCGGTACGAGTCGGGCTTCTGCAGTGCGTAGAACGACCCGTTGATCTCGATGGTCGCGAGCTGGGTCGCGGCGTGCTCCAGCTCGAGGCGGTGCGGCAGGCCGGCCGGGTAGAAGACGCCGCGCCAGGGCGGGTAGGTCCAGCCCGAGATGCCGACCCTGATCATCGCGGCCTCCGCCTGCGCACCCAACCGACGGACCGTCGGCGCCTGCGGCACCGCCCCAGTCTACGGTCGATCGCATGCTGTCGGTCGAGATCGCCCGTGCCTTGCGTGCCGCAGGACTGCAGTGGGAGCCGGCTCGCGGCGACCACTTCATCGTCGCCGACAAGGGCATGGACGACCAGGTGTTCGTGCTCAGCGACATGACGATCGAGGTGCACCAGTTCGTGTCCGGCCCGGTGATCGGTTTCAACGGGACGACCGAGTGGGCGCTGGACTCGCTGGATGCAAAGGAGGCGCTGTGGGTCCCGACCGAGGCGCAGCTGCGGGACTTGATCGGTGAAGGCTTCCGGCATCTCGAACGGCGCGACGCGTCCTTCTCCGTCACCTACCTGCGCGACGGATCGCCGGTAGTCGCCGACGGCCCGACCGCAGCTGACGCTTACGGGCAGGCGCTGCTCGACGTGCTCACCCCGCCGAGCTGACGCGACCCGGCGCCAGGTCCGGATGAGGTCGGGCTCAGTCCAGGACTGAGCGCAACGCCTCGATCTGGTCGGCGACGGCGTGGGTGACGTCGTCGGGCGGCAGTGCGCCGTTGACGGTCACCAGCTGCTCGCGCTCGGAGTAGTAGGCCAGCATCGGCTGCGTCTTCGCGGCATACACCTCGAGCCGGTGCTCGATCACGTCCTGGGTGTCGTCGGATCCGCGGCCCCTGGCCAGCAGCCGGCGCACCAGCTCCTCGTCGGGGACGTCGAGGTGGATCGCGATCTGCACGGCGACCCCGAGCTCCTTGGCCGTGTCGTATGCGACCTTGGCCTGCTCCACGGTCCGGGGAAAGCCGTCGAGCACGTACCCGCCCGACTCGCTGGCGGTCACGATGGGCTTGCGCAGCATGTCCAACACGATCTGGTCGGGCACCAGGTCGCCCCGCGAGACGTACTTCTGCACGGCCTGGCCGAGCGTGGTCCCGTCCGTCACGTGCTGGCGAAGCAGGTCACCGCTGGAGATGTGGGTGATGTCCAGCCGCTCGGCAAGCTGGACCGCCTGAGTCCCCTTGCCGGAGCCCGGAGCACCGATCAGCAGTAGCCGCATAGGCGTGCATCCTGCCGGGTCGGCGTCGGGAGTCGCGAGGGTGTCCACCATCAGGCGGTCGCCAGGGCTTGCGAAAACCGCCGGGCCGACGACGTCAGTGGTGCCGAAAACCGCCGAGAAAGCGCCGGAACACGCCGCCGTGACGGGGCAACGGAGCAGCGGGCGGCAGCGGGGTCGCCCGGCGCCGGGCGATGGGCTGGTCGTAGTCGGTGTGCGTGATCACCTCGATGACATCGCTGTCCTCGAAGCTCTCGGAGCCCTCGATCACCGGGACGAACCCGACGAGGACGCCGTTGCGCATGACCTGGGCCTCCAGCGCGGCCGTGCCGTCGCTGTCCCAGATCGCCTGGCGCCCGTCCCCCAACGCAACCCGGATGCCGAACTGGTAGACGCCGGCCTTCTCCAGGTGCGCGTTGACGCCGCGCTCACGCAGGGCGTCGACCACCCGTCTCGCCCGGTTCTCCTCCACCCGGTCCAACCTAACCGGCCTCGGCAGCACCCCTCTCGTCGAGTCCGGAAGGACACGGCCGGCCCCGGCCGGTGTCACGGGTGTCACGGGCGGCCCCCGGAACTGCCACCGGAACTGTCAGGGGCATAGTGCACACTGACTCCTGACAGGATCGGGCAGCCAGGAGGGGTGCGGGCCGTGAGTCGTCGAGGCTGGCTGCTGTTCCTGGCCATGGGCGTGATCTGGGGCATCCCCTACCTGCTGATCAAGGTCGCCGTCGCCGAGATCGAGCCGTCGGTGCTGGTGCTCGCCCGCACCACCGTGGCCGGTCTGGTGCTGCTCCCCATCGCGATCGCCCGCGGGCACCTGCGGTCCCTGCTGCCGGCCTGGCGACCGATCCTGGTGTTCGCCGTGATCGAGATCTGCCTGCCGTGGCTGCTGCTCGGGGTCGCCGAGAAGCGACTGTCCAGCTCGCTGACCGGCCTGCTGCTCGCGGGCGTCCCGCTCGTCGGCGCCTCTCTCGCCTGGGCCGGCGGCATCCGGCTGACCGGTGTCGACGACCGGCCGGACGCGCGGCGGTTCCTCGGCCTGATCGTCGGGCTGGTGGGGGTCGCGGCCCTGATCGGCTTCGAGGTCGGCTCCGGCGACGTCCCGTCAGCAGTCGCCGTCGGCGTGGTCGCCGTCGCCTACGCCGTGGGGCCGATCATCCTCACCCGCTGGCTCGCGCACCTCCCGGGGCTCGGCGTGATCACCGCCGCGCTGCTGGCCTCCGCTCTCCTCTACCTGCCCGCCGGCATCGCCCAGGCCCCGGCGACCTGGCCGTCGGCGAAGGTGATCTGGTCGGTGCTGGGCCTCGCAGTCGTCTGCACCGCGCTGGCGTTCGTCGTGTTCTTCGAGCTGATCGCCGAGGTGGGCCCGACCCGCTCGACAGTCATCACCTACCTCAACCCGGCCGTGGCGCTGACGCTCGGCGTCGTGCTGCTCGACGAGGCCTTCACCCTCGCGACCGGCGTGGGTTTCGCGCTGATCCTGCTCGGCTCCGTGCTCTCCACCCGTCGTTCCCGGCCACGGGCGGGGCCACCGGCTGAGACGCGGGCGCCGGTCGACAGCGACTGCGAGGTGCTCGCCGGCCCCGTCGCGGAGCCGTGACCTAGCGCTGGGCCTGGCGGATCGCCCTGTCGGTGTCGGTGACCGCGAGCAGACCGCCGCCGGAGAGGAAGAGCACGAGCAGCGACAGGATCGCGAGCCGGTAGGACCCGGTGATGTCGACGACGACGGCGAAGATGAGTGTTCCGATCCAGGCGGTGCCGCGTTCGGCGAGCTCGTACAGACCGAAGTAGGCGGCCTGCCGGCCGGCCGGGATCATCCGCGAGTAGAGCGAGCGGGCCAGCGCCTGGGACCCGCCCAGCACGATGGCGATCGCGGCCCCGACCGCCCACGCCTCCGCGGTCGAGCGCAGCGCGAGGTAGGTGTAGACCACGATGCCGACCCAGCCGACCAGGCTCACCATCAGCGCGGGCTTGGTGCCGATCCGCGCCGCCAGCCGGGCGAAGCCCAGGGCCCCGCCGACAGCGACGACCTGGATCATCAGGATCAGCGCGAGCAGGAAGGACGTCGCGTCCTCGGCGGGACGGCCGTTGGCGACGTAGAGCTCCTGGGTCAGGAACACCGACGACAGCGCGATGACCGCCTGGATGGCGTCGTTGTAGAGCAGGAAGGCGCCGAGGTAGCGCGCCGTGAGCGGCAGCCGGCGCAGCTCGCCCAGCACCTCGCGCAGATCGGCGACAGAGGTGCGGACCTGCGCGGCGAGTGACCGCGGCAGCGGGGCGACACCCTCGCCGACGTGGGCCAGTCTGCGCATGGCGACGAGGCCGAGCCCGCCCCACCAGAGCGCTGCGAAGACGAAGGACGACCGCACGACCATGTTCGTGGACAGGCCCAGCGACGGCGCGAGACCCAGCGCCACCAGCGCGAGGGCCAGCGGGAGAGCGCCGCCGAGGTAGCCCGCGGCGAACCCCTGGGAGGACACGTGGTCGCGTTCGTGCGGAGCCGCGACGTCGGCGAGGAACGCGTTGTAGGCCACGAGAGCGGCGCCGAACGCCACGTTGGCCACCAGCAGTCCGAGTGACGCGACGACCCACCCGGACGCGAGCGCAACGACCACGGTGGCGACCACACCGACCGCGGTGCCGACGCCGAGCACGCGCTGCTTGCCGCGGTAGCGGTCGGCCAGGGCGCCGATCAGAGGCAGCAGCAGGACCTGGACGACCACCGATGCGCTCGTGACGTACGCGTAGACACTGCCGGATCTGGGTGTCCAGCCGAGCAGGTCGACCCGACCGCCGGGACCCGCTGCCGCGTCGGCCAGCGCGGTGAGGAACGGCCCGCCCAGCGCCGTGATCACCATCGTGATGAACGCTGAGTTCGCGACGTCGTAGAGGATCCAGCCGGTCCGTGCCCGTCGGTCGACCGGGCTCGACGGGGCGTCGTCGGCCGGATCGGTGGTGCCGGAGGACGGATCGGTCGGCTGACTCATGGACGTATGGTCCCGCCTGACCCCGGCGCCGGTCGTGAGTCGACGTACTCAGTCACGAGGCGACCGGCGCCACGTCGGTCAGCCGGACTTGCGGCGGAACTGCCGCTGGTGCTTGTCATTGGTGGCCGGACCGACGTTGTGACCACCGAGGTGGTCCTCCCCGTGAGCCGCGCGGTTCTTGGCCTGCTTGGCCTCGAGTGCTTCGCGCATCCGCTTCTGCACGTCGTTCTCGGCCTTCGCCGGTGCGTCCTTGCCGGCCTTCGCCCGCTGCGTCTTCTCGGCCACTGCCGTGCACCCGCTCTCGGTGGTCATGACCCGGCTGCCCGGCTCGTCGTCCCCATCTTGGTGCATGCCGCGTCTTCCGCCCGGTCCGGACGTGGCTAGCGGGCGAGGAAGCTGCGCACGCCAGTGGTGAGGCCGCGGGCGTAGCGGTCCCGGCAGCGTCGCGACGTCATGCATCGTGCGTCGCGGGAGTTGCGCATGTTGCCCAGCTCGACGACCACCGTGGGTACGTCGGACATGTTCAGGGTGCCGAGGTCTCGTCGAGTGTCCAGGCCGTCACCGCCGTACGCCGTGGACACGCCGAAGCCGGCCCCCACCAGCCCGGCCCGGACCCGGCGGGCCAACCGCCGCGAAGGCACCGCGATGTCGTCGGTGTAGCCGGCACGGCGGCCCGGCGTGATGACGAAGAAGCCGTGGGTGCCGGCCGAGGCTCCGTCGCCGTGCAGCGACACCGTCAGGTCGGCCCCGACCTTCGCTCCGAACCGGCCGCGCGCGTCGATGCACGGACCCCAGTCGCTGCGGCTGTTGGTGGTGCGCGTCATCCGGACCGTCGCGCCGAGTGACTCGAGCCGCTGCTTCAACCGGCGCGACACCCGCCAGGCGAACGTCGCCTCCGGGAAACCTGCGTTGGTCGCCGTGCCCGTCGTGTTGCAGGGTTTCCAGAACCCGACCCAGACCCGGCGGTCGACCTGCGCCGGGAACCGCGAGTTGCCCAGCTGGTGGCCCGGGTCGATCGCCACGACCTTGCCGGCGAGCGGAAGGTCGGCACTGGTCTCGGTCACCGCTCGCGCCACCGACCCGGGACCGGCGCCCACCGCAGGCCCGACCGGTCCGATCGAGGCCACCACGGTCGCCAGTGCGAGAGCGAGCGCGGCGGGCAGGACGCGAGGGGATCGGGGCACCGGGCCACTCTGCCCGGTCCCTCGGCTGCGTGGATGATCTCGGACGATCTGCGGCAGGCTCGGAGACATGCCATCCGCGTCTCGCAGGTCCGCCGGTTCCCGGTCCACGGGGGTCGTCCTCGAGGTCTCGCCCAGGCGCACCTTCGCCTCGGCCGTCGACTGGCCCGGCTGGTGCCGCAGCGGACGGACGCCCGACGAGGCACTGCGGACCCTCGCGGCCTACGCCGAGCGGTACGCCGTGGTGGCGCGGCTCGCCCGGGTGCGCTTCTCCGGAGCCGCCGGCGACGAGCTGGAGGTGGTGGACGAGACACCCGGCAACGCCACCACCGAGTTCGGTGCTCCCGGCCGGCCGGCGAGCACGGACGCACGGGACCTGGACCGTCTCGCGGCCGACCGGCAGGTCCGGCTGCTGCAGGCGGCGTGGTGGGAGCTGGACCGGCTGGCGCTCTCGGCTCCCGAGCAGCTGCGCAAGGGCCCGCGAGGAGGTGGCCGTGACCGCGACAAGGTCGTGGCCCACGTCGTGGAGGCCGAGCGGTCCTACGCGCGGACGATCGGTGTGCAGCACCCGCCCTTCCACGGGGACCGGGCGGCGCTCGCGGCGTGCCGGGCCGAGATCGCCCATGTGCTGCGGGTGCCCCGTGCCGGCGGCCCGGACTCCGGCTGGTCTCCGCGGTACTTCCTTCGCCGGGCCGCCTGGCACGTGCTCGACCACGTCTGGGAGATCGAGGACAAGAGCGAGGTCTGAGCGCACCGGCAAATGGGGGTGCGGCCGGGTCGGGTGGCTGACACCCTCCAGCCGTGACCACGCCCAGCGATCCGGAGACCGATCCGGGTCCCGGGGCCACCGGCGAGCCGGCACCGACCCTCGGGTCGAGGCTGGCGGGCCTGCGGGTCGACATCACGCCGTTGCGCACGTCGCGGGACTTCCGGCTGCTCTTCGCCGCCGGAACGGTGTTCTACCTCGGTGCGATGGTGAGCTTTGTCGCGCTGCCGTACCAGATCTACCAGCTGACCGGATCCAACTTCGCCGTCGGCGCGATGGCGCTGGTCGAGCTGGTCCCGCTGATCGTCTTCGGGCTCTACGGCGGCGCGCTGGCCGACCATGTCGACCGTCGCAGCATGCTCATCTGGTGCGGCCTCGCCCAGGTCGCGCTCACCGGCGGGCTGCTCGGCAACTCGATGCTGGCCGACCCCAGCCTCGCCACCATCTACGTCATCGGGTTCTTCCTCTCCATCGCCCAGTCGCTGCAGCGGCCCAGCCGCGACGCCCTGCTGCCCCGGGTCGTGCGCCACCACGAGATGGCCGCGGCCGCGGCCGTGCAGTCGCTGGGCATGCAGATCGGGACGCTGCTGGGCCCGGCGCTCGGCGGAGTGCTCGTGGCCACCGTCGGGATCACCTGGGCGTACGGCGTCGATGTCGCCGGCCTGGTCACGGCCACGCTCCTGTTCACCGCGCTGCGCCGCTATCCCCCGACCGACGCGTCGACGCCGCCGAGCCTGTCCGGCATCGTCTTCGGCATCAAGTACGCGGTCGGGCGCCGCGACCTGCTCGGCACCTACGTCATCGACATGGTGGCGATGTTCATGGCGATGCCGATCGTGCTGTTCCCGGCGTTCGCGGAGAAGGTGCTCGAGGAGCCGCGGCTGCTCGGCCTGCTCTACACCGCGGAGAGCGTCGGCACCCTGTTGGCGACGATGACGAGCGGTTGGACGAGCAGGTTCGCCCACCACGGCCGGGCCGTCGTGGTCGCGTCGATCTGCTGGGGCGCGTCGATCGCGCTGGTCGGTCTGGCGCCCAACATCTGGATCGCCCTGGCGTTCCTCGTCGCCGCCGGCGCTGCCGACATGATCAGCGGCATCTTCCGCGCGACGATCTGGAACCAGACGATCCCCGACGAGCTGCGCGGCCGGCTGGCCGGCATCGAGATGCTCTCCTACTCCGTCGGGCCGATGGGCGGGTCCGCGCGCGCCGGACTGGTCGGCGACCTGACGAGCGTGCGCATCTCGATCGTCAGCGGCGGTGTCCTGTGTGTCGCGGGGGTCACCGCGACAGCCGCAGCCCTGCGCGACTTCTGGTCCTACGACAACCGCACCGACGTGCATGCCACCCGCGAGCGGAACCGGCGAGCCGCCGCCGAGGCGGCCTCGGTCCCGTGAACCGCACGCGGGCGTCGATCGGCGGGTGGGCTAGCCGTCGCTCGAGGCGGCCCACAGGTTGATGCCGGAGTCCACGGCGTGCTTGTCGATCGCGGCCAGCTCGTCGTCGGAGAGCTCGGGCTTGTCCAGCGCGTCCAGGTTGGCGTCGAGCTGATCGACGCTGCTGGCCCCGATCAGCACCGAGGTCACCCGCGTGTCCCGCAGCGCCCACACCAGCGCGAGCTGGGCGAGAGACTGGCCGCGGTCCACTGCGATCTGGTTCAGCGCCCGGATGTGTCCCAGGCTCGCTTCCGAGAGCAGCTCGGGGTCCAGCGACTTGCCTGCCGCTGCCCGCGACCCCTCCGGGATGCCGTCGAGGTAGCGGTCGGTCAGCATGCCTTGCGCCAGCGGCGAGAACGCGATGCAGCCCACCCCCTCGTCCTCGAGGGTGTCGAGCAGGCCCTGCTCGATCCACCGGTTGAGCATCGAGTACGACGGCTGGTGGATCAGCAGCGGCGTGCCGAGGTCGCGCAGGATCGCGGCCGCTTCGCGGGTGCGTTCCGGCGAGTACGACGAGATGCCGGCGTACGTCGCCTTGCCCTGGCGCACCGCGAAGTCCAGGGCGCCCATCGTCTCCTCGAGCGGGGTGTCCGGGTCGAATCGGTGGCTGTAGAAGATGTCGACGTGGTCGACGCCCATCCGGGCCAGGGACTGGTCCAGGCTGGCCAGCAGCGACTTGCGCGAGCCCCACTCGCCGTAGGGCCCGGGCCACATGTCGTAGCCGGCCTTGGTCGACAGGACGAGCTCGTCGCGATAGGGCCGCAGGTCCTGGGCGAAGATCTGCCCGAAGTTTCGCTCGGCCGAGCCGTAGGGCGGGCCGTAGTTGTTCGCCAGGTCGATGTGCGTCACACCACGGTCGATGGCCCGGCGCAAGATCCCGCGCTGGGTCTCCAGCGGCTTGTCGTCGCCGAAGTTGTGCCAGAGCCCCAGCGAGACCGCCGGCAGCTTGAGCCCGCTGTCCCCGCATCGGCGGTAGTCGAGACGGTCATATCGGTCGTCGGCGGCACGGTAGGGCGGTGGAGTCGTCATGGCGCAAGTCTGGCACCGGGTCAAGGTGGAGGCGCAGCCGACCGATCACTCCTGCCAGGGAGTGCGGCGAACAACGGGAGGACGAGGTCGTGACCCACGGGGCGCTGGTGCCCACCGGGTCCGAGGACTGGGTTGCCGAGGTCACGCAAGCCTTCGCCCGGACCGTCGGCGCCGCGGTGTCTGACGGCTCTGCCGCCCTGACCGGGCCGGCGGAGGCCGCCCGCCTGCTCGACGCCGTCCACGCGCTGCTCCTCCCCGCGGACCAGCAGCCTCCCGGCAGTGCCCTGCACTGGCACGAGCGCACCTCCGGCACCCGCACCCGCCTCGCCGTCGGTGTCCTGCCCGACGCACCCTGGGGCGCGAGCCACGATGCCGCGCTGGAGGCGATGGCCGCGATGCTGGCGGTCGCCGAGCAGGTCGAGGGCATCCAGTCCGACGAGCGCCACCTGCGGGCCGCTCAGGCCGGCGCCCAGGCGGGGGTCGTGCGCAAGCTCGAGTACCGCCAGCGACTGCTCAACGAGATGGTCCAGGTCCAGCGCTCGCTCGCCCGCCGGGCCCCCTTCCAGGAGAAGCTCGACCTGGTCACGGCCGCGGTGGCCCGGGTGCTCGATGTCGAGCTGGTGGCCATCCGGATGGTCGACCCGCTGTGTTCGGACGAGCTCGTGGTGGTGTCGGGCTCCGGTCTCGACCCCGACCAGCCGCTCCGCAGCCCGGTCTCCGGGTCGGGAGTGGGCGGGACCGCCTTCCGGTGCAACGACACGGTGACCGTCGAGAACTACTCGGCACACCCGGCCGCCATGGCCAGCTACCAGGCCAGTGTGCGGGCGGCGATGGGCAGCCCGGTCCAGCAGCTCGGTCGCGCGGTCGGCTCGATCGTCGCGGCGACCCTGAACCCTGGACGCCGCTTCGACGACGCCGACCGCCAGACGCTGCGCGCCTTCGCCGACCAGGCCAGCATCGCCGTCACCGAGCAGCACCTGTTCACCGAGATGCAGCAGGGCCTGGTGGACCCGCTCACCGGCCTGGCGAACCGGGCCAGGTTCCATGACCAGCTGGCCAGTGCTCTCGACGTGACCACCGGGGCCGGCTCGGGCCCGGCCGTGCTGTTCGTCGACCTCGACGGGTTCAAGGTCGTCAACGACGCGCTGGGGCACGGAGTCGGGGACGAGCTGCTCGTCAAGGTGGCCCAGCGGTTGCGCAGCGCCGTCTCGGACTCCTCGCATCTCGCCCGCTTCGGCGGCGACGAGTTCACCCTGCTGCTGCCCGAGGTGCGGGAGCTCGGCACGGCCACCGACGCGGCCGCGCAGATCCTGGGTGCGCTCGATGCCCGCTTCGCGGTGTCCGGCCATGAAGTGTCGGTCTCGGCGAGTGTCGGAATCGCCTGGAACCGTCGCCGACCAGCCGCACGCGGCCAGGCGGCCACCGAGGCTGCCGTCGACATGCTGCGCTGCGCCGACACCGCGATGTACCGGGCGAAGGCGTCCGGCCGCAACCGGTACGTGGTGTTCGAGCCCCGGATGCACGACGAGCTCTTGCGCACGATGGCCCGGGAGAGCCAGCTGCGGTCAGGGGTCGAGCGCGACGAGCTGGTCGCCCACTTCCAGCCGATCGTCGACCTCGAGTCCGGAGCCTGCGCCGGGGCCGAGGCGCTGGTGCGATGGCACCGGGGCGGTGAGGTGCTGTCGCCGGCGCACTTCATGGACCTGGCCGAGGAGACCGGCCTCATCGTGACGATCGGTCGTCGGGTGCTGCGCGGGGCCGCCACCGTGCTGGCCGGCTGGGCCGAGACGGGGCGGGCCGGCCTGTCGATGAGCGTGAACCTCTCCCCTCGCGAGCTGGAGAGCCCGTCGCTCGTCCAGGACGTGCGCGACGTCGTCGACGCGACCGGAGCACCGGCGAAGGCCCTGGTGGTCGAGCTCACCGAGTCGGCGTTGATGAAAGACGTCGATCAGGTGGCGGGACGGCTCCAGGAGCTGCGCGAGCTCGGTGTCCGCGTCGCGATCGACGACTTCGGCACGGGCTACTCGTCGCTGGCCCGGTTGCGCTGGCTGCCGATCGACATCCTCAAGATCGACCGGTCCTTCGTGAAGCAGGTCGACAGCGACCCGGGCAGCCGGGCGATGCTGCTCGCCGTGCTCCAGCTGGCCACCGCGCTCGATCTGCAGGTCGTGGCCGAGGGGGTCGAGCGCAGCGCACAGCGGCACGTCCTCACCGAGCTGGGCTGCCGCTGGGGCCAGGGCTTCCTCTTCTCCCCCGCGCTGCCCGCGGCCGGCCTCGACGCGTACATGGGCGGGGCCGACGGAAGCTGCCAGGACGACCGACCCGAGCAGGTCCCCGCCTCGGTCGGCTGAGCCACGAGCCGGCCACCCACCGGCCGCCCGGTCCCGATCCGTGGATCCGCCGCGACCAGGGCCGAGGCGTCGGGACATAATGGACGGTCGTTTCCCTGGGGAGGGTCCACTGAGCGAGGACGCCGAAGTTCGACGCGAGCAGTCCTACGTCGATTCGCTGTACGCACGCCTGGACCAGCTGCGCGCCCGGACGGCCGAGGACCTTGCCGCCGTGCGCCGGGCCGGCCCGAGCGGGACCCCGCAGAACCGCTCCGAGCGCGACGCGTTCGCGACCCTGCACGAGCATCGGCTGGCCCAGCTGGAAGCCGTGGAGGACCGGTTGGCCTTCGGCCGGATGGACCTCACCAGCGGCGAGCGGCGCTACATCGGGCGCATAGGGCTCTCCGACCCCGAGCAGCGTCAGCTCCTGGTCGACTGGCGCGCCCCGGCGTCGCGCACCTTCTACCAGGCGACGGCAGCCAACCCGCAGGACGTCGTACGCCGTCGGCACCTTGCGACCCGCGGTCGCACCGTCACCGGCGTGGAGGACGAGGTTCTCGACCTCGACGCCATGTCGGCGGACGAGCACTCCAGCCTGGCCGGCGAAGGCGTTCTGATGGCCGCTGTCGGCGCCGCCCGCACCGGCCGGATGGGCGACATCGTCGCGACCATCCAGGCCGAGCAGGACCGGGTCATCCGCAGCGAGGTGACCGGCATCCTAGTCGTGCAGGGCGGGCCGGGGACCGGCAAGACGGCAGTCGCTCTGCACCGGGCCGCGTACCTGCTCTACACCCACCGCGAGCGCTTCGCGCGCAACGGAGTGCTGCTGGTCGGCCCGAACGCGCTGTTCCTGCGCTACATCGAGCAAGTGCTCCCGTCCCTGGGTGAGACCGGGGTCGTCCTGTCGACGACGGCGGACCTCTACCCGGGTCTCAGCGCCGCCGATGAGCCCCGCTCGGAGGTGGCGGCCCTCAAGGGCGATGCCCGGATGGCGAGGGTCATCGAGCGAGCGGTGCACGACCGGCAACGTGTCCCGGAGGAGCCCCGCCACCTCCGGGTCGACGGCGCCGTCATCGAGCTGCGCCCCGAGGTGGTGGCCGCCGCCCGGTCGCGAGCCCGGCGCACCCGCCGGCCGCACAACCGGGCCCGCGAGGGCTTCCTGCGCGACCTGCTCGAACAGCTTGCCGACGAGCTGGCGCGGGCCCATCGCAGTGAGGCGAGCGACGGCATCCGCGACGACCTGATCGCCGAGCTGCGCGACAGCAAGGACGTCCGCCGCGAGCTCAACCTGGCCTGGATGCCGTTGACCGCGGGCCAGGTCGTGGCCGACCTGTTCGCCGACCCAGACCGGCTGGCCCGGGCTGCCCCGGACCTCAGCCGGCGGGAGCGCAGGCTGCTGCTCCGCGACCGGGACGCGTTGTGGACGGTGCCGGACGTGCCGCTCCTCGACGAGGCCGCCGACCTGCTCGGCGAGGACGACACGGCCGACCGGCTCGCCGCGCAAGCATCCCGTGCCGCACGCGAGTCCGAGCTGGAGTACGCCCGGTCGGCGCTCTCCCTCGGTGGCGGCGGTGGCCTGGTGACGGCCGAGAACCTGGCCGACCGCTTCGCCCAGACCGGGCCGACGCTGACCGTGGCCGAACGGGCCGAGGGCGACCGGACGTGGACCTACGGCCACCTCGTCGTCGACGAGGCGCAGGAGCTCTCGCCGATGATGTGGCGGCTGCTGGTCCGCCGGTGTCCCACCAGGTCGATGACGCTGGTCGGCGACGTGGCCCAGGTCGGCTCCGCCGCCGGAGCAAGCTCGTGGGCGCAGGCCCTCGACCCGTTCGCGGCCGGGCGCTGGCGCGCCGAGGAGCTCAGCGTGAACTACCGGACACCGGCGCAGGTGATGCGGCTCGCGTCCTCGATGCTGGCCGCAGCGGGAGTGGTGGCGCCGACCCCCGAGTCGGTACGCGAGGGCGATGACCCGCCGGTCGCGCGTCGGGTCATGCCGGCCGAGCTCGACGGTTCAGTCGTGACCGCCGTCCGCGCCGAGCTCGCGTCACTCGCCGGCGGGCGGCTCGCGGTCGTGACCGCGGACGGAGCCGACAGCCGGCTGAGGTCGCTGCTCGGTGACCAGCTGCCGCCGGACACCGTCGGCGAAGGGCGCACCACGCTGGACAGCCCGGTGTCCGTGCTGCCGGTCACGTCGATCAAGGGGCTGGAGTTCGACGTCGTCGTCGTCGTCGAGCCGGCCCGGCTGCTCAGCGCATCGGCGCGCGGCGCGAACGACCTCTACGTCGCCCTCACCCGGCCGACCCGACGGCTGCTGGTGCTGCACTCCCAGGACCTGCCCGCGGGCATGGAGGCCATGGCGACGGAGTGAGGCGTCAGCTGCGGTCCGCCCGGCGCGGGGGCCGGCCCCATCGCGACCTGGCCCGTTGCACGGGTCGGGCCAGCGCTGTCTGCATCGGAGCGGTCAGCGGCGCCGGGCGCTGCGGCCACGACGCGCGCAGCTCGGCTCGGGCGTCGCTGTCGAGGTCGCGCAAGAGGCGGTCGACATGCGAGGTGAGCGCGCCGTGCATCGACCACTGGTCCTGGCGCAGCCGCTCCTCGCGGCGCAGCAGGTCCGCCAGCAGGTCCCGGGTCCGCCACGCCTGGCTCAGCGAGTCGCGCAGCCGCTGGTCACCCGGACCTCCCCCGGCGGCCTCCGACCCGATCAGCGCGCCGTAGGACTCCACGGTGTCGGCCACGTCCCCGAGCAGGTCGGAGAGCGCGGCCCGGACGTCCTCGCCGTAGACGGTCTCGGGCCCCGACCCCCGGGACAGGTCGGACAGCGACCGGCACACCCCGCGCAGCGAGACCGACGCACGTTCGAGTGCCTCCAGCCCGGACCGCAGGCTGACCGCCGCATGCGGTCGTCGCCGAGCCCGGGGGTTGAGCCGCAGGCTGGCCTCGGCCCGGCCCAGCTCCCGGTCGGCGCGCAGCACGTCCCGACCGATCCTGCGGGCGGCGTCGAGCCAGCCCTCGGTCTGTTCGGCGGAGTACTCCTCGCGGACCTCCTCCGACACCTGGCGCAGCACTCGTGCCGCGACCCGGGCCAGGTCCTGGACCGCGTCGGTGGCCGGCCGCACGTACAGCGGCGGTGCCACGACGGCGCCGACGAACACGCCGACGACAGCCCCCACCACGGTCTCGAGCACCCGGCCCTGCGCCGCGGTCTCGGCGCCGCCGACGGCGAGCACGAGCATGGCGCTGATCGGCACCTCGGTGACCTCGGCCCGCAGCCGCAGCGCCCGGCCGAGCACGAGCGAGCCGGCCACCGCGATCCCGAGGCTCCACCAGGTCAGCCCGATGAACGAGGAGACGGCGACCGCCACCAGGACGCCGGCGACGACGCTGACCACCCGGCGCAGGCCCGAGCTCAGCGTCTCGTACAACGTCAGCTGGACGACCAGGAGCGCGGTCAGCGGCGCCAGGACGGGTCGCGGGTTGTCCGAGAGGGGGGTGGCGGCGACGTAGGACAGCACCGCTGCCGTGGTGGCCTTGAACGTACGGACCCCGCGCAGCCGGACCCGGCCGTCCGGCGTCGTGAGCACAGCGGGCACCCGCACGGGCACACCCTTCCATGTGGCCCGACCAGTGCCCGCGGGCTACCAGTCCAGGCCGCTGCGGGCCAATGCCGCCTCCGTCTGCAACCGCTCGAACGGGTCCATGGGCAGGTGCTCCGGCTGCGGCAGCTCGAGGGTGCGGCACGCGGAGACCAGCACGTAGTCGTAGGCGAGCGCGACGGCTGTCAGCCGGGCCATCTTCGCCGGTTCCTCGGTCCGATAGGTCAGCTCGAGCAGGTCGGCGAGCCGGCGCAGGTCGGCGACAAGTGTCTCGACCGCCATGGTGTCCGGAACCGCCGGACGGGGGCGCGCCCGACGCCACAGCGCAGCCAGCGCCTCGAAGGGCCGGTCCAGGTGACCGAGCAGCCCGGCGGTCAGCAGGACGATCGAGGCGCCGGCGATCGTGATCCAGACCATCTCGGCGCACCTCCTCAGGCCACCAGGATGCCTCCCCGAAGGTCCCGGCACCAGATGTAGGGACCCCTAGACTCCGCCGAGTGGCACTGCAGGGGTCCCGCCACGGAGAGCGAGGCCAGCGGATGCGCTCGTCGGTCGCGGTCATGACGCGACCTCCAGTCGGACCGGCGCTCCACTCCCGGTGCGGTCCCCCGCCAGCGGGCGGACTAGGCGCCCCCGCGCCCTACCTCGAGCACCGCCCCCTCCCGCGCCACGACCACGGGCAGGTCGCCTGCCATCTCCGGTGCCCAGCCGGCGATCTCGTCCAGCGCCGCGTCCGAGCGCACCGGCGAGTGGTGGAAGAGCACCAGCGCGCCGACGGAGCACTGCTGGGCCAACGCGATCGCCTCGCGGACGGTCGCGTGACCGTACGCGACCGCGACGGCGCCCTCGGCGTCGATGAACTGCGCGTCGTGGACCAGCAGGTCCACGCCGGTGAGCAGCTCGATCAGCTCGGGCGAGCAGCCTGCGGACGGGGCGTGGTCGGGCAGGTAGGCCAGCGACCCGGTCCCGTCGTCGACCCGCAGCGCGTACGTCCGGCCGCCTTTGTGCTCGATGTCGACGGCGGTCACCTGGAAGCCCTCGACCGGGTGGCTGCCATCCGCCATAGCGTGAAACCCCCACCGCCCCCGCAGTCCTTCGGGGGTGATCGGGAACGCCGGTGGCGACAGGGTCTGGGCGAGCAGGTCCCGGCCGGAGCGGTCGCCCTGGCTGGGCAGGTACAGGTCGACGCGCGCGTCGTCCCGGTCGCCGGCCGCGAAGAACGGCAGCCCCTGCACGTGGTCCCAGTGCAGGTGGCTGAGCACGATCGCCCCGTCGTACGCGCGTCCGCCGAGGCGGGCGGTGAGAGTCCGCAGGCCTGTGCCCGCGTCGAGCACCAGGCTCGGTCGCTCTGCCCCGCCCCGGTACACCGCGATGCACGACGTGTGCCCGCCGTACCGCACGAAGTCTGGTCCGGGTGCTGCGGTCGAGCCGCGGACGCCGAGTAGCTCGATCCTCACCGGCGGGTCACGGCGCGCACCGTAGCAGCGCACACCGCGCCGCAGGCTGTGCACGCGAGCCGTATCCGACCCCACCCGGTTGGCACTACGGTGACCGCCGTCGGTCAGTTCGGGTGAACAAGGGCAGGCGCCGGATGGCAACCCATCGCAAGCAACGCGGACGACTGACGGCACCGCTCAAGCACCGCGACTTCCGGCTGATGATGATCTCGTTCGCCACCTCCGCTGCGGGGTCCTGGGCCTACAACGTCGCGCTCGCCGTCTTCGTCTTCCAGCAGACCGGCTCACCGGCGTGGGTGGGTGCGGCGACCATCGGGCGGTTCGTCCCGGCACTGGTCCTCGGGGCGTACGGCGGCGTGCTCGCCGAGCGGTTCGAGCGCATCAGGCTGATGGCCAACCTGGACTGGGTCAGCACCGCGTTCATGGCCGCGCTGACCGTCGTAGCAGCGGTCGAGGGCTCGGTCGTGCTGGCGATCGTGCTGGCCGGGATGACCTCGATCGCCGGCACCGTCTATGAGCCCGCGGTGGCCGCAGTCACCCCGGCCACGGTGCCGGAGAGCGACCTGGCGGCCGCCAACACGCTGCGGAACACCGTCGGCAACGTCGCCGTGATCGCCGGTCCGGTCCTGGGCGCGGCGCTGCTCCTGGTCGGGCCCCCCGCCCTGGCCTTCGGGGTCAACGCGGCGACCTTCGCGGTGTCCGCCCTGGTCATCTCGCGGATGTCGATCCGCAGCAGGCCCGTCGACGTCACCGAGGGCGGGTCGGCCGGGCCCCTCAAGCAGATGCTCGTCGGGGTGCGCGCCATCGGCTCGTCACGCACCGCGGTGGTTCTCGTCGCCTACAGCGTCATCGCCAGCTTCGTCTACGGCGTGGACACCGTGCAGTTCGTCGTGCTCTCCGACGAGCGCCTGGGCACCGGGCCGGACGGCTTCGGCTACCTGCTCGCCGGCCTGGGCGTCGGTGGCGTGGCGGCCGCGGGTCTGGTCAACCGTCTCGCGTCCTGGCCCCGGCTGGGCACGGTGATCCTCGCCGGGATGGCGGTCTACTGCCTGCCCACCCTGCTCTTCCTCGTCGTCGACAACCCCGCTGCCGCGTTCGCGATCCAGGGCGTTCGTGGCGCCGGCACCCTGGTGGTGGACGTGCTGGCCATCACCGCGCTGCAGCGGTCCCTGCCCGAGGAGCTGCTGGCGCGGGTGTTCGGCGCGTTCTTCACCGGCGTGCTGCTGGCGATCTCGCTCGGGGCGTTGGTCACCCCGCAGGTCATCGCCGGGTTCGGACTGGACGCGAGCCTGTGGTTCGCCGGTGCCGCGCTGCCCGCGCTGTGCCTGCTGGGCTGGCCGGCCCTGAGCAAGATGGACGACGCCAACGTCGCAAGCATCGCAGTGCTGGAACCGCGAATCCTGGCGCTGCGGGAGCTGGGCATCCTGCAGGAGGCCTCGCGCACCGTGCTGGAGCGGCTGGCCAAGAACACGGAGGAGTCGGCAGTGCCGGCCGGGACCACGGTCATCCGAGAAGGTGACGAGGCAGATGCCTTCTACGTGCTGCTCGACGGCGAGATGTCGGTGCGGGCCCACGGCGGCACCGGCGTCGAGAAGGCGCTGCCCGCGATGCACGCGGGTGCGTACTTCGGCGAGATCGGCCTGCTGGAGCAGATCCCGCGGACGGCCACCGTCGAGAGCACCCGCGAGAGCCGGGTGCTGCGCATCAGCGGCGAGGACTTCCTCGCCGCCCTGGCCGACGCACCCGCGTCGACCTCGTTGCTGGAGGGCGCCAGCAGCCGGCTGGCCCGGACCCACCCGATCCGGCGGTCCCAGTCCCGCCACGCTGCCCCGGCGTCAGTTCCGACGCAGTCTGACCAGGCCCTCCTGGACCGCGGTGACGACGAGCGACCCGTCCTGGGTGAAGAGCCGGCCGATGGCGAGTCCCCGCCCACCAGACGCTGACGGCGACGCCTGGTCGTAGAGCAGCCACTCGTCGGCCCGGAACGGCCGGTGGAACCACATGGCGTGGTCCAGCGACGCGGGCTGCAACCGCGGGTCGCCGATGTAGGTGCCGTGCGGCATGACCGCGGCCGAGAGCAACGTGAGGTCGCTGGCGTACGTCAGCACGGCGGCGTGCAGCACAGGATCCGGCTCGACGCCTTCGGGCTGTAGCGGCTTCGAGGCCCGCAGCCACACCCGCGCGGTCGGCTCGACCTGGTCACCCGCAGCCCGGGGCGGGTCCGCGTAGCGCACCTCGAGCGCAGCCCACTCCCGGTCCCACGCCTCGCGCGGACGCCCCGACACACGGGCCAGCACGTCGCCGAGCTCGGGGCACTCCTCGGGCGCGGGCACGTCGGGCATCTCGTCCTGGTGGTCGAAGCCCTCCTCGGGCACCTGGAAGGACGCGGACAGGTAGAAGATCGCTCGACCGTGCTGGCGCGCGACGACCCGGCGGGTGCTGAACGAGCGGCCGTCCCGGGTGCGCTCGACGTCGTAGACGATCGGCACCGCGGTGTCGCCGGGCCGGAGGAAGTACGCATGCAGCGAGTGCACGAACCGCCCCCGCTCCACCGTCCTCGTGGCGGCGACGAGCGCCTGGCTGGCGACCTGGCCGCCGAAGACCCGCTGCAGTGACGTCTCCGGCTGGCGGCCCCGGAACAGCCCGTCCTCGATCGTCTCGAGGTCGAGCAGGTCCAGGAGCTCTTCGGTCGACTGGGGCATGGGTGTCATGGTGGCGGTTCGGCCGCTGCGGTTAGCGTGCGGGGGTGATCCGGTTCGCGCTGCTCCCGCGGTGGTGGGCCTGGCACCTCGCGCTGGTGACGGTGCTGGTCTCCTTCGGCTGGCTCGGCTGGTGGCAGGTCAGCAGCTTCGAGCGCGCTGCGCCCGTCCGGGCCACGACCGACGTGGTCCGCCTCGACCGGGTCGCGGTGCCGGGGGGCCGACTGGGCCGGGACGACATCGGCCGCCGGGTCCGGGCGGAGGGGTCGTGGGACGGCAGCGGGCAGCGGCTTGTGCCCGACCGTGAACGCAACGGCCGCTCCGGGGTGTTGGTGGTGACGCCGCTGCGTACTAGCGCAGGTGTGCTGCCGGTCCTACGCGGCTGGGCGCCCGGCCCGCGGGCCGCTGCCGCGCCACCGGCCGGCACGGTCACCGTGACCGGGTTCCTCCAGCGCTCGGAGACCGAGGCGGACGCAACCGTCATCGGTCCCCCGACCGCGGACGAGCTGCCATACGTCGCGACGGTCACCGTGCTCGAGGCGCTGCCCTACACCGCCGACGAGCTCTACGACGGATTCGTTGTGCTGACCGGGGAGCAGCCTGCGGCGGCCGGAGCGCCGCTGCTCGTCGAGCCGCGCGAGCGGCAGGCGCCGCCCAGCGGCGGTGTCGGCCGGTGGCGCAACCTGGCATACGGCGTGCAGTGGTGGGTGTTCGCGCTGGCCGCCGTCGTGTTCTGGGCGTCGGTGATCAGGCGGGCGGAGCAGGAGCGGCGCCGGCCGCCTCCCGACGACGTACCTCGTGGACCACTCGTCGCTCCGCCACGAAGGACATGAACGGCACGGTCCCGGCGAGCAGCAGCAGCACGGTGCGGCCCAGGGACCAGCGCAGCCGGTAGGCCAGCATGAACGCGGTCACGAGGTAGGCCATGTACAGCCACCCGTGCATGACCCCGACGACCGCCACCAGCCGGTCGTCGTCGCCGATGTACTTCAGCGGCATCGCGACGAAGACCAGGACCAGCAGCAGGACTCCGGTGACCCAGGCCATCACCCGGTAGCGGGTGAGCACCCCGCCGGAGACTGGTGGGACGGGCGGGGGCTGGGCTGCATCGGACACGCGGCCGAGCCTATGCGGGCCGGTCCTCGCCGCTGCCGGGGGCAACGACGGCGGGGTGCCGCGACTCGACCAGTGGCAGCTCGACGGTGAACGCGGTGCCGCTGCCGGGTTCGGACTCAACTCCGACCCGGCCGCCATGGGCAGCGACGAGCGCCGCGACGATCGAGAGCCCGAGGCCGGATCCGCCGGCGGCCCGGGTGCGGGCCTTGTCGGCGCGGTAGAAGCGCTCGAACACCCGCTCCCGGTCGTCCGGCGGCAGGCCGGGGCCGTGATCGAGCACGACGACCCGGGCCAGGTCGGGCCCCCCGTCGTGACCCTCCACGGTCGCCAAGGACAGCTCCACCGGCGTCCCGGCGGGGGTGTGCGTGAGTGCGTTGGACACCAGGTTGGTCACCACCTGGCGCAGCCGGGGACCGTCGCCCACCACCACGGGCGCCATCGGCCCGCTCACGTCGAGCTCGATGGTCCGGTCCGGGGCCAGCACCCGCGCGTCGTACGCGGCGTCGGAGACGATCTCCAGCAGGTCGACCGGGGTGCGCTGCAGCGGGCGCTGCTGGTCGAGGCGGGCCAGCAGCAGGAGGTCCTCGACGAGCAGTCCCATCCGGGCCGCCTCGTCCTCGATGCGGCGCATCAGCCTCGGCATCTCGGCCGGGTCGGCCACAGCGCCCTGGCGGAAGAGCTCGGCGTAGCCACGGATCGAGGTCAGTGGCGTGCGCAGCTCGTGACTTGCGTCGGCGACGAACCGGCGCATCCGGTCCTCGCTGGCGCGCGCCGAGGCCTCCGAACGCTCCCGGTCGCGGAAGGCGAGCTCGATCTGGGCGAGCATGCCGTTGAGGGCACCGGACAGTCGGCCCACCTCGGTGCGCCGGTCGGACTCCGGCACCCGTTGGGTCAGGTCTCCCGCGGCGATGGCGGCCGCCGTGCCCTCGACCTCCTCCAGCGGGCGCAGCGAGGTGCGGACCACGAGGTACGCGAGGCCGCCGAGCACGCCCAGCACCAACAGGCCGACGAGGAACTCGAGCAGGACGAGCCTCCCGACGGTGCCCCGCACGTCGCCGAGCGAGATCCCGCGGACAGCGATGACGTCACCGACGCCGCGGACGGTGCCGCGCTGGACCACGACCCGCCAGTCGTCGCGGCCCTCAGCGGCCGGCACGGTGAACGGCTGCGGCCCGGCGGCCAGGATCTGGGCCCGGGTGATCGCCGGCCCCGGCTCGTCGGGCTCGGTCTCGCGGTCGGCGGTGAGCGGCGCCCCCTGGGGGTCAAGGAGGCGCAGCCACTCCGGCCGCCCCCGCCCGAACGGGTCGCCGTCGCGAGCGCGCCCGCCGTCGTCGGTCGTGACCCCGCCGCTCGCCGTCCCTCCGGAGGCCAGCGAGGGCGGGATCTGCCCCGCGAGGTCGGCGTCGACCTGGGAGACGAGGTAGCCGCGCAGCTGTGTGGTGACCACCGCACCCGTGGCGGTCAGGCCGACCGCGGCGAGCACGACCAGCGCCAGCACCAGCTTGACCCGCAGCGGGATCTGCGCGAACCCGGGCAGCTGCCGCGGCAGCCTCAACCAGGTCGGTCGGGTGGTCGTCGGATCGGTCATTCGCGCGGCACGCGCAGGACATAGCCGACGCCACGGACCGTGTGCAGCAGCCGAGGCTCGGACGTGTCGATCTTGCGGCGCAGGTAGGAGACGTAGGACTCGACGACGTTCGCGTCGCCCCCGAAGTCGTAGTTCCAGACGTGGTCGAGGATCTGGGACTTGGACAGCACCCGGCCGCCGTTCTGCATGAAGTAGCGCAGCAGCTTGAACTCGGTGGGCGAGAGTGTGGCGGGCTCGCCCGCCTTCCATACCTCGTGGGAGTCGTCGTCGAGCTCGATGTCGCCGAACACCAGCCGCGCGGCTGCCTCGCCGCCGTTCCGGTCACCGGAGGTGCGCCGGAGCACCGCGCGGATGCGGGCCACGATCTCCTCGAGGCTGAACGGCTTGGTGACGTAGTCGTCGCCGCCGACGGTCAGCCCGGTGACCTTGTCCTCGGTGGCGTCGCGGGCGGTGAGGAGCAGCACGGGAGCGGTCGACCCCTCACCGCGCATCCGGCGGACCACCGAGAAGCCGTCCATGTCGGGCATCATCACGTCGAGCACGACGAGGTCGGGGCGGGAGCGACGGGACTCGGCCAGTGCGTCGCGGCCGTTGGTCGCGGTGACAACCTCGAAACCGGCGAAGCGCAGGCTCGTCGCGAGCAGCTCGAGGATGTTCGGTTCGTCGTCGACCACAAGGAGCCGGGCCTCGGGCTCCGCACGCACAGCAGCTGCCTGGATCATGTCGATGATCCTCGCACCGCCGGCTGGCTGTCGGCTGCAGGTTTCCTGTGAGAAGCCTGTGAGTGGATCCACGCGCGCCTCCGGAAACGACGAAGGCCCCTCCATGCATGAGCTGGAGGGGCCTCGCCGGTCCGTCCGCCTCGGTTCCCGATCACTCGGTGGCCGTGACTGACGGACAACATCCCGCTTGCGCCCCGACCGATCACTCGGTCGGATCACCGCTGGACGCTTCGCCGGGCCCGCTCCCCTGCCGGTTTCCCGACTGGCGCGCCGCACGACTTGCCGTGCTCGCTCCCCCACCGGTTGCCCGGCGAGCGCGCCTCACGACACGATGCCTCGCCTGCCCCTCGGTCGATTGCTCGACCGGGCGGGACTGCCGTGACACCGCCGCGCCTCGCCCCTTCCAGTCGATTGCTCGACCATCGGGTGCGCGACGCTTGCACCTCGCCCGCTTGCCGCCGGTCACCCAGCGACGCGCCTCGAGCTGCGACCCCGGGCTGTGGTCGGCCGATTGCTCAGCCGGTCCACGACTCGGAACCCGTCACCAGTCCGTGGGAACCCGCTGGAAGCGACGGTCGCCCGCTGCTCCCTGCGTCTCGAGGTCTCCCCCGAGCTGGTCCCCGTTCCCGGTGACGTGTGGATAGTTCTAGTGCCCGATGTGCAAGCGCCACAAGGGGTTTCGCGGACCTTTCTCGACAACTTCGTCGTCCACAGCTCGTCCACAGCCATGTCCACAGTCAGACCGTGGTTGTCCCCCTCGACCGCGAGCTTGTCCACCGCGTCATCCACCGAACCGTCCACACCCTGCCCACCACGTGTCCGCTATTCGGACAGACTGGTCCACCGGTTCGGCCTGCCGACTGGTCCACCAGATCGATGGGTCGAGGTTGCCGGTGTGCTCTCAGTCCTCGAGGTAGGGGCAGTGTCGGCAGCCGCGACCGCAGCAGGTGCCGCGGGCCGCCAGGAACGCGGCGCTCAGGACGAACAGCCCGGTCGCCGGGTCCAGGTAGCCGGATGCGCCACCCTCGAGCGCTTCGGCGTGGGCGGCCAGCACGGCGTCCCGGTGAGGATGCTCGAGCGGCAGCCGGGCCGGGTGGGGCTCGGTCAACGGACGCGACGCCAGTGGTAGCGCGCGAGGGGACGGCTCGGGCAGGTCGGGCACGGCCGGCAGCCTAGGGCGCAAATCGGGCAGGCCGGATGGCACGATGGACCCACGATGCGACGGGTCAACGGGCCACTAGGCCTCACAGCAGTTCTGGTCGCGGCCCTGACACTCCCGGGCTGCGCCGTGCTCGGCGACGGATCCGAGTCCGCCGCCGGCAACGGCTCGGCCACGCAGGCTCCCGCGCCGGCGGGCTCCACCGCTCCATCCGGAGGAGGCGACGTGACACCGAGCGCTAGCCCGAGCCTCGACCCGGACACACCGACCGGCTGGGGGCCGACGGCCGGGGAGCTCGACCAGGCCAGGTCCGCAACCGCCGCCATGACCGTCGAGGAGCAGGTCGCCACCGTCCTGATGCCCGGCTTCTGGGGATTCGCGGGTGACCGGCCGACGCCGGCCGAGGTGGCGCAGAACCGGGTCATGCACGGCGCCGACTCGATCGTCGACGTGCTCGCCGAGCGCCCGTACTCCGGGCTCTTCCTGCGTCCCGAGGTGATCGCCGACGCCGACCAGATCGGGGAGCTGTCCGAGACGCTGCACGAGGCCGGCGACGGTCCGGACGGGCTGCCGCTGCTGGTGTCCATCGACCAGGAGGGCGGGGTCGTCCAGCGGCTGCGCGAGGGGGTCCCGGCCGTCCCGTCGGCCGCGTCGGTGGGCATAACCGGCGACCCCGCGTACGCCCGGAAGGTCGCCCGCGAGAACGGACGCACGCTGGCCGGCCTCGGGGTGACGATGGTCTTCGCCCCGGTCGCCGACGTCGACCCCGACGGGCGCTCGGTGATCGGGACCCGCGCCTACTCCGATGACCCTGACGCGGCGGCGGAGATGGTGGCGGCGACCGTCAAGGGCTACCTGCAGGCGGGCGTCGTGCCGGTGGTGAAGCACTTCCCGGGCCTCGGGTCGGTCCGCGGGGACAGCCACCGGCGGCTGCCGGTGCAGCGCAAGTCGGTGGCCCGGCTGGTGCGCACCGACCTCGTGCCGTTCGCCGCCGCGGTGCGGGCCGGGGCCCCGGCCGTGATGGTCGCCCACGTGGCCGTGAAAGCGCTGGACCCGGGGATCCCCGCCTCCGTGAGCCCGATCGTGATGCAGACGCTGCTCCGCGACGAGCTCGGCTTCCAAGGAGTGGCGATCACCGACTCGCAGGGGATGGGCCCGATCTTCGCGACCTACGGGCCCGGCGAGGGCGCGGTGCGCTCGCTGCTGGCCGGCGACGACCTGGTGCTCAACTCCCCAAACCCGACGAAGGCGCGTCGCGCCGTTGCTCGCGCGGTGCGGGAGGGTCGGTTGTCGCCCGACCGGCTGCTCGAGGCCGCGACCCGGGTGACGGCGCTGCGGATCTACCAGCAGCGGCTGGCCGCACGCTGAGCATCAGCGCGAGCGCGGCAGGACGTCGATGAGCTCGGCGTGCTTGGCGGCCAGGTAGTCGCCGCTGGACACCCCGCGCAGCCGGCGGCCCAGCCACGGCACCAGGTAGCGCCGCACCCAGCGCACGTCCGAGGTCAGGTCACTGCGCCTCGGCGGCCGGACGCCCAGCGGCAGCGGCTCCCGCCACCAGCCCGGGTCGCCGGCGAGCAGGTGCGGGTCGGTGACGCCGAGCGTCTCCAGCACGGCGGCGGCCACCCGGGCGTGGCCCTCGGGCGCGAGGTGCAGCCGGTCCTCGTGCCAGAGCCGACGGTCCTGCATGGCGGGGACCGACCCGACGTCGACGAGCCGCGCGCCGTGGGCGTACGCCGTCCGGCGTACGCCGTCGTTGCCGGCCGCGAGCCGCTGCGCGAGGGGCACCTGATCGGCCACCACCTGGTCGAGCAGCCGACCGCGGACGGCCAGGTTGGCGTAGCGCAGGCCGCCGTCGCGGGTCGCCAGCGCCGCCGCGACCCGGTCGGCCCAGCCCAGGTGGCGGCCGGTCGGACCCAGGTCGTCCTCGAGGCCCTCGGTGAACGAGTCGCCGAGCGCGACCAGCGTGGTCACGGTCCCTCCTTGCGCGTTGCGGCCGGTTTGCTGCCAGTGCGGCCGGGCCAAGGACGTATCGTGCCTGACCGTGGCGACGGAGCAGCACGGCGACCACGGCGACCACGGCGAGCACGACGACTACGGGCACGACGCCGCCGGGCACGGGATCCTCGGCCGCCTCAAGCACCTCGTGACCCCGCACTCCCACGACGCCGCCGTCGCGATGGACCGCGAGCTGGAAGCCAGCCGCGACGGGATGCGCGCCCTCCTGCTGTCCTTCCTCGGGCTGATGGTCACCGCGCTCGCCCAGGTCGCGATCTTCGCGATCACCGGGTCGGTGGCGCTGCTGGTCGACACCATCCACAACTTCGCCGACGCGCTGACGGCGCTGCCGATCGCGATCGCCTTCACCCTGGGCCGCCGGGCCGCGACCCGGCGCTACACCTACGGCTTCGGTCGGGCCGAGGACCTCGCGGGCATCGTCGTGGTGCTGTTCATCGCCGCGTCCGCCGTCGTCGCCGCGCTCGAGGCCGTACGCCGGCTCGCCGATCCCCGTGAGATCGACCACCTCGGCCTGGTCGCCGCGGCGGGCGTCCTGGGCTTCCTCGGCAACGAGGCGGTGGCGCGCTACCGGATCACGGTCGGGCGCCGGATCGGCTCGGTGGCCCTGGTGGCAGACGGGCTGCACGCGCGTACCGACGGATTCACCTCGCTCGGCGTCGTGGCCGGCGCGGGCGGCGTCTGGCTCGGGTTCGACGCGGCCGACCCGCTCGTCGGCCTGGTCATCACCGTCGCGATCGTCGCGGTACTGCGCGACGCGGTCCGGGACGTCTACCGGCGGCTGATGGATGCGGTCGACCCCGAGCTGGTGGACCAGGTCGAGTCGTCAGCCCGAGCGACCGAGGGCGTCCTGGATGTGGGTGACGTCCGGGTCCGCTGGATCGGACACACGCTGCGGGCCGAGCTCGAGATCGTCGTGGATCCCGACCTGACGCTCGCGGCGGCGCACCGCATCGCCGAGGCTGCCGAGCACCGGCTGATGCACGACGTGAAGCGGCTCAGCGCCGCGCTCGTGCACGCCGACCCCGCTGGGCACCAGCACGACCTGACGGGCCACCACCGCCCAGACTGAGCACCGGCTCGGACGGGACAAAAAGGGCCAACCGGCGGGCTTGACCCTGCCTTGGCGCTCTCAAGACCGGGCACTGACCGGTCGATATGTCTGATGAGACGTCACCGAGACCCCCGGAGCCTTCGCACATGTCGCTGACCCACCTGTCCGCCCAACGCCCGCTGCACCGAGCCGCCCTGGCGGTAGCAGCCCTCGCTGGGCTGGTCGCGCCGGTCCTGATGACCTCGACGGCGGCCGACGCCCGCGCAGGGTCCACGAACTACGGCAAGGTGGTCTTCGTTGCCGACGGTGACACGGTCGACGTCAACGTGCGGGGCGACGGGACGCGCAAGCCGATCCGAGTGCGCTACATCGGGGTCCAGGCGATGGAGCTCAACCGCTACAGCCACACGCTGTCCAAGCTGCGCGGTGACTGCTGGTCGGTCGACGCGGCGCGCAACCTGCACTCGATCATCGACGGCAAGAAGGTGCGACTGACCGCCCGCAAGTCCACCAGCGTCTCCAAGAACAACGTACGACCGCGCCGGCACGTCGCCGTCAAGGTTGACGGTCGCTGGCAGGACACGGGAGCGATGCAGGTCTCTGCGGGACTCGCCCTGCCGGACCTGATCCCGGACGAGTTCACCCAGAACCTCAACTACATGCAGCGCGCCCAGCAGGCCGCCGCAGCCGGTCTCGGCATGTGGGGCAACCCGAGCAAGTGCGGTGAGGGCCCGAACCAGACCGAGCCGCTGAAGGTCGACGTCAACTGGGACGCCGACGGCAACGACTCCGCGAACGTCAACGGTGAGTGGATCGACATCACCAACCTCGGCTCGGTCCCGGTCCCCCTGGGCGGCTGGTGGCTGCGCGACGCGGCGTACCGCGGCTACAAGGCGCACGGCTACACGATCCCCCCCGGCGTGACCGTTGACCCGGGCGCGCGGCTGCGGATCCACGTGGGCCGTGGCAACGACTCCGCCAACACGCTGTACTGGGGCCTGAGCAAGCCTGTCTTCGCCAACGTCTCCGGTGGCAGCCGGTGGATGGGTGACGGCGCGTGGCTCTTCGACCCGGACGGCGACATGCGCGCCTGGGACATGTACCCCTGCCGCGCCGCCTGCTGACCCCGCCCCCCCCCGGTTTTTCCCCCGGCTTTTCCATGATCGGAGACGGACCGCGGTCTCTAAGCCGCGCTCCATCTCCGATCATGACGGCGGGCGGGTCCTCGCCTGAGCCGGGCGCCGGGTCTGCGATCCTCGACGGGTGCTGATCACCAACCACGTCCTGTCGGGTGCGGTGATCGGCATGGTGTCCGACGACGTGGTGAGTGCGTTCGTACGCGGTTTCGGGTCGCACTTCGTGCTCGACGCCGTTCCGCACTTCGGGGTGGACGACGAGCACCTGATGGCCGTGGCCGTGCCGGACGGGCTGATCGGGCTGACGGCGATCTACGGGGTGGCGCGAGCCGTGCCGCGGGAGCGGCTGCTGCCGGTGCTCGCCGGCATCGCCGGGGCCTGCCTGCCGGACCTGGACAAGCCCGGGCGGCAGTTCTTCGACCGGTCGCCTTTCCCGGCGTGGTTCGACCGGGCCCACGCCGCGATCCAACCGGAGGCGACGCACCGGTTCCCCGTCGAGCTGGCGGCCGCGAGCGTCTCGTGCGCCGCGTTGGCCGTCCTGCTGGCCGCTCGCCGCCGCTGACGGCTCGGGGGGGGCTCTGCCGCGCCGCCCCGCGGTTGTCCACAGCCGGAGCCGTGAAAACCGTTGTCCACAGGCAATTTCTGGGCTGTCGTCGCAGCGGCTTTGTGTCCGGGGTCCCTCCTACTCTTCTCGTATGGCCACCGACCTCGACACCCCGACGACGCGGACCCAGTCCGCGACTCAGGTGATCGAGTCCGGGCTGGCCGACCTGGCCGACGGTCTCACGGATGGCGGCGTCCGCGACGTCCGTCACGACGACCTGACCGCCCTGGTGATCGCCGCCCGTCGAGCCCAGGCCCGGCTCGAGTCCGTGGTCAGCGTGGCCGTCGGCGAGGTCGACGCCCGCGGCAGTCACGTGCACGAGGGCGCGCTCACCGCGGGGGCCTGGCTGCGACGGCACACCCGCTCGACACCGTCGGAGGCGACGGCAACGGTCAAGACCGCGCGGGTGCTGCGCAGCGGGCTCCTGCCCGAGACCGCCGAGGCATTCGCCGAGGGATCAATCTCCGCCCGGCACGCACAGGTGATCGTGGCCGGTGTGGGTGACGCGCCGGCTGCTGCCGTGCCACTGATCGAGCCGACCGCCGTCGACGCGGCCCGGCGGGCCGACGTTCGAGCGGTTTCCGGAGTCATGCGCCAGTTCCAGCACGCGCTCGACCGGGAGCGGGCCGACGAGGCCGCGCTGCAGCGCTACGAGCGGCGCGGCTTCAGCATCGTGCCGACGCTGGACGGGTCGATGGTGATCCGGGGCAACG
This sequence comes from Actinomycetes bacterium, assembly GCA_038246575.1. Taxonomy (GTDB): domain Bacteria; phylum Actinomycetota; class Actinomycetes; order JACCUZ01; family JACCUZ01; genus JACCUZ01. Next base: position 12,473 of record JBBRVU010000013.1, on the reverse strand, counting down.
CCGACGAGGAGTCCGGCGCGGTGATCGCGACCGCGGTCGACGCAGCCTCCCCGCTGGTCAAGGACGACCGGCGCACGGCGGCCCAGCGCCGACTCGACGGGCTCGCCGGCATCTGCCGACGGTTCCTCGCCTCACCCGATGCGCCACGGACCGCCCGAGGCGGCCACCCGCACGTGATCGTCACGACCGACGAAGCTGGCATGCGCACGCCGTCGTCCACCGGCGAGCACACCGGATACGCAACCGCCGACGAGCGCATTGAGCCCTTGTCCGCTGCCGAACCGGTCGCTACCGCGGCCGGCGATGATCCAGTGGCTACCGCGGCGGGCGACGCGTCGGCCGGACACTCCCCCGGCGGGATGCTGTCCTGGGTCGGGCACATCACTGGCTCGACCGCCCAGCGCGTCGCGTGTGACGCCGAGGTCACCATCGCTCGGATCGGCCCCGACGGCGAGGTCACCGACAGCACGACCGAGCGCCGCTACTTCACCATGGCCCAGTGCCGCGCGATGGTCGCCCGTGACGGCGACCGATGCGTCTGGCCCTGGTGCGACCGCCCGGTGGCCTGGTCGCACGGGCACCACTTGACGTTCTGGGCCAAGGGCGGCCGGACCACCGTCGCGAACGGCGCCCTCCCCTGCGAGGGGCACCACGTCATGGTCCACGAGGGCAAGTGGATCCTGAGCCGGCTGCCCGATGGGCGCTACGTCGTACGTCATCCCGACGGACGCACCGTCGGCCCCGAGCCCTACCCACCCGGACGCCACCGACCAGCGCCACCCCAGCGCGAGTAACCCACCAGCGAGACCATGGTTCTGCTCGTTGAACGTCAGGCTGGCCGACCCCGCTGGGTGAGAGCAGTGTCAGGTTGATAGGCGATGTCCAGCACCAGGTGAGGCGCGCGGTAGCGGCACCTACGCACGCTCTCACCGCGCCATGACAGGAAGTCCTTCTGCGCCGTCCATGCCCAGTTCGCGCTGACTAGCCTGCGGGACATGCGCGTGCTCTTCGTGTCGACCTTCGGACACGGTCATGTGTTCCCCCTTGTCCCCCTCGCGCTGGCATGTCAGGAGGCTGGTCAAGACGTGCTCTGGGCGACCAACGGCCCGGCGGTCTCACTGGTCGAGCTCGCGGGGATCCGGTGCGCCGAGGCCGGACTGTCGGGCGAGGCGCTGGCCACCACCATCAGCGGGCTGCACGCCCGGGCCGGCCGGCTCGCACCACCGGACCGCGCAGCCTTCATGTTCCCGACCATGTTCGGCGAGACGCTGTCACCGCCGATGGCAGCCGACCTCCTCCCGCTGGCACTCGCTTTCCAGCCGGACCTGCTCGTGCATGACCAAAGCGAGCTCGCCTCGCCGCTGGTGGCCGAAGTGCTCGGTGTCCCGTCGCTGACGCACTCCTTTGGCGGGGCCACCCCTGCCGCCTTCGTCGTCGAGGCCGGTCGGCGCCTTGCCGGGCTCTGGCAGGAGCACGGACTGACGCAACCCCCGTACGCCGGTTGCTACCAAGCGCCCTACCTCGACATCTGCCCGCCGTCGGTGCAGACCGTCTCGCTGTCGCACATTCCGGTCGTGCAGCCGCTGCGACCGATCTCCTGGTCCGGCCCCGCCGCCGCCTTCGAGCCTCCAGACGACGCACTACCCCTCGTCTACGTCACCCTCGGCACGGTCGCCCGCAACCCCGCGCTACTACGCGCCGCGCTCGCCGGCCTCGCCTCCCTCGACGTGCAAGTGCTCGTCACGGTCGGCCCGATGGGCGACCCCGGCTCTCTTGGCCCACAACCCGCCCGCGTGCAGGTCGAGCGCTTCGTGCCCCAGGCTCAGGTGCTGCCCCACGCGTCGGTCGTGGTCTCGCACGGGGGCTCGGGCACATTCCTCGGCGCGCTGTCCCACGGCCTCCCGCAGGTCTGCCTCCCGCAAGCGGCCGATCAGTTCCGCAACGCCGCCGGGGTGATCCAGAGCGGAGCGGGGCTCGCCCTACCGCCAGCCGAGGTGTCCTCCGAGGCGATCACCGACGCGGTCCGCAAGGCACTGGGCGAGCCCCGCTTCCGGGCGGCAGCCGCCTTGGTGGCCGACGAGATCGCAGCGCTGCCCTCCCCGGAGGAGGTCGTGGCCACCTTCCCGTCCTTGTGATGAGAGGGGAAGGCCATCGCGGGCCGGGGTTCGATACCTGGGTATGACCTACACCCGCATACTGACGCCATGATGTCGGCACGGTCTCAGCTGGCGACCATGCCCGTCGTCCCGTTGTTCGCGGTCGTGGGTTCAGTGACGGCGCTCATGCTCGGCGGTCTTGTCGGGCTGGTTCTCGGCCTGCGTGCCTATCCAGCGACGGCGTGGTTCGCCGTGTTGGAGGTGGGGGTGCCGGCCGGAATCGCCGGCGCAGTCGTCGGGGCCTTCGTCGGGCTGCTCGCCACGACCGTTCGGCGCTTCAACCACCACTAGTCCAGGCATCACGACGCCGGGTCGTGATGCGCTCTGACCAGCGAGCACACCACGACCCGGCGAAGGGGTTACTTGACCTCGGACCTCAGCAGCAGGGCGAGGCCGACCACCATCGGGAGCAACAGCCAGAGCCCGGTCGCGGTGCCCAGGTGAGACCACTCCGCACCGGTCGGGCCGCCGTCGAAGAGCGGGCTCGTCGCGTAGTTGATGTCCACCCACGGCTGAAGGTCGCGGAACCAGGTCTGGGTGGCCGCTAGCAGCTCGGACAGCGTGGGCAGCAGCAGCGAGTACACGAAGTACGCCACGATCGCGCCCGCGGAGTTGCGGATCAGCACACCGAGCATGAACCCGACCATGAGCCCCATCACGTTGCCCAGCACGATGTAGAGACCGTCGGCGATCGAGACGTCCCAGACCGTGCCGGTCCCGGTGATCGCCGTGCCGAGCACGTTGCCCACCGCGCCGATCGCGAACGCGACCGGGATGGCGACCACACCAACGGTGATCGCCGAGATGGCCTTGGCCGTGATGACCCGGCCGCGGTGCGGCACCAGCGTGAACGTCGTCAGCCCGCTGCGCTGGCTCCACTCGCTGGTGACCGACAGGATCGCAATCATCGGCAGGATGACCGCCATCGGGAAGCCGATCGCCGTGGCGAAGGTTGTGTACGTGAGCTCCTCGTCCGGCGCCCACAGGATCACGGATCCCGTCGCGAGGACTGCGGCCACGACGATCCCGGCCATGAGCCAGAACCCGGAACGCGTGTCGAACATCTTGCGCAGCTCGACCGCCACGATCCGTGACGTCGGCACCGGACGCACGACGGCTCGGGCCGGTCGGACGTCCTGCTCAACTGCGATGGCGGTCATGCTGCTGCTCCTTCTCGTTGGGTCTCGGCAGTGAGCTCGAGGAACATCTCTTCCAGACCGGCGCCGGCGGCTGCCTTCAGCTCGGTCAGCGGGAGGCCCGCATGCAGCGCGATCCGTCCCACCAGCTCGGCGGTCGCGTCGGTGCGGAGCGCACCGTCGTCGAGGCGGGTCGCCGTCTGGCCGGCGTCGGTGATCGCCCGCTGCAGCTCGCCGACCTGCGGCGACCGGACAAGCGTGCCCGCGGCGTGCAGGAGCTCGTCCTTGCTGCCCTGCGCCACGATGCGGCCGTTGCCGATCACGACGAGATCGTCGGCGATCACCTCGATCTCGTGCAGCAGGTGCGAGGACAGCAGCACCGTCCCGCCGCGGTCCGCGTAGTCGCGCAGCAACCCGCGCATCCAGCGGATCCCGGCCGGGTCCAGCCCGTTGGCCGGCTCGTCGAGGATGAGCACCTCGGGGTCGCCGAGCAGGGCCGTGGCGATGCCCAGCCGCTGCCGCATACCGAGGGAGTAGTCCCGGACGCGCCGGTCCGCCTCGCTCTCGGTGAGGCTGACCCGGGCCAGCATCTCCGCCACCCGGCGGGAGGGCAGGCCCAGCGTGCGCGCCGCCACGGTGAGGATCTCGCGGCCCTTGCGCCCGGCATGCTGCGCCGAGGCGTCGAGCAGGACGCCGACCTCCATCCCCGGGTTCGGCAGCTCGGCATAGCGCCGGCCGGAGATGGTCGCGCTGCCGCTGCTGGCCGGGGTCAGTCCGACCATGATGCGCATGGTGGTCGACTTGCCGGCGCCGTTCGGGCCGAGGAAGCCGGTCACCCGGGCGGGTCGGGCGGTGAAGGACACGTCGTTGACGGCGGTGAACCCGCCGTAGGTCTTGGTGAGTGCGTTGACTGTGATCATGAGCGCAAGCATCGGCGCGACGTGGCCCACCTCGCATCGGGGAGTACGCCTGACCCGACCCTTGCCTCACCCGGAGGCCGGTCTCGGGGTCGACCCTGAGCGGGCGCACGGCTCAGCTGCGCAGGGCGGCGATCCGGCCCTCGAGGAAGGTGCGCTCGGCGTCGTTGTCCGCCAGCTCCAGAGCAGCGCGGTAGGCCTGCGCCGCCTCGGCGTCACGGGACAATCTGCGCAAGATGTCGGCCTTGGTCGAGGCGAGATAGCGGTAGTCGTGCAGCCTCGGGTCCGCCTCCAGCCCCGTCACCTCCTCCAGCGCCGCCTCCGGGCCGTAGACCATCAGCACCGGCACCACCCGGTTCAGCGCGACGACGGGGCTGGGCCAGACCACGAGCAGCGCGTCGTACAGCTCGAGCAGCAGCCGCCAGTCGGTCACCTCCCAGGTCGGCGACCCCGAGTGCACCCCGGCGATCGCCCCCTGCAGCGTGAAGCGCCCGGGCGTGGGCCGCGAGGCCGAGGAGACCAGCGCCAGCCCCTCGGTGATCGCCCCGGCGTCCCAGCGCGAACGGTCCTGGTCCTCGAGCAGAACGAGGGACCCGTCGTCCGCCAGCCGCGACGGGCGCCGCGCGTCGGTCAGCAGCAGCAGTCCGAGCAGCCCACGGACCTCGGCCTCGTCGGGCATCAGCAGCATCAGCATCCGGGCCAGGTCGACCGCGCGCTCGACGAGGTCCGCGCGGACGAGGTCCGCACCTCCCGGCGCCGTGTGCCCGGTGGTGAAGACGAGGTGCACGACGGTGAGCACCGCGTCCAGCCGCTCCGGCAGCTGCGCCGAGCCGGGCACGCGGTACGGGATCCCGGCCCCGCTGATCTTCTTCTTCGCCCGGGTCACCCGGGCGGCCATCGTCGGCTCGGACACCAGGAACGCCCGCGCGATCTCACCCGTGGTCAGGCCGCAGACCAGCCGCAGCGTCAGCGCCACCTGCGCCTCCCGGGCCAGCGCCGGGTGACAGCAGGTGAAGACGAGACGCAGCCGGTCGTCCGGGATCACGTCACCCTCCCCGGCCTGCCCCCCGAGCTCCTCCCCCTCGTGCGACCCCGCCGGCTCGACGAGCAGCGGCAGCTTGCGCCGCAGCGTCGCTTCACGGCGCAGGACGTCCAGTGCCCGGCGCCGCGCCGTCGTCGTGAGCCAGGCCCCCGGCGACCGGGGCACCCCGTCGCGCAGCCAGGCGTCAAGAGCCGCGCCGTATGCGTCCTGCACACAGTCCTCGGCCAGGTCGATGCTGCCGGCGACCCGCACCGTCGCGGCGAGCACGTATGCCCACTCGCGACGGTGCGCGGCAGCCACCGCAGCGGCGATCTCGGCCGGGCTGCTCACCCCCCGGAGGTGTCCAGGACCGGACGCACTTCCACCCCGCCGTACGGCGCCGGGCACAGCCGGCCGATCGCCAGCGCCTGGTCGAGGTCGCTCGCCTCGACGACGTAGTAGCCGCCGAGCACCTCCTTGGTCTCGACGAAGGGGCCGTCGGTGACGACATCGCCGCGGACGCTGGTCGCCGTGGTGCTCGGCTGGAGCGCGTTGCCGCCCAGGATCTTCGCGCCCATCTCGATCACCTGCTCGGTGAACCGGCCGTGCGCCTGCATCGCCTGCTCCCACACCTCGGGCGATGTGTCGGCGTAGGGCTTCTCGTCCTCGTAGATCAGGATCAGGTACTCGCTCATGGTGCACTCCCTCCCGGCCCCGCAGGAGGGCCGGCTCATGATGACTCTGACACCTTCCCGACGATCGACACACCGGGGAATCGACAGCCGTTATCGAATGGACGATCGAGGGGTACGCCCGCATAGGCTCATCGGCCGATGCCCACCCGCCCACCGACGCTGACCGTCACCTTCCCGCCCGAGCTGCCGGTCGCGCAGCGCCGGGACGAGATCGCGGCGGCGATCCGGGACCACCAGGTGGTGATCGTGGCGGGCGAGACCGGCTCGGGCAAGACCACCCAGCTGCCCAAGATCTGCCTCGAGCTCGGCCGTGGGGTGGACGGCGTCATCGGCCACACCCAGCCCCGCCGGATCGCCGCACGCACGGTCGCCGACCGCATCGCCGACGAGCTGCACGTGCCGCTCGGCGGCGTGGTCGGCTACTCGGTGCGATTCACCGACAAGGTCGGGCCCGACACGATGGTCCGGCTGATGACCGACGGCATCCTGCTCGCCGAGATCCAGCGCGACCGCGACCTCAAGCGCTACGACACGCTGATCATCGACGAGGCCCACGAGCGCAGCCTCAACATCGACTTCATCCTCGGCTACCTCAAGTCGCTGCTCCCCCGCCGTCCCGACCTGAAGGTCGTCATCACGTCGGCGACGATCGACCCGCAGCGCTTCTCCGCGCACTTCGGCGATGCACCGATCGTCGAGGTCTCGGGCCGCACCTACCCCGTCGAGATGCGCTACCGGCCCGTCATCGATCCCGAGGACCCGGACGCCGACGAGGACCGCGACCAGGTCAGCGCCATCCTCGACGCCGTCGACGAGCTGTGCACGGAACAGACCGGAGGCGCCAGCAATGACATCCTGGTTTTCCTCTCCGGCGAGCGCGAGATCCGCGACACCGCCGACGCCCTGCGCGCGCACCTCGCACGCAACCGCGAGCCTGTCGACGTACTCCCGCTCTACGCACGCCTCACCGCGGCTGAGCAGCACCGCGTTTTCGCCGCGCACCAGGGCCGGCGCATCGTGCTGGCCACCAACGTCGCCGAGACCTCCCTGACCGTGCCCGGCATCCGGTACGTCGTCGACCCCGGCACAGCCCGCATCTCGCGCTACAGCCACCGGCTCAAGGTGCAACGGCTGCCCATCGAGGCGATCAGCCAGGCCAGCGCCAACCAGCGGGCCGGGCGGTGCGGGCGTACCTCGGACGGCATCTGCATCCGGCTCTACTCCGAGGACGACTACCTCGCCCGGCCGGAGTTCACCGACCCCGAGATCCTGCGCACCAACCTCGCATCGGTGATCCTCGCGATGACCGCGATCGGTCTGGGGGACATCGCCCGGTTCCCGTTCCTGGAGCCGCCCGACCATCGCCAGATCAAGGACGGCGTCGCCCTGCTCGAGGAGCTCGGCGCCCTCGACCCCGCCCAGCGCACCCCGAAGAAGCGGCTCACCGCCGTGGGTCGCTCGCTGTCCCGGCTGCCGGTCGACCCGCGGCTGGCGCGGATGGTCGTGGAGGCCGATCGCAACGGGTGCGTCCCCGACGTGCTCGTCATCGCCGCGGGCCTGTCCATCCAGGACCCGCGTGAGCGCCCGGTCGAGAAGCAGCAGGCCGCCGACACCTCGCACCGGCGCTTTGCCGACGACCGGTCGGACTTCCTGGCCTACCGCAACCTGTGGATCTATCTGCAGGAGCAGCAGAAGGCGTTGTCGGGCAGCGCGTTCCGGCGGATGTGCAAGGCGGAGTTCCTGCACTACCTGCGGATCCGCGAGTGGCAGGACCTCGTCGGCCAGCTGCGTCAGGTGTCCCGCTCGCTCGGCATCTCGACCAGGGGCGAGCTCGGTGCCCCCGGCGACGACCCGAAGCCGGTGCACGTGTCGCTGCTGGCGGGGCTGCTGTCCCACGTCGGTCTCTGGGACCCTGAGAAGCGCGAGTACGCCGGTGCCCGTGGCGCCCACTTCGCCGCGTGGCCCGGGTCGGCGCTGTTCAAGAAGCCGCCGCGGTGGGTGATGGCCGGCGAGCTGGTCGAGACCTCCCGGCTGTGGGGACGCGACCTCGGGCGGATCGAGCCCGAGTGGGTCGAGCCGCTGGCCGCGCACCTGGTCAAGAGGTCCTACAGCGAGCCGCACTGGTCGAGCAGGCAATCGGCGGTCATGGCGTACGAGAAGGTCCTGCTCTACGGCCTGCCCGTCGTGGCCTCGCGCCGGGTTGCCTACTCGTCGATCGACCCCGAGCTGTCCCGCGAGCTGTTCATCCGGCACGCCCTCGTGCAGGGCGAGTGGCGCACGCACCACCAGTTCTTCCACCACAACCGGTCGCTGCTCGAGGACGTCGAGGAGCTCGAGCACCGGGCCCGCCGCCGCGACATCCTCGTCGACGACGAGACGCTGTTCGAGTTCTACGACGAGCGCGTCCCCGCCGAGGCGGTCTCCGGACGGCACTTCGACGCGTGGTGGAAGAAGGCGCGACGCGCCGACGCCGAGCAGCTGACGTTCGACCCGTCCATGCTCGTCCGCGACGACGCGAGCCCGGTCGAGGCCGCGGACTACCCGGACGAGTGGCGCCAGGGCGAGCTGGCGCTGCCGCTCCGCTATCAGTTCGAGCCGGGCACCGAGGCCGACGGGGTCACCGTGCACGTGCCGCTTGCCGTGCTCAACCGGCTGCGCGTCGAGGGCTTCGACTGGCAGGTGCCCGGGCTGCGGCTCGACCTCGTCACCGCCCTGATCAAGTCGCTGCCCAAGAACCTGCGCCGCCACCTCGTCCCTGCCCCCGACAACGCCCGCGCCGTCCTCGACCACCTCGCCGTACGGGGCGACGCCGGTGCCCTGACCGACGCGATGGGCGAGGTCCTGCGCCACGCGACGGGGCTCGACATCCCCCGCGACGCCTGGGACCAGTCCCGCGTTGCCGACCACCTTCGGATGACGTTCTGCGTCGAGGACGCCAGTGGCGCCACCGTCGCGGAGGGCAAGGACCTCGCTGCACTGAAGGCGCGGCTTGCGCCGGACGTGCGCCGGACCGTCGCGCGAGCCGCGGCTGACATCGAGCGCTCCGGCCTGACGTCGTGGACGTTCGGCGAGCTCCCCCCGACTTTCGTGCAGCCCGGCGACGGACCGGCCGTCAAGGGTTTCCCGGCCCTGGTCGACGAGAGCGACAGCGTCGCGCTGCGGGTGCTGGCCACGCGGGTCGACGCAGATCGAGCGACCGCACGCGGCCTCCGGCGCCTGCTCGTGCTCACGATCCCGTCGCCGCTGAAGAACGTGGTCGGCCGGCTGGACTACGCGAGCAAGCTCGCCCTCGGCCACAACCCGCACGGGTCGGTGCCGCTGCTGCTCGCCGACTGCGTCGACGCCGCCACCGACTCCCTCGTCGCCGGGACGAACGGCCGCGTGCGCGGCGCCGAGCCCTTCGACCGGCTGCGCGACTTGGTGCGCGCCGAGCTGCCCGAGACGACGTACGCCGTCGTGGTCGCGGTCGCCGAGATCCTCGGTCTCGCCCACGATGCCTCGGCCCGGGTGGCGGGGACCGCCGAGCCGGCGGTGCTCGCGACCTACGTCGACATCCGCGAGCAGCTCGCCGCGCTGATCCGGCCGGGCTTCGTCACCGAGGCCGGCCGCGACCGGCTCCCGCACCTGCGTCGCTACCTGCGCGCGATCGCGGTGCGGCTCGACGCCCTGCCCCACGGCGCCGCGCGCGACCAGCAGCGTCTCGCCGAGGTGACGCAGGTGCAGGCCGAGGTGGACTCGTGGCTACGCGGCCTGCCGCCGCTGCGTCGCGACGACCCCGCCGTGGGCGACGTGGCCTGGATGGTCCAGGAGCTGCGCGTCAGCCTCTTCGCCCAGCAGCTCGGCACCCCGACCCCCGTCTCAGCCAAGCGCATCTACAAGGCCCTCGACGCCCACACGCCCTGAAAACCCTCCCTGTTGATCATGCAGCAATGGGGATCTTGAGCGTCCCCGCAGGTCAGCGCCCCCACATTCCCTGTCGATCATGCAGCAATGGGGATCTTGAGCGACGCTGCTGGGACTCAGTCGTCCAGCCGGGGCGGCAGGCCGAACTGCGGGAAGTACGTCGGGGTGTCCAGGTAGAACACGATGCCGGTGATCTCGCCGTCCTCGACCTCGAGCACCTGCAGCGACCAGGGCTCGAAGCCACCGTCGGGCGACGGCTTGTACTGCCCGTACGCGGGCGAGCCGTTGGCGGTCGTCGCCACCAGCCGTGAGCCCGCGCACGCCGCGCCGGTCCCCCGGCAGAACGCGGCAATGTCCTCGTGCCCACGAAGCCACAGCTCGAACGGCGGCATCGACCAGGTCGCGTCCTCGCGCAGCAGCGCCGTGAGGGCAGCCATGTCGTAGCGCTCGAACGCGTCGACGTAGCGGGTCAGCAGTGCCTTGCTCTCCTCGTTCAGCGCTGGGGCGTCGCGGCGACCGTCCACGTCGAGCTCGCCCAGCGTCGCCCGCGCCCGCTGCAGCGCGCTGTTGACCGACGCGACCGACGTGTCGAGCAGCGTCGCGACCTCGGACGCCGGCCAGCGCAGCACCTCGCGCAGGATGAGGACGGCGCGTTGCCGCGGCGGCAGGTGGTGCAGTGCGGCGACGAAGGCCAGCCGCACCGTGTCGCGCAGCTCGGCGACCTCGGCCGGATCGCCTGTCTCCGGCAGCACCCGGCCGTCGGGCACCGGCTGGATCCAGTGCTGCTCCGGCAACGGCGCCCCCAGCGCCGTGTCGGCGGACTGCGCTGGCCCCAGGTCCATCGGCCGCGCCCACCGCTGCCGGCCGTCGAGCAGGTCGAAGCAGACATTCGTGGCGATCCGGTACAGCCAGGACCGCAGCGACGCCCGGCCCTCGAACCGCGCATGCCCCCGCCAGGCGCGCACCATCGTGTCCTGCACGGCGTCCTCGGCCTCGAAGGCCGAGCCGAGCATGCGATAGCAGTACGCCGTCAGCTCGATCCGGTGCGCTTCCAGCTGCTCGTCGAGCGCTGGCTCCCCAGTGGCGACCTCGGTCATGCGGCCAGCGTAGGGGACCGGTCTCGACACCCCGCAAGGCCATATCGGGGGCCGACCAGGGTCGCTCCCCGATGCGCTTCGGGGTGTCACCAGCCGCAGTCTGGTCACGTCACCAACGACATCGACCATTGGAGCACCACCCGTGAACGACATCCGCGACACCTTCCGCCGGCAGGGCCTCGTCCGGTCCAGCGACAGCCGCGTCCTCGGCGGCGTCTGCGCCGGCCTCGGCCGCCGCTTCGGCCTCACGCCGTGGTCGGCCCGACTCGTCTTCGTCCTGCTGCTGATGATCGTGCCCGGCAGCCAGATCCTGGTCTATCCGCTGCTGTGGGTCCTCATGCCCCTGGACTCAGCGGGCGCCGTGCACCCGACGGGCACGCCCGTCACGCCGACGGCCTGAGCTAGGACTCGGGCGGACGTCCGGGGGGCCGACGGCCACGGCGAGCGGGTTGCGCCGGGACGCCAGCAGGCGGCCGGGCCCTATCCTCGACCCCGATGCTCCTCGTCGACCAGATCCCGGCCGACCCGGACCCGGACTCCCTCTTCGACGCGTTCGCCGCCTGGACGACGGAGCAGGGTCTCGAGCTCTACCCGGCGCAGACCGAGGCGCTGATCGAGCTCGTCTCGGGCAGCAACGTCATCCTCGGCACCCCCACCGGGTCGGGCAAGAGCCTGGTCGCGACCGGGGCGCACTTCGCCGCGATGGCCCGCACCGAGGGCAGCCGCCGCAGCATCTACACCGCACCGATCAAGGCACTCGTCTCGGAGAAGTTCTTCGCCCTCTGCGAGGTCTTCGGTGCGGACAGCGTCGGCATGCTGACCGGCGACGCCGCAGTGAACCCCACCGCGCCGATCCTCACTGCGACCGCCGAGGTGCTGGCCAACATGGCGCTGCGCGAGGGCGCCGACCTCGACATCGGCACCATCGTGATGGACGAGTTCCACTACTACGCGGACCCGGAGCGCGGCTGGGCGTGGCAGGTGCCGCTGCTCGAGCTGCCCCGCGCCCAGTTCCTGCTCATGTCGGCGACCCTCGGCGACGTGACCCGGTTCCGGGACGACCTCGTCCGCCGCACCGGTCGGCCCACCGCGGTCGTGGCGACCGGCGAGCGCCCGGTGCCGCTCACCTACTACTACGTCACCACCCCGGTGCACGAGACGCTGCAGGAGCTGCTCGACACCCACCAGGCACCGGTGTACGTCGTCCATCCCACCCAGGTCGCCGCTCTCGAACGAGCACAGGCGCTCACCAGCATCAACGTGGCCAGCCGGGCCGAGCGCGACGCGATCGCCGAGGCCATCGGCGGGTTCCGGTTCTCTGCCGGCTTCGGCAAGACGCTGTCCCGGCTGCTGCGCCACGGCATCGGCGTGCACCACGCCGGCCTGCTCCCCCGCTACCGCCGCCTGGTCGAGCGGCTCACCCAGGCCGGGCTGCTCAAGGTCGTCTGCGGCACGGACACGCTCGGCGTCGGCATCAACGTGCCGATCCGCACCGTGCTGATGACCTCGCTGGCCAAGTTCGACGGGACCACGACCCGCCACCTCTCC
>JBBRVU010000012.1:0-45299 GCA_038246575.1 Actinomycetes bacterium | reverse complement strand
GACCTCGTCGACTACGGCGAAGTTGTGTCCCCGCTGGACGAGCTCGTCCCGGCTCCACGCCATGTTGTCGCGCAGGTAGTCGAAGCCGAACTCGTTGTTCGTGCCGTACGTGATGTCGGCGCCGTACTGCCCGCGGCGCTCGTCCGGGCGCTGGTCGGAGATGATGACGCCGACCTCGAGGCCCAGGAAGCGGTGGACGCGACCCATCAGCTCGGACTGGTACTCCGCGAGGTAGTCGTTCACGGTGATGACGTGGACGCCCTTGCCCTCGAGTGCGTTGAGGTAGGCCGGCAGCGTGGCGACCAGCGTCTTGCCCTCACCGGTCTTCATCTCGGCGATGTTGCCGAGGTGAAGTGCGGCGCCGCCCATCAGCTGGACATCGAAGTGTCTCTGGCCGAGGGTGCGCCGCGCGGCCTCGCGCACGGTGGCGAACGCCTCGGGAAGCAGGTCGTCGAGCGTCTGACCGTCGGCGAGACGGGACCGGAACTCGTCGGTCATCGCCCGCAGCTCAGCGTCGCTCATCGCGACGAAGTCGTCCTCGATCGAGTTGATCTGACCGGCGATCGCGCTGAGCTTGCGCAAGATCTTGCCTTCGCCGGCGCGAAGGATCCTGTCAACTATGGCGGGCACGCGGGAACTCCTCGAACGCTGAAGACTGCTGGATGTGACGCCTGGCCCGCCATCGTAGGCGTACCCGTCGGTGCCATAACGGCTCGACCGGTCGCCGGGTGCCCGCTTGGATGGGTCCGTGCACCTGCCTGAACCTGTGGAGCTGACCAACACCCGCCTGCTGCTGCGCCTGCCCGACGAGCGCGATGTGACGGCCATCACGGCTGCCTGCCAGGACCCGGAGATCGCTCGCTGGGTGCCGGTCCCGATGCCGTACGAGACCCAGCACGCGGTCGAGTTCGTCGCGTCGCGAGAGGCGCGCTGGTCGGCGGCGGACGGCGAGATGACCTTCGCCGTGACCGACGTCGGCGACGGGCGGCTGCTCGCCATGGTCGGTCTGCACGCGCGGGACCCCGGCATGCGCGAGATCGGCTACTGGGCGGCCCCCTGGGCCCGTGGCCGCGGCGTGATGACCGACGCCGCCCGGCTCGTCTGCCGCTTCGGGTTCGACGTGCTCGCCCTGGAGCGGATCGAGTGGTGGGCCGGGGTCGGCAACGCCGCGTCCTGGCGGGTCGTCGAGAAGCTCGGGTTCCGGTGGGAGGGCACCTGCCGCCGCCGGCTGGCCCACCGCGAGGACCGTCTCGACGGCCAGGTGGCCGGCCTGCTGCGCGGAGAGCTCATCTGATGCCCGTCGACCTGCCCCAGACCTCTCCGGAGCTGCTCGGTGACGGCGTCCTGCTCTCCCCGTGGGAGGAGGCGGACCTGCCTCGCATCCTCGAGCTGGCAGACGACCCTGCCACCCGGGAGTTCTCCGGGTCGCTGCGTTCGGTCGCCACGATCGACGATGCGCGCCGCTGGATGTCCGACCGGACCGGCCCCGGCCGGGTCGATCTCGCGGTCCGCGACGTCGCGACGAGGGCGCTGATCGGCCGCACCGGGCTGCACCGGTTCGACGACGACATCCCCTCAGCAGAGATTGGCTACGGGGTCCTTCCGTCACACCGTCGCAGAGGTGTGGCGACCGCAGCCGTGACGACGCTGGCCCGCTGGGGGTTCGAGGAGCTGGGGCTGCGCCGCGTCGAGCTGCTGCACGACCTCGCCAACACCGCGTCCTGCCGGGTCGCCGTGGCCGCCGGATTCGTCCACGAGGGGGTGGAACGAGCCGCCATGGCCTACGGCAACGGCGACGGCGTCGTGCGCGACCTGCACCGGCATGCCCGGTTGGCGACCGACCCGCCGGGCCCGGCCGAACCGGTCCCGGTCCCCCTCACCGTGCCGGTGCTGGCCGGTGCGGGGTTGCGGCTGCGCGCCTGGGGCGACGCCGACGGCGACGCCTACCTGCGCGGGATGACGCATCCGTCGACCGCCCGCTGGAACCCGCGACCCCCGGCCGGGCCGGACGATGCGCGCCGAGCGCTGGAGCGGACCCGGCGGCGCGCCCGGAGCGGCGAGGCCGTCGCCTGGGCGGTCACCGAGCGGGCCGTCGTCGTCGGAGCGGTGTCGCTGCGATCGATCAACCGCGTCGACCGGTTCACGACCGCGTCGTACTGGACGATGCCCGACGCACGCGGCCGTGGCGTGGCGCCGCGCGCGCTGGGCCTGGTCACGGCGTACGCCTTCGATGCCGCCGACGGGTTGGCGCTGAACCGAGTACAGCTGCAGCACGCGGTGATGAACCTCGCCTCCTGCCGGGTTGCCACCAAGGCGGGGTTCGAGCTGGAAGGGACCCAGCGCCAGTCCTGCCTGCTCGTCGAGGGCTTCGTGGACGAGCACCTGCATGCGCGGGTGCGCGAGCTGTGAGCCCTGCCCAGATCGAGCCGGTCGAGATCGCTGCCGGGGCCTGGCAGCTGCGGCCGCCGTCGCCGGACGAGGCGGCCGACGCGCTGACTATGTTGACGGACCCGCTCACCGTGCAGTTCAACCCGGCACCCACCGTCGTCGACCTTGCCTCGGCCCGCGCCTGGTGCGAGGGCGGGGCGGACTGGACAGTGGGCCGGCACGCGACGTTCTCCGTGCTCGACGCGACCACGGGTCGGCTCGCCGGCAACGTCTCGCTGTGGGAGATCGACCTGGAGAGTCGAGTGGCGGCGGTGGGCTACCGCACCGCGCCGTGGGCTCGTGGTCGCGGAGTCGCCACCACCGCGCTCGGCGCAGTTGCCCGCTGGGCCTTCGGTGCGCTGGAGATCGAGCGGATCAGCCTGCCCCACGACCTGGACAACCTGGCGTCCTGCCGGGTGGCGGAGAAGGCGGGCTTCCGCGCCGAGGGGACCCTGCGTGGCGCGTACCGGGCCGACGACGGCACCCGTCACGACGAGCACCTGCACGCGCGGCTGGCATCGGACCCCGAGCCGTGAGCCGACGCCGACGACCGTCGACGCCCCCGTCGGGGAGCGGGCCGGCTACGCAGCCGAGAGATTCTGACCCGGACGGCTAGAAGAGCCAAAGCGATGTGTCCCGGCCAAGTGGTGTCCTGTCCGCGACGGCACGCGGCCGCCACCGGGGAGGCTGCCATGACCGGGTACCTGCTGGCGACCAGACACCGGGTCCGCGCGGTCGCGCTGGCCGGCATCTGCGGGCTGCTCGTCGCCTGCACCTCGAGCGGTTCCTCGCCGTCGGCCGGCCCTGGCGACCAGACATTCCGGCACGTCCGCTCCGTCCAGCACGTCCGCTCAGTCCAGCGCGTCCAGCACGTCCGCGACGCGTTGGAGAGCTCGGCCCCGCTCTCCGACAAGTACCCGAACTCACTCGTGGTCCTGGGCCACTCCGGCACCACCGGCTACAACTCCGACCCGGCCAAGCCCCACACCGACGCCACGGAGAACTCCTGGGCGACCGGCGACAACCCCGCGGTGGACAGCATCTACCTGCGGCTGCTGCCCCCGACGGCAACCACCTTTCGGTCGCCGGCCAGACGAAGCAGGCTGCGTTGGAATGGAAGGTCCTGGGCCCGGACAGCTGAGCCGACCCGTCAGCCGCGGGCCACCTCGACGCACAGCGCGGCCGACAGGTCACCGCGGTCCTCGACCAGGACGTCGTCGAGGTCGAGCCAGCGGGCCACCTCGCGCAGCTCGTCGGCCAGCGCGCCGGCAGTCTCCGACGGTGCGTGGTTCTCGGCATGCGCGGCGCGCACGAGCAGCGCGCCCGACCCCCGGTCCGCCTTGAGGTCGACGCGGGCGACCAGTCGGTCTCCGAGCAGGAAAGGCAGAACGTAGTAGCCGAAGACCCGCTTCTCGACCGGCGTGTAGATCTCGATCCGGTAGTGGAAGTCGAACAGCTCCTTCGCGCGCCAGCGAAACCAGACAAGCGGGTCGAACGGCACCAGCAGGGCCCGTGCCTCGACTCGTCGCGGGATCCTGGCGTCGCGATGAAGGTAGGCCGGGCGCGACCAGCCCTCGACCTGCGCAGGCAAGAGCTCGCCGCTCTCGACGAGGGTGGCAATCGCCGCCCTGGTGTCGACCTGGCGCATCCGGAAGTAGTCGCGCAGGCAGGCTTCGGTCCCGACCCCATGGGCACGAGCAGCGATGCGCACCAGCTCGACGAACGACTCGCTGTCGGTGAGGTCGGGTGCGTCGAGGACCTCGCGCGGCAGGACTCGCTCCGGGGCTGCGTACCGGCGCTCGAATGACGAGGTGCGCCCGGCCGAGCAGATCTCCCCGGCGTAGAAGAGGAACTCCAGCGCCCGCTTGACCTCGGACCAGTTCCAGCCCCAGTCGACCTTGGCTCGGGGCACGTCGTGCTCCAGCGCTGCCTCGACCTGCGTCGCCGTCATCGGGACGGTTCGACCCGCGAGCTCCTCACGAACGGCCTGCACGAGGTCGGGTCGCTGGACGGCGATGGAGCGGATGCCGCCCCAGGCCTCCTCGCTGCGCCGCATCCGCCAGCGCAACAGCCGCTGCGTGGACGGCGGCACGAGACTGGCCTCGTGCGCCCAGTACTCCACCAGCCGACGCGGCGCCCGCCCGGTGGCCCGGTCGAGCAGTCCGCGGTCGTACGGCCCGAGTCGCGAGAACAGTGGCAGGTAGTGCGCTCTGGTCAGCACGTTGACGCTGTCGATCTGCAAAAGACCGATGCGTTCGACCGTGGCTGTCACCTGCCGCATGCCCGGGGCGCCCGGACGTGGGGCAGCCAGTCCCTGCGCGGCGACAGCGACGCGACGGGCCCGCGCCAGGCTCAGTCGGACCGGCTGCGGTGTCACGGTCGCTGATGCTGTCACGCGGCACCGACCGTTGCCTGCAGGCAGGATGTGCCCATGTGCCATGACCACAGCAGCCGCCCACCCGCACCGCCGGTCCGCGGAGCGGTGCTCTCCGACTCGGCGCTCCGCCTCACGGCGGCTGACGGGACCAACCTGATCGCACACGCCGCGAGAGCCGGGGAGCCCACCGGCGCCGGCGTCGTCGTCATGCCGGACGTCCGCGGACTGCACCAGTACTACCGGGAGCTGACGACTCGTCTCGCGGAGGCCGGGATCGACGCTGTG
This sequence comes from Actinomycetes bacterium, assembly GCA_038246575.1. Classification (GTDB taxonomy): domain Bacteria; phylum Actinomycetota; class Actinomycetes; order JACCUZ01; family JACCUZ01; genus JACCUZ01. The sequence continues at coordinate 40,210 of JBBRVU010000012.1, read as the reverse complement.
GCGATCGACTACTTCGGCCGGACCGCGACCACGGACGACCGCGGGGAAGGCTTCGACTTCCGGGCACACGCGCAACAGGCCACCGTTCACGGAGTCGCGGCCGATGTCGCTGCCGGCGCGGCCTATCTGCGCAGCGATGCCGGAGGGGGTGTCGACCGGGTGTTCACCGTCGGCTTCTGCTTCGGCGGCAGCCGGTCCTGGGCTCAGTCGGGTGACAACCCCGGCCTGAGCGGGTGCGTCGGCTTCTACGGTCGGCCGGAGGTGGCTGCGGACAGCGCCGAGCGGATGACGGCACCGCTGCTGATGCTCATGGCCGGTGCCGACGAGAACATCGCGGCGGCCGACGCAGAGGCGCTTGCCGTGCGGGTGCGCGATCGGGGGGTGCGGGCTGACGTGCACGTGTACGACGGCGCACCGCACTCGTTCTTCGACCGCAGCTTCACGACGCACCAGGACGCCTGCGACGACGCCTGGCGACGCATCCTGGACTTCATCGCGGCCACCGGCTGACCGAGTCCGGGCGCCAGCGACGCTAACTACGTTCGTGTTGCTGGTCCGCGTCGCATGCTTGGGAAACGACATGATCGGAGTAGCAGGGGCCCAACGCCGGGCTCTGGTTTGCTCCGATCATGAGAATTCCCACGCCACGGCCTCCAGCCAGTCCGAGCCCACCGCACCCCGGCCACGGCTACACGTCGTGGTCGAGGCGGCGCGACAGGTCGCGCAACGCGGTCTCCGCGGCCGCAACGACCGTCGGGTCCTCGTCGTCGAGGCGATCCCGGATCGGCTTCGCGTCCTCGGACTCCCCCACCGTGGCGAGGCCACGTACCGCTGCGACCCGCACCCGCGTGACGTCATCGGAGCAGCACCGGTGCAGCGCCGCGGCGGCGGAGCCGATCTCGTGCGCGCGCACGACCTTTGCGCACATCTCGCGCACCCGCCACGACTCGTCGGCGAGGCCATCGACAACTGCCGGGGCCGCAACCGGTCGATAGCAGTGCAGCAGACCCCGCGCCGCCCAGACCCTTGGCCAGTCGCCGAGATCAAGTCCCTTCGCGACCCGCGACACCTCGGACGACCCGCCGAACCACGCGAGCGCCGGAACCGACGGGTCGGTCGGGTCGGCACCACGAAGCAGCGCAGCGCACGAGTCGGCGACCGCTTCGGCGCCGATCAGCGCGACGAGAACCGCGACCCTGCGCAACGGGGTGTCGGCCACCTCGGCATCGGTGGGCGGGCGGACCGGCCGGTCGCTGGCAGTCAGGCGGACCGTCAGGTGATCTCGAGCAGCTTCTCGCGCACCGCGTAGACCACTGCCTCCATCCGGGAGTGCAGCTGCAGCTTCTCCAGGATGTTGCGGATGTGGTTCTTCACGGTGTTCTCGCTGATGAAGAGCTCTTTGGCGATGTCGCGGTTGTTCAGGCCCTTGGCGACGAGCTTGAGCACCTCGAGCTCGCGGTCGGTCAGCCGCGGCGCGGGCACTTGCTGGCGCTCGTCACCTTTCTTGATCATCGTGGCGAACTCGGAAAGCAGCTTCGAGGCCATCGAGGGGCTGATCAGAGACTGACCACCGGCGACCGATCGGATCGCGGCGGCGACCTCGTCGATCGAGATCTCCTTCAGGAGGTACCCGCTCGCGCCGGCCTTGATGGCGTCGTACAGATCGGCCTCGTCGTCGGAGATGGTGAGCATCACGATCTTCGCGCTGGGGACGACGTCCTTGATCGCGGTACAGGCCTCGATGCCGCTGCGTCGCGGCATGCGCACGTCCATCAGCACGATGTCGGGCAGCAGCGCCGAGGCGAGATCGACGGCTTCGGCGCCGTCCCCTGCCTCGCCCACGACCTCGATGTCGGTCTCCTGGCCCAGAACCATCTCCAGGCCCCGGCGGAACAGCGCGTGGTCATCGACGACCAGGACGCGAATGGGCTCGCTGCGCGACTGCGGAGCGTTGCTGTTCTCGCTCAACGCCTGCCTCTCACTGTCCGGTCCGTACGTACGGTGTCCCTCGGCCGATGACTCTGGGTTACCGGCCAGGTGAATCATGGCACGTCAGAGCAGGTCGGCAGGGCCGGACGAGGGAAACCGGTACGGGTCAGACCGCCAGTCGGATCACGCCGTAGTCATAGCCGCGCCGGCGGTAGACCACACTCGGCAGCTCGGTCTCGGCATCCACGAATAGGTAGAAATCATGACCGACCAGTTCCATCTCGTACAAAGCCTGGTCGAGGTTGATCGGTGTGGCCGAGTGCACCTTCTCCCGCACGTACATCGGGCCGTCGTCGACCGGCTCGCCGGCTCCGTGGGACGACACCTGGCCCCGCTCGGACGCGTCGGCGTAGCCGTTGCTCTGCGCCAGACGTGCCGTCGCTGCCGCCACTGACACCGGAGTCTTGCCCCCGTGGTGCACACGCCGTCGGTCGTGGGCCCGCCTCAGCTGGGTCTCCAGCTTGGCCACCGCCAGGTCCAGGGCCGTGAAGCTGTCCTGTGCCGCGGCTTCGGCGCGCAGCACGGGACCCCGAGATCGAATGGTGATCTCGATCCGTTCCCGATGATCGGACAGTCGAGGGTTGCGCTCCGCGGAGCACTCGACGTCGATGCTGATCACCTTCGAATCGAGTTTCTCGATCTTCGTGAGCTTCTCCGTCACGTGCTGACGGAACCGCTCGGTGATCTCGGTGTGACGACCCTTGACGATGATGTCCACGTAGTGACCCTCCACGTCTCGAGCGTGCAGATGATGCTCATCGTAGGAGCAACAGGCACCCGTCCGGCCGACCTGGTCTTCGACCCCACATCCGCCTGCTGAGGGGATCGCAGCCACTCGGGCTACTACTGCCCTTCTCCCGGCCCGAAGAACATCTGGTTCTCCACCGGGGCAGGACTGACATCTAAGCCGCACCGTGATCGAACGACGAGAAGTCGCCTTACGTGGGCCGTTTCGCCTGCGGCTGGCATCGGCTAGCCGGACCTGCATCCCGCGAAGGGACATGGATCCGGCGCAACCACGGACCCGGACGGGTGCCATACACAAACGCTAGTCCCCCGAGTCTCCCGGCAACAGCCCACCCGACGCGACCGAGCGGCTCGGGTCACCCGTTCGCCTGGTGGCAGCGATCACCGCGGCCCCGGCCACCCACGCTCCGCCCTGGCGCAGGGCCCGCGCGGCCTCGGCCAGCGTGGCCCCCGTGGTGATGACGTCGTCGACGAGCAGGACGGGAGCCCCGCGGACCAGACCGCGCCACCGCGCGGGAACCTCCATCGCGCCGGCCAGGTTCGCCGCCCGCTGGACTGACGTGAGTCCGGCCTGGTCGTCGACCTCGGCTGTCAGGCGCAACACGGGGAGCACTGACACGACCAGGCCCTGGGCGCGCACCAGCGCGGCCGCAGTCCGCGCGAGCCGGGTGGTCGAGTCGTGGCCCCGAGCCCGAATCGCCGATCTGCGTGACGGAGCCGGGACCAGCACCACCGCCGCCCCGGCTGGCGCACCGGCGACAACGCTGCGCGCCAGCGCCTGACCCAGCGGGCGCACCAGCCGTTGGCGGCCGTGCTCCTTGTGCGCCAGGACCGCCGCCCGGACGGCCCCCTCGTAGTCAGCGACCGCCCAGGGCGTCGGGAGCCCCGCCGGCGCCGGGCGCGGCCACCTGACCCGGACCGGCCCGGCCAGCGTCGCCGCGCAGCTCGGGCACCAGAGCCCGGGAACGCTCTCGCAACCTGCGCACCGGGCCGGGAGGGCGAGGTCGACCAGTCCCGCCACCGCGGCCCGCACGCCGAGCAGGGCCCGACAGGTTGTGCGGGCCGGCGTGGAGCTCACGGCCCCAAGCCTGGCAGCCGCGTCCTGTGGACCGCGGCCAGCTGTGGATGCCAGCTGTGGATGCCAGTGCTGTGGCTCAGCCGGGGTAGGCCGGGTCCGAGCCCTGCGCGAGGGCGACCCAGCCGGGCCCGGAGATGAAGGCGAACAGCCGACCCTTGCTCGTCGCGGCCACCAGTGGGGCCGTCTGCGGGCGCTGCGGCGGGATGGCCGCCACCGACACGACGTCCTCCAGCGGCGGGACCTCGACGGCCTCGAAGCCGTCGATGGTGACGTACACCGGCTGGAGGGGCAGGTCGTCCCGACTGCCCAGCACGACCACCTGCATCGCGTCGGCCCACCCGACGTCGCGAACCCCGCGCAGGTCCGGGGCAGGCTCCCGCACCGCAACCACCGTCACCGCTCCGTCGGGGGTGTCATCACCGTCGAGAGCGTCCACCCCGGACAACGCCCCGATGACCGCCCGCGCCTGCGCGCCCCGACCTGTCACCAACGCGATCCGCGCTCCGTCGAAGGACACTGCCAGCCCGGTCGCCGTCGCGCCGGCCGGGAGCCTGGGCATCCCGACCGCGACCGCCCGGGTCCCGCCCTCCGGCAGCACGAAGAGGTGGCCGCTCAGCCGGTCGATGAACCACAGGTCACCGAGGGGGCCCCAGGAGGGCGCTGCGAAGTCCCCGCCCTTGGCCACCACCTCGAGCGGCGAGTCCGCCGCCAGACTTCCCTCGACAATGGTCCGCCCGTCCTGGCTGACGGCGGCCACCCGGCCACTGTCGAGAGAGACTGCGGGTGTCCGCAGCGCGGCTCCCGCCCGCCCCGCGCCGCCGGGCACCTGCTCGAAGCGTTCGTCGATGATGCGGCCCACGCTCCCGGCTCGTACGACGAAGAGCGAGGGGTCACCGGGCAGCGTGTCCGGGTCGAAGGTCAGCCACGAGTCGCGCGGCTGCTCGGGCTTCACCCCGGACGTCACGAGATCCTCGCCACCCGAGGTGATCCGGATCCGGGTGATCTCCGGCCCGAGCTGTTTGAGGGTCCACACGATCTGGGCCGACATCTGCTCGCGCGCCTTGTCATCGCCCTTCAGCGCCGTCTGGTCCAGGCGCACGGAGGCGACGCCCTCGCGAACCGGCACCGAGGCCACCTCCAGCCCCGTCCCCTGGGGAAAGGCGGTCTCCACGGCGCCGCGCAGGGCGGCGGTGGGCCCGCGCAGGAGCCGTGACACGAGCTTGGTGGTCAGTCCCGGCAGCTGCGGGAGCAGCACCAGCTCGGGCACCAGCGTGTTGCGCGACGGAGAGAGGAAGTACAGCGCCAGCTGGCGGAACGTCTCGCGGACATCGACGGTCGAGAGCAGCAACCCGTTCGCCACGGAGGCGATGCGCCACTGGCCGTCGATGCGTTCCATCGGGAGCACCTGCTCCACGACCGCGTCACCGGCAGACGCGCGGTAGATGCCTTCGGAGTCGATGCGCGCGGTCTCGGTTCCCCTCACGACGACTGCGCCGTCGTCGTTGCGGTCCACGGTCAGGGAGCTGCGGTCGTAGACGGTCGTCACCGTCCCCGGGTTCCAACGCTGGCGTGAGTCAGGAGCGAGGTAGAGACGGGCCACCTCGTGGTCGCCGCGGAAGTCGGCGCTCGCCCGCAGGAATCCCCGCACGACGTCGTCGGGTCCGGCACCGCGGGTCGGTGGCTCCGCGATGAACGGCACACCCTCGTTCTCCGGCTGCAGCTGGAGGGCGCTGCCCTCCTGGACCGGCCCCGACGTGGGGATCCCGGCGCAGGCCGCCAGCAGCATCGCCAGCAGCACCGCCAGCAGCGAGGACACCGCGGCCGCGCGGCGGGGGATCGGGTCAGCCATGCGGGTCTCCGCTCGGGGCGCCCACCCGCCGGTAGGGGCTGCCGACCTGCACGGCCGCCCGCCGGCGACGGGAGTCGGCCGGCTCGAGCGGGATCGGCGATCCGGTGAGCTCCGTCCCGTGCAGCCGGGGCAGGGTGAGCCGGAACTGGCAGCCGTCGCCCGGCTGACCCCAGGCCTGCAGCCAGCCGTCGTGCAGGTGCGCGTCCTCGAGGGCGATCGACAGCCCCAGCCCCGTGCCGCCTGTCGTGCGTGCGCGAGCCGGGTCGGCCCGCCAGAACCGGTTGAACACCATGGTCAGCTCGGCCGGAGCCATTCCGACGCCGTGGTCGCGGACGGCCACTGCGACCGCATGGGCGTCGCACTCGACCCGAACGGTGATCGGGTGACCGTCGCCGTGCTCGATGGCGTTGCCGATCAGGTTGCGCAGGATCCGTTCGATCCGGCGGCCGTCGGCCTCCGCGACGCACGGCGCCCGTGGCGCCACCAGCGTCAGCACGCTGCCACGGCGCACCGCGAGGACGTCCATCGAGTCGATGACGTGCCGGGCGATGCCGGTCATGTCGGTCGGCTCGGCGTCCAGACTCGCTGCCCCGGCGTCGTACCTGCTGATCTCCAGGAGATCGCCCAGCAGCGACTCGAAGCGGTCGAGCTGGGTCTGCAGGATCTCTGCCGAACGCTCGACGGCGGGGTCGAAGCCGGCCCGCGCCTCGTGCAGCACGTCCGCGGCCATCCGCACCGTGGTCAGCGGCGTCCGCAGCTCGTGGGAGACGTCGGACACGAATCGCCGCTGGACCCGGGAGAGGTCCTCCAGCTGGCGGATCTGGCGTTGCAGGCTGGTCGCCATCCCGTTGAAGGACGCGGCCAGGCGAGCCAGGTCGTCCTCGCCGCGGACCCGCATCCGTTCCTCGAGGCGCCCCGCCGACAGTCGCTCGGCGATCCGGGCCGCCATCCGCACCGGGGTGACCACCTGCCGGGTCACCAGCCAGGCGATGCCACCCACCAAGACGACCAGCCCGAGGGCCGCGAAGAGCAGCGCTCGGCGCACCAGCCCGAGGGTGTCCTGCTCCTTGTCGAGCGGGAACATGAAGTACAGCTCGTAGGACCCGATGTCCGGCACGACGACCGGGGCACCCACGACGATGACCGGGACGGTTCCCCCAGTCGGTCTGGTCACGTCGCTGTACGTCCACGCCTGCGCCGCAGCCGACTGCACCCTGGCGCGCAGCGCGTCGGGCACGGCCGTCACGTCGGCGCCGAACGAGCTCCTGCCCAGGGGCGCATCGAGGACCGACACGGTCGGCCCGCGCAGCAGCACCACGTCCTTGGACCCGGCCGCGCCGCTGCTTCGCGACAGCTGGCGCACCAGGTCGGGCACGAGCGTGTCGTAGACGCCGGCGACGCTGCGGTCCGCCGAGCTGAACGTCTCCTGGCCCACCCGCGTGCCGCTGGCGGCCTCGGCGAGGGCGGACTCCAGCTTCGCGCTGAGCAGCCCGTCGCGCACGTTGCTGACCAGGATGTTCCCCAGAGCGAGGATCGCGACGAGGGTGAACAGCGTCGTCGTCGTGACCACTCGCAGCTGCAGCGACCGGCGCCACAGTGCGGTGCCACGCCGCCACCCGCGCCGGACCGCGGCCGTCGGACGTGGTGTCGGCGGCGGCCCGGCCACTGCGATGTCGTCGGTCAGGTCGGGCCAGCCTTGTAGCCGACCCCGCGGACCGTCACGACGATCTCGGGGTGCTCGGGGTCGCGCTCGATCTTCGACCGCAACCGTTGGACGTGGACGTTGACCAGCCGCGTGTCAGCCGCGTGCCGGTAACCCCAGACCTGCTCCAGCAGGACCTCTCGCGTGTAGACCTGCCACGGCTTGCGGGCCAGGGCCACGAGGAGGTCGAACTCCAGCGGCGTCAGCGAGATCACCTCGCCGCTGCGCTTGATCGAGTGTCCGGCCACGTCGATGACGAGGTCGCCGATCTCGAGGATCTCGGGTGCCGGCTCCTCGCTGCGCCGCAGGCGGGCCCGGATGCGAGCGACGAGCTCCTTGGGCTTGAACGGCTTGACGACGTAGTCGTCGGCGCCCGACTCGAGGCCGACTACGACGTCGATGGTGTCGGTCTTCGCGGTGAGCATGACGATCGGGACCCCGGACTCCGCGCGGATGGCACGGCAGACATCGATGCCGTCCATGCCGGGCAGCATGAGGTCGAGCAGGACGAGGTCGGGCTTGTGCTCCTGGAACATCTGCAGCGCACGCTCACCGTCAGCGCACAGCACAGGGTCGTAGCCCTCGCCGCGCAGCACGATGCCGAGCATCTCCGCGAGCGCCGTATCGTCGTCGACGATCAACACCCGTGCCTTCATCTGCTCCCCCGCCGTGACCGCCGGCCGCGTCCGTTCATGCAGTCATCGTGACACGATGACGCGGTGACGGACCGCTGGATGCCTCCCTCCGACCCGCCGCCGCCCGGCTGGTCGCCGCAGCAACCGCCGCCGTACCCCGGCCAGGGCGCGCCACCGCCCCCAGCCGGCGCCGGCTCGGCCGGTTGGGGCGAGCCCAGCTGGACCGGCGGGACAGGGGCGCCGGGAGCTCCGGGCGCACCGCCGTGGAGCCCGCCACCACTGCCCCCCAAGCCAGGGATCATCCCGCTCCGCCCGCTCGGCGTGGGCGAGATCCTGGACGGCGCGATCTCCAGCATCCGGTCCCAGCCGAAGATCATGCTCGGGCTCTCCGCCGTCGTCGCGGTCGCCTCCCAGCTGGTCACCGTGCCGCTGACCTGGCTGTTGCTCAAGGACACGGGCGACACGGCCCTCAGCGTCAGCCAGCCGGCCACGCCCGGCGAGCAGATCGCCTTCACGGCCAGCGCCCTCTCCGCCACCCTCACCCAGGTCGTGGTCACGCTGATAGCGGCCCTGCTGCTGACCGGCATCCTCACCGTCGTGGTCAGCCGCGCCGTCCTGGGCGAGCGCATCTCCACCGGTGCCGCCTGGGCGAAGGCCCGGCCGCGCATCCCCGCGCTGCTGGCGGTCACCGGGCTGGTGCTGCTCATCGAGCTCGGCGTCCTGGCTGTCGCGCTCGCACCGGGACTGGTGCTGGCGGCCGTGTCGGCTCCGACGGTGGCCGTGGTCGTGGTGCTGGTCATCGGCCTGCCGATCGGCCTGGCGGCCGCCATCTACCTGTACGTCGCGTTCGCGCTCGCGCCGGCGGCCATCGTTCTGGAGCGACGGCGGGTGCGCCAGTCGCTACGGCGGTCGCGCGAGCTGGTGACCGGCGCGTGGTGGCGGACGTTCGGCATCCTCGCGCTGGTCAACATCATCGCCCAGTTCCTGGCCGGGATCCTGGCGATCCCGTTCACCGTGGTGTCCCTGCTGGTCACCTTCCTGGTCGGCGACGGCGGCGTCATCAACCCGTACGCCATCCTGCCGTTGCTCGTGACGTCGGTGGGCACCATCGTCGCCTCGGCGCTGACCTGGCCGTTCACGGCAGCAGCGACCGCTCTGCTCTACGTCGACCGGCGGATGCGCCGGGAGGCCCTGGACCTCGAGCTCGCGCGCGCGGCCGGGGTCCCCCCGCCCTCATGAGCCTGCTGCTCGCCCTGCTCGCTGCGGTTCCCGTCGACCTCGGCCGGTCGCAGGCACAGCAAGCCGCTGCCGACGAGCTGGCCAAGCAGATCTACCGCGAGGCCGGGCCGAGTCTGCTCGAGCGGGCACTGCGCTGGCTGGCCGGACGGCTCGGGGACGTGCTCGACCAGGTGGCCGGGGCATCGCCCGGGGGATACGCGGGGGTCGTCGTCGTCGTCCTGCTGGTCGTGGCGGCCGCGGTCGCGATCCGGCTGCGCGTCGGGCCGCTCGCCCGGTCCGGCGCTGACGACCGGTCCCTGTTCCTCGGCCGGGAGCTGACCGCCGCCGCCCACCGGGCCCTGGCCGATCGACACGCAGCCGACGATGCGTGGGCCGAGGCCGTGCGCGAGCGCTACCGCGCGATCGTGCGCTCGCTGGAGGAGCGTGCCGTGCTCGAGCCGCGGCCCGGTCGCACCGCCCACGAGGCCGCCAACGAGGCCGGCGGCGTACTGCCGACCTGCGCTGCCGGCCTGGCCGACGGCGCACGACTCTTCGACGACGTCTGGTACGGCGGCCGGCCGGCCGGGCCGGAGGCCGACCAGGCGCTGCGGGACCTGGACTCCGCCGTGTCCTCGGCTCGCCTGGCGGTCCGGGCGCCGGTGACGACGGTGCCGCCGACATGAGCACGGACCTCGAGGCCGTCCCCACCACCAGCAGCCTCGACCCGACGCCGAGGACGTTGTGGCGGGCAGCGCGTGGCCCGGTGGCGGTGGGCCTGATCGTCATCGGCGGCGCCCTGGTGCTCGCACTCGTCGCCGGCGGACCGGGGTCGGGGCGGCTGGACCCGACGGCGCCCCAGCCGTCCGGGAGCCGGGCGGTCGCCCAGGTGCTCGGCGACCTCGGCGTCCAGGTCGATCGGCGCACGACCATCCGCGGCGTCGTCCGGTCGACCGACGCCGTGCCGTCCGGCGCCGCGTCGACCGTCGTCGTGACCGATCCCGACCTCCTGGTCGACGAGCAGGTGGACACGCTGCTGGAGACCGGGGCCGACCTCGTCCTCGTCTCCCCCGCCCGGCCGGAGCGCTTCGCGCCGGCCGTGACCGGCGGGCAGCCCTCGGCTACCGAGGTGCGCAGCCCAGGCTGCCGGTTGCGCGCCGCGCGCCGGGCGGGACGCGCCGACACCGGTGGGTTCGGCTTCGAGGTCCAGGGGGGTGGCGACGCCGTCCTCTGCTACGCCAGGGACGGGGTCCCGTCACTGGTCCAGATCCGCGAGCGCGGACGTCACGTCACATTCCTTGGCAGCCCCGTCGCCCTGACCAACGACCGGTTCAGCGACGAGGGGAACGCCGCCCTGGCCCTGGGACTGCTCGGCAGCCACGACCGGCTGGTGTGGTACCTGCCCTCGCTCGCCGACGTCCCGGCCTCGGCCGCCCAGACCTCGTTCTACGACCTGGTCCCGTACAGCGTGTGGTGGGGGCTGGTCCAGCTGACCGTCGCAGCACTGCTGCTGGCCCTGTGGCGGGGCCGGCGGCTGGGCCGGGTCGTCGTCGAGGACCTGCCCGTGGTCGTGCGCGCCGCCGAGACGACGGAGGGCCGCGCCCGGCTCTACCGACGCGCCAACGCCAGGGACACCGCCGCCGAGACGCTGCGGGGGGCGGCCCGCAGCCGGCTCGGGAAGGCACTCGGCGTTCCCACCAGGTCCGCGCCGGCGACCGTGGTGGACGCGGTGGCTGCCCGCACCCGGCGTGGGCCCGACGAGGTCACCGGACTCCTGTACGGTGCCGCACCCGCCGACGACTCCGAGCTGGTCCGCCTGGCCGACGAGCTCGACGCCCTCGACAGAGAGGTTCGCCGCCCGTGACCGACGACTCCCGTGACGTCCTGCTCGCCCTGCGCTCCGAGATCGCGAAGGCGGTCGTCGGGCAGGACGCAGCCGTCAGCGGGCTGGTGATCGCCCTGCTCTGCCGTGGGCACGTGCTGCTCGAAGGCGTGCCGGGCGTGGCCAAGACCCTGCTCGTCCGCGCCATGTCAGCGGCGCTGTCGCTGGACACCAAACGCGTGCAGTTCACTCCCGACCTGATGCCCGGCGACGTGACCGGCTCGCTGGTCTACGACGCACGATCCGCGGAGTTCTCCTTCCGCGAGGGGCCGGTGTTCACCAACCTGCTGCTGGCCGACGAGATCAACCGGACACCGCCCAAGACCCAGGCCGCCCTGCTGGAGGCGATGGAGGAACGGCAGGTCACCGTCGACGGACTCGCGCGGCCGTTGCCCGACCCGTTCGTCGTCGTCGCCACGCAGAACCCGGTCGAGTACGAGGGCACCTACCCGTTGCCCGAGGCCCAGCTCGACCGGTTCCTGCTCAAGCTGACGATGCCGCTGCCCTCGAGGGACGAGGAGATCGGTGTCCTCGACCGGCACGCCGAGGGGTTCGACCCGCGCGACCTGGCGGCCGCGGGGCTGCGACCGGTGGCGGGGGTCGCCGACCTCGTGGCCGGCCGGGCGGCCGTGCGGGCCGTCGCCATCGCCCCCGAGGTGATCGGCTACGTCGTGGACCTCGCGCGGGCCACGAGGTCCTCCCCGTCGTTGCAGCTGGGGGTCTCGCCTCGTGGTGCAACCGCGCTGATGTCTGCCGCGCGTGCCTGGGCCTGGCTGTCCGGACGCGACTACGTGACCCCCGACGACGTGAAGGCGCTGGCCCGGCCCGCACTGCGACACCGGGTCGAGCTCCGGCCCGAGGCCGAGCTGGAGGGCGTCACACCCGACGCCGTCCTCGACGGTGTCCTCGGCGCGGTGGCCGTCCCGCGCTGATGGCCGTCACCGGACGGCTGGGGCTGCTCGCGCTTGCCGCGGTCGCCGTGGTCGTGCTGCTGGCGCCCACCGGGTGGGCCGTCCTGGTTGCGACCGCCGTCCTGGTGGGCCTCGTGGTGCTGGACGTGTCGCTCGCCACGTCGGTCCGGAACCTGTCGCTCTCCCGGGACGGGGACGCGGCCGTGCGCCTCGGTGAGACGACCTCGGTGCGGCTGACTGTGGTCAACCCGGGCCGGCGCCGACTGCGCGGCGTGTTGCGCGACGCGTGGCCGCCGAGCGCCGGGGCGACCGAGCAGCGACACCGGATCGAGGTCCCGGCCGGTGAGCGTCGTCGGGTCACGACGGCGATGCGACCGACCCGGCGCGGTGACCGGTACGGCGACCGGGTGACGGTGCGCGCGCTCGGACCACTGGGAGTGGCCGGCCGGCAGGGCTCGCACGCGGTTCCCTGGCGGGTCCGCGTGCTGCCGCCGTTCGACTCACGCCGGCACCTGCCCTCCCGGCTGGCCCGGCTGCGCGAGCTCGACGGGCGCTCGGCCGTGCGCACCCGCGGGCAGGGCACGGAGTTCGACTCGCTGCGGGAGTACGTCGCGGGCGACGACGTCCGATCGATCGACTGGCGCGCCTCCGCTCGTACGACTGACGTCATGGTGCGCACCTGGCGCCCGGAGCGGGACCGGCGGGTGTTGCTGGTGCTCGACTGCGGGCGTACGTCGGCGGGCCGGGTCGGCGATGCACCGCGGCTGGACGCGGCGATGGACGCCTCGCTGCTCCTCGCTGCACTGGCTGCCAGAGCCGGTGACCGCGTGGACCTGCTGGCGTACGACCGCGCCGTGCGGGCGCGGGTCGAGGCCGCGCCGGCAGCGGCACTGCTTCCCGCGCTGGTGCAGGCGATGGCCCCGCTCGACGCCTCGCTGGTCGAGCTCGACTATGCCGGGATGGTCGCCACGATCCTGTCCCGGGCCTCACGTCGCAGTCTGGTCGTCCTGCTCACGGCCTTGGACAGCGCACTGGTGGAAGAGGGACTGCTGCCGGTGCTCGGGCAGCTGACCCGCCGGCATCAGGTCGTCGTGGCTTCGGTCGCCGACCCGCGGATGGACGAGATGGCGTCCGCACGGGGAGACCTGGACGCGGTCTATGACGCCGCGTCGGCCGAGCGAGCGCGTGGCGAGCGCCGCCGCATCGCGGAGCTGTTGCGCCGCCGCGGCGTCGAGGTGGTCGACGCGCCACCCGACCGCATCGCCCCGGAGCTCGCGGACCGCTACCTGGCCCTGAAGGGGGCCGGTCGCCTCTGACCGTGGGTCAGCGCCGGGGCTGTCAGCCGAACCAGTAGCGGCGCTTGGGGATCGAGCCGGGCACCGTCGGCTGGACGGTCGGCTGGTCGGGGTCCCGGGACCCACCGCAGCTCTCGATGACCGTCGCCGACCCGACGTTGTCGTCGTCGCAGGTGACCAGCACCCGGTCGACGCCCTGGGCCCGGGCCACCACGAGGCTCTGCCGGAGGATCTCGGTGGCGTACCCCCGACGACGGTGCGCGCGCAGGACCCCGTAGCCGATGTGACCGCCCTCGCGGGCCAGGAGGTCGTTGAGCTCGTGACGGATGGAGGTCCGACCCACGAGCTCGCCACCGACCTCGGCGAGGAGGAAGGTCGCCGGGACATGATCGGTGGGCAGGTCCACGCCATGGGCCCAGTCGGCGAGTGACCGGACGTACGCGGGCCAGGCCTGCAACGTCGAGTCGGGTTCCCAGCCGAGGCCGAAGGTGAAACCGTCCTCGGCCATCTCGCGGTGCGCCCGGAGGAAGGCTGCTTCGTCGTCGAGGCGCACCGGTCGCAGCCCCAAGGTCGGCAGCCCGGGCGAGCGCGCGTCGTGCTTCCCCGATGCCATTCCGTCCTCCGTCGTGTCAGCCGGTGCTGGGCAGGACGTCGATCTGTCCCGCGCCGCGGACGTCACCCTTCTCGCCGGCGCGAGCAGCCCGCCCACCGAGCACGAACACGTACGCCAGGAAGCCCGCCCAGACAACGGCACCTATCCCGATACGGGCCCAGGTGGGCAGACCCGACGGGGTGACGAACGCCTCGATCAGCCCGGAGATGAGCAGCATCGCCGCCAGGCCCAGAGCCAGGGCGCCCATCGCCTGGCCCTCCTCGGCCAGCGCCCGCGACCGGCTGCGCGGCCCGGGGTCGATCCACGACCAGCCAAGGCGCAGGCCCGCCCCCGCCGCGACGAACACGCAGGTCAGCTCCAGCAGTCCGTGCGGGAGGATCAGGCCGAAGAACAGGTCCGTCTTGCCTGCCGAGGCCATCAGGCCCCCAGCGATGCCTACGTTGAGCGCGTTCTGCCACAGGACCCACAGGACCGGCACCACCAGCACACCCAGCGCGAGCGACAGCGCGGCGACCCAGGCGTTGTTGGTGAAGACCCGCGCCGCGAACGACCCCGCGGGTGCCGAGGAGTAGTAGCTCTCGAAGTCGCGCTCGACGAGCTGGCGGATCTGTTCGGGGGCGGCGATGGTCGCCTGCACCTCCGGATGGCCCGCGACCCACCACCCGACGGCCAGCCCGACGAGGCAGGACGCGATCCCGACCGACACCCACCATCGGGCGCTGCGGTACAGCGCGGCGGGGAACACGACCGTGAAGAAGCGCGCGAGGTCGGCCCAGGCTGCGGTCTGGGTGCCGGTGACGGAGGAGCGGGCGCGAGCGACGAGCGTGGACAGCCGGGAGACCAGCGCGGGATCGGGCGATGCCGAGCGGACCACTGACAGGTGGGTCGTCACCCGCTGGTACAGCGTGACGAGCTCATCCACCTCGGCCCCGCTGCGCCGCGACCGGCGGCCGCCGGCGCGCAGCAGCTCCTCGAGGCGCGTCCAGTCGCCTCGATGGCGCGCCACATAGGCGTCGATGTCCACCCCGGAACCCTAGCTACCGGCCCAGTGGCCCGCGAACGACGAGCGTTAGCCTCGCCGGCATGTCTGACCTCGTCACCGGTGAGGCCGTCGTCCTCGAGCTGAGGCTGGCCAAGCTCGCCAGCCGTTCGCTCGCCACGGCCATCGACATCGCGATCCAGCTCGCTGTGCTCACGATCGGGCTGCTCGTCGTGGCAGGCACCATCGACTTCGTCGACGACACGTTGGCGGCCGCGATGGCGCTCGTGTTCTACCTGGCAGTGGTGATCGGCTACCCGGTGTCGTTCGAGACCGCGACTCGCGGCCGGACGCTGGGCAAGATGGCGCTGGGTCTGCGAGTCGTGCGCGAGGACGGCGGACCGATCCGCTTCCGGCACGCCTTCGTACGTGGCCTCCTCGCGGCGATCGAGATCTGGATCAGTTTCGGCTCGATCGCGCTCATCACCTCCCTCGCCTCGGCCCGCGGCAAGCGCCTCGGGGACTACCTGGCGGGGACGGTGGTCGTTCGGGAGCGGATGCCGGTCCGCGCCGCGCCGGTCATGCCGATGCCTCCTGCTCTCGTGCCGTGGGCGGCCACCCTCGAGCTGTCCCGGGTGCCCGACGACCTGGCGCTGGCGGCGCGGCAGTTTCTCTCCCGCCAGCCCGACCTGGCTCCCGCTGTCAGTGAGTCGATGGGCAACCGACTGGCGAGCTCTCTCGCTGCGGTCACTGCGCCACCTCCCCCGCCCGGTACGCCGGCCTGGGCGTTCCTGGCCGCTGTGCTGGCCGAGCGGCGGCGTCGCGAGCTCGCGCGACTGGGTGGACCGCCGTTCCCAGAGCACCCGCCTGCTCCCGCGTACCGGCCTGCTCCTTCAGCACCGGCTGCCCAGGCGCCGGAACCGGACGGACCCTTCGCCCCGCCCGGCTGACCCCCTAGCCTGGCCACCTAGGCTGTCTCGTTCCGCCGTCCAGCCCAGGGCAGGAGGTGCTGGCGCAGTCGGCACTACGGAGTCCACCAGCAGATGAGAGGTCAGCCATGGCCACCCCGGCCTTTGCGCATGACCAGTTCGCCGCCCTCGCCCACGCGCTGCGCGACGGTCAATCTCGAGACGAGGTTTACGACATCGTCTGCACCCGCGCCGTCGACCTCGTCGACGGGGTCGACCGCGCGGCGATCGCGATGCGCCAGGGCGAGCGCTTCGAGGGTGTCGCCGCCACCGACGACATCATGCGCATGATCGACCGGCTGCAGGACGAGCTCGACGAGGGCCCTTGCTTCGAGGCCAGCATCGACGAGAAAGTCCACGTGGACAACGACATCACCAAGGACAGTGCCTGGCCACGGCTGGCCGAGCGAGTTGTCAGGGAGACGCCGGTGCGCGCGATGCTCGCGGTGCCGCTCGTCCAGGACGGTGCGCGGTGCGGCGCGCTCAACCTGTTCGCGGACTCCCCGGACGTCTTCACCGACGAGTCGATCGGTCAGGGCGCGATCCTGGGATCGATGGCCTCCGTCGCGATCTGGGGCGCCGCCCACGCGGAGCGCGCCGAGCAGCTCTCCGAAGGCATGGTGACCAACCGGGAGATCGGCGCAGCCGTCGGCATCCTGATGGCCACGCACGGCATCAGCCAGGACGACGCCTTCCACCTGCTCGCGACGGCGTCGCAGCGCCTCAACCGCAAGCTGCGTGACATCGCGGGCGGCATCGTCCGTGGCGACACGGCACCGGGCGGGGCCTGACAGACGCGTAGGCCCGCTCCCCTCCGGGGAACGGGCCCAGCACCGATCACATCGCGGTCGATGACACCGCGACCGACCAAGCCGCGGCGCGGATCAGTAGCGGTAGTGGTCGGGCTTGTACGGGCCTGCCACGTCGACGCCGATGTACTCGGCCTGGTCCTTGCTGAGCTTGGTCAGCCTGACGCCGAGTGCGTCCAGGTGCAGCCGGGCCACCTTCTCGTCCAGGTGCTTCGGCAGCACGTAGACCTGCTTCTCGTACTCGTCGGTCTTCGTGAACAGCTCGATCTGGGCGATCGTCTGGTTGGCGAAGGAGTTCGACATCACGAAGCTCGGGTGACCCGTGGCGTTGCCGAGGTTCAGCAGCCGGCCCTCCGAGAGCAGGATGATCGAGTGGCCGTCGGCGATCGTCCACTCGTCGACCTGCGGCGTGATCGTCGTACGCCGCACACCCTTGGCGTGTGCGAGCCCGGCGATGTCGATCTCGTTGTCGAAGTGACCGATGTTGCCGACGATCGCCTGGTGCTTCATCCGGCCCATGTCCTCGGCCGAGATGATGTCCTTGTTGCCGGTCGCGGTGATGAAGATGTCGCCGGACTCGACGACGTCGTCAAGGGTCGTGACCTGGTAGCCGTCCATCGCCGCCTGCAGTGCGCAGATCGGGTCGATCTCGGTGACGATGACGCGGGCACCCTGCCCGCGCAGCGACTCGGCGCATCCCTTGCCGACGTCACCGTAGCCGAGGACCACAGCGACCTTGCCGCCCATGAGGACGTCGGTGGCGCGGTTGATGCCGTCGATCAGCGAGTGCCGGGTGCCGTACTTGTTGTCGAACTTGCTCTTGGTCACCGAGTCGTTGACGTTGATGGCCGGGAAGAGCAGCTCGCCGGTCTTGGCGAACTCGTACAGGCGGTGGACACCGGTCGTGGTCTCCTCGCTGACGCCCTTGATGCCCTGACCCATGCGGGTGTACTTCGTCGAGTCGGCGGTGACTGATGCGCGCAGCAGGTCGAGGATGACGGCGTACTCCTCGGAGTCGCTCTCGTCCGCGCTGGGCACGGCACCGGCCTTCTCGAACTGGGTCCCCTTGTGGATCAGCATGGTCGCGTCACCGCCGTCGTCGAGCAGCATGTTCGGGCCCGTGCCGTCGGGCCAGGTGAGCATCGCCTCGGTGCACCACCAGTACTCCGGCAGCGTCTCGCCCTTCCAGGCGAAGACCGGGACACCGGAGGGCTTGTCCACGGTGCCGTCAGGGCCGACGACCGTCGCGGCTGCGGCGTGGTCCTGCGTGGAGAAGATGTTGCAGGACACCCAGCGCACGTCGGCGCCGAGCGCGACGAGGGTCTCGATGAGCACGGCGGTCTGCACGGTCATGTGCAGGGAGCCGGCGATGCGGGCGCCGGCGAGCGGCTGGCTCGCGCCGAACTCCTCGCGCAAGGCCATCAGGCCCGGCATCTCGTGCTGGGCGAGGCGGATCTCGTTGCGGCCGAACTCGGCCAGCGAGAGGTCAGCGACCTTGTAGTCACCGGGGTTGAGCACAGTCATGAGGAGTCTCCTTGGCTCGGGGCGTGTCGGGATGCATGCAGGCGCGACCACCGTTCGTCGCGCTGCTGCCCGGCGCGGTCCCTCAGGACCCATCACCCTCAGTGGCGCCAGACCAGGGCAGCAGTCTACCGGCCGTGCGCGGTGGAGTCATCCTGGCCGTGCGCGGTGGAGTCATCGTCGTCGGTCCGGCCGTCGGGCGGCATCGGGGCCTCGGCGCGGGAGGCGGACCAGATGTCCGGCTCGAGGTAGATCACCCTCGCGATGGGCGCGGCCGCACGCACCCGCACCTCGGCGGCGTCGATGGCCTGGGCGACCTGCGGAGCGGTGTCGTCGTGATCCACCGCGATCTTGGCGGCGACGAGCAGCTCGTCCGGGCCGAGGTGGAGGGTCTTCATGTGAATGATCCGCTCGACTGATGGGTCGGCGAGCAGCGCCGCCTCGATCCGGGCGGCGACCGCCCGAGTGGCGCCCTCGCCGAGCAGCAGGCTCTTGGTCTCGACCGCCAGCACCGCGGCTACGCAGACCAGCAGCACACCGATGCACAGGGTTCCGGCACCGTCAAAGACGCCGTTGCCGGTGATGAGCGTGAGCCCCACTCCTAGCAGGGCGAGCACCAGCCCGATGAGAGCGGCGAAGTCCTCGAGCAGGACCACCGGCAGCTCAGGAGCCTTGGCCCGGCGGATGAAGGTGACCCAGGACTGTTCGCCCCGGACCAGGTTGGACTCCACGATGGCGGTCCGGAACGAGAAGCCCTCCATGCCGATGGCGGCGAGCAGGACCACGATCGGCACCCACTGCCAGGACTCGATCGGCTCGGGGTGTCTGAGCTTCTCGTAGCCCTCGAACAGGGCGAAGAGCCCGCCGACGCTGAACAGCACGATGGCCACGATGAAGGCGTAGATGTAGCGCTCGCGGCCGTAGCCGAACGGGTGCTCCGGCGTTGCGTCGCGCTTGGCCCGGCGCCCACCGAGCAGCAGCAGGCCCTGGTTGCCGGAGTCGGCCACCGAGTGGATCGACTCGGCCAGCATCGACGACGAGCCGGTGAGCAGGAACGCGACGAACTTCGTCACGGCGATGCCGAGGTTGGCGGTCAGCGCGGCGACGATCGCCTTCGACCCACCCGACGCGCTCATCGGTCCTCGTCCGGCGGGGCCGCCTTCAGCAAGGCGATCGGCTCGATCGGCGAGGGGTCGATGCCCTGCAGCAGCGCGAGATAGGCGCTGGCGAAGTCCAGCGGGGCGACCAGGCTGGCCAGCCGGTCCAGTGGGTGCTCGCCCTCGGCGGCGACCTCCTCGACGGGCACGTCGAAGCGCTCCCCGACCGCCGCGGTCGCCTCACGGCGCCGAGCGACCTCGGGGACCTCCTCCGTGTCGCGAAGCAGCAGCACCCGCATCCGCAACGGGTGCTGGCTCGCCTCGGCGTCCTCGACGCGGTCGCGGAAGATGTCGTCGTCCCCGGCAGCCAGGGCACCGCAGCGGCCGGCCATGACGACCACCTGGTTGTGATGCACCTCGGTCAAGGCCCCGGCCACGGCCGGGTACTTCGCGTTCTCCGCCAGCTGCGCGAGGAATCGGTGGGCGACCGCGGTGGCCAGCTCGCTGGAGCCCCACAGGTAGGGCAGCGAGCCGGCCAGCTGCAGGGCCAACGCCTTGGCCGGGTTGACGTCGCTGCCGGCCCGCGGCCCGCACCGCTCGCTGGTGCGGTCGAGGTCGTCGGCGACGCGTTCGAGCAGCTGACGGGGAGCGTCCACGAGTCCGAGGGCGTCGAGCAGCACCAGGATCGGGACGGTGAGCCCCCACATCATCGTCCGGGGCATCCGCCCGCGCGCGTCGACCGTGAGGTGGATCGCGCGGCCCTCTTCTCCCGGTCCGGCGAGCGAGGAGCCGGCGGCACCGACGGTCACGACCCGGGCGCCGCGCCGCAGCGCCTCGCCCAGGATGCTCAGCGTCTCCTCGGTCTCCCCCGAGCAGGACACCGCGACCACGAGGTCCATCGACCCCACCCAGCCGGGCAGCCGGTGGCCACGATGGGCCAGGATCTGCACGGGGCAGTCCCGGCCGGCGATGGCGGCAACCATGTCGCCACAGATCCCGGAGCCGCCCATGCCGGCGATAACGACCGACCGGGGCCGCCCATCGGCCACCACCCGTGCGAGGACCTCGTCGGGCACGCAGTGCAACGACTCCCGCACCTGCGCACCAGCGGTCGCGATCGCCCGCAGCATCTGTTGGGCGTCGCCGGAAACCAGCGCGTCCTGGTCGTCCAGGACCGAGTCGTCGTAGGGCTGCTCGAGCATCCGGGCGCTCAGGTGGCAGGCCCGGGGCGGCGGGCCTCGTCGACCAGCAGCACGGGGATGTCGTCGCGGACCGGGTAGGCCAGCCCGCAGGAGTCGGACGTGCACACCAGCTCCTGCGCCGACTCGTCCACCCGCAGCGCCGCGTGACAGTTCGGGCAGGCCAGGATCTCCAGCAGCTTCGGGTCCAGCTCCACGCTCAGGTGTCCTTCCGGTCGTCATCAGTGGTCCCGGTGCGCACGAGGGAGAGGACCTCGTCGCGCACCCGGACCATGGTCGTGTCGTCGGCGGCCTCCACGTTCAGCCGCAGCAGCGGCTCGGTGTTGGAGGCCCGCAGGTTGAACCACCAGTCGGGCGCCTCCACTGTCATGCCGTCGAGGTCGTCGACAGTCGTGTCGGGCAGTCCGGTTGCATGGCGGCGGACGACCTCGACGGCCGCCGCCTGGTCGGTGACCGCGCTGTTGATCTCCCCGGACGCGACGTAGCGCGAGTACGCCGACGCCAGGGCCGAGAGCGGGCGGTCCTGCTCGCCCAGCGCGGCCAGCACGTGCAGCGCCGCCAGCATCCCGGTGTCGGCGCACCAGAAGTCACGGAAGTAGTAGTGCGCGGAGTGTTCCCCGCCGAACACCGCCCCCGTGCTGGCCATCTCGGCCTTGATGAACGAGTGCCCCACCCGCGTGCGGATCGGGGTGCCACCGTGCTCGCGCACGATCTCGGGCACCGCGCGCGAGGAGATCAGGTTGTGGATCACTGCGGAGCCGGGCACCCTGGCCAGCTCGCGCACGGCGACCAGCGCGGTCACCGCCGACGGCGTCACCGGCTCGCCGCGCTCGTCGATGACGAAGCACCGGTCCGCATCCCCGTCGAAGGCCAGACCGATGTCGGCCCCCTCCGCGCGCACTCGTGCCTGCAGGTCGACGAGGTTGGCCGGGTCCAGCGGGTTGGCCTCGTGGTTGGGGAAGGACCCGTCCAGCTCGAAGTACATCGGGACCACGTCCAGCGGGAGTCCGGCAAGCACGGTCGGCACCGTGTGCCCGGCCATGCCGTTCCCCGCGTCCACCACCACGGTGAGCCGTCGGCTGCCGCTGATGTCCACCAGCGAGCGCAGGTAGTCGGCGTAGTCGGTCAGCAGGTCGTGGGACCGCACCGTGCCGGCGGGTCCCCCGCCAGTCGGCACCCCGGCCACGGCCAGGTCGCGCACCTCGGCGAGCCCGGTGTCCTGCCCGATGGCGACGGCCCGCGGGCGGCAGAGCTTGATGCCGTTGTACTGCGCCGGGTTGTGGCTCGCGGTGAACATGGCGCCGGCGAGCTCGAGGTGGCCGCTGGCGAAGTAGAGCTGGTCTGTCGAGGCGAGCCCGATGTCGACCACGTCGGCACCTTGCGACGTCACACCTTCGGCGAAGGCGGCGGCCAGCTCCGGCGAGGACGGCCGCATGTCGCGACCGATGACGACCGCCGAGCCAGCGGCACCCACCACCTTGGCGAAGGCCGCTCCGAGTGCGGTGGCCACGCCGGTGTCGAGCTGGTCAGGGACCAGACCCCGGATGTCGTACGCCTTGACGATCGACGCGATGCGATCCGGCTGGGCCGCCGACCCATCGGGCGCGGTGAGACGGGTCGTCGAGGTGGGGCCGGACACGGCGCGAGCGTATCGGTTGCCCTCGCGCGACGACCCGCGGTGGTCAGACCTTGCGCACGCGGTCCAGCACGCGCTGGACGGGGATGACCGCCGAAGCGCTGCCGTTCTCTTCCCAGGTCCGGTGCTCGCACTTGTGGCAGGAGGTGAACTGCACCGGCGAACCGTCGGTCAACGCCATCGCGATGCGGGTGACCCGCTCGCTGCCGCAGGCGCGGCAGGCAGCCCCGGCGCGGGCGCCGGGCTGGGTGAGCGACCCGAGGGGGACGTGCTGGCGGGTGGCGGTGAGGGAACGCGGCATGTGGGGCGTACCTTTCGGGAGAGCCCGGCGGTGACCGGGCGCAGGTCCGACCGGCCGGGTCAAGAGCTGGGCAAGAGATGGACTGTGCTGAGGTGCGAAACTCGGCCGACGGGGTGACAGGAGTCCATCGGCAGCCCTGCGGATTTCCTTGAGCGCCCGGCGTTTCTATGGTGAACAGTGCCTTAGTGGCACGAAACGGACCTAAGGCCTCAGCTGTCGGGGTCGCGCAGCATCCTCAGGTGGCCGCGCCGGCCGACCTCGACCGGCGTCCGGTCCCCCTCCGGCGCGGGGCGGGCGGCCTCGCGGACCGCATCGGCGAGCGCCTCCAGGTCGTCGCTGCTGCGCTCGAGGGTCGCAGGGTCCGGGGCGAGACGTAGCACCTCCCACCCGCGGGGCGCGGTGAGGCGCTCGGAGTGGGGAGCGCACAAGTCGTAGCAGTGCGGCTCGGCGTAGGTCGCCAACGGCCCGAGCACCGCGGTGGAGTCGGCGTAGACATAGGTCAGCGTCGCGACTGCGGGCCCCCGACAGGCGGACCGCGAACAACGACGGACGTGGGTCACGGGCGAACGTTAGCGACCGGGGGGCCGCCCACGGTGGAGGCTCGCCAGCAATAGCCTGCGGGGGTGACCGCACGCCTATCGGGACGCCGGAGGCCCCGAGACCGCCGTGGCCGCGGGCTGCGGGGCCCGCTGGCGCCAGCCGGGGTGCCGGTGGTCCTGACCCGGGCCGAGCAGTTCGACGAGCACGTGCACGCCGCGCTGAGCCGGCTGGGCCGCACCTGGGCCGACCAGCTCGCGGGCATCGACGTCGTGGTCGCCGAGGTGTCCGACGACGACAGTCAGGTCGTCCTCGGCCGGGCGACGCCGGCGCGGGGGGCGCAGCCGCCGCGGCTGGTCGTGCACCGGCGCAGCATCGAGGCCCGGGCCCGGGGCGCCCGCGAGCGCGAGCTCCTGGTGCACCAGGTGCTGGTGGAGGCGCTGGCCGAGCTGCTCGGCCTCGACCCCTCACTCGTCGACCCGGAAAGCGGGGACACGGACTAGCCGTTTCCCTGGCTGCCCAGTGTGCCCAGCCGGAGGCCGGTCGACAGGTCAGCAACCACCCGCGGGACGGCGACGCTGTACCGGCCCGGCAGCACGGGGCTACTGGTGATGAACGGTCCCCTCGCCTCGACCTCGTCGACCTGACGGACGGCGAGCAGCGGTCCCGAGCCGTTGACCGGCGTCACCAGGAGCGCGAAGGTCGCGGCCGTCCCGACGCTGGCCAGGTCGACGGGCAGCTGGCTGCCGGCGGCGACCGTCAACCGGCGGCCCGGCCCGGCGGCCGGCGGCAGTGGTGTCAGCATGACGGTGACCTCGGGGCCCGGTGCGGTCAACAGCAGCGTGCTGGTGACCGCCTCGCTCGCTCGCACCTCCGGCACGACACCGGGGCCGGTCGCGGTGAGCGCAACGGCGCCGGCGGCGTACGCCAGCTCACCGAGCGCTCCGTCGGCACCGGTGACCCGCGCCAGCACACCAGCGGTGATAGGTGCGTCCGAGTCGAGCTCGACGCTGACCGGGTCGCCCGCGGTGAACGGAGCGAGATCCACGTCGCTCACCGTTCCGGCCCGCACCTCGATGACGTCGAGCCCGGACGGCGCGAACGCTCCCGACTCACTGATCAGGCGGACGCGCACGATCGCATCGGAGCTGCCCGGAGCGACGATCTGCAGGTGTCGCTCCCCGGCGCCGCCGGGCACACCCGCCACGACCATGCGCCGCGCCGGCGCGGTTGTCGGGGGCACCCAGTCCGCGCCGAGCGGGGTCAGCCCGTCGACCTGCAGGTCGCGCACGGCGGCCGACACCCGGCCCAGCCGCGCACGCACGTGCACGGCGAACCGCTCGACTCCCGGGGCGAGGGCGTCGAGCAGCCGCACCTCCTGACCCCCGGGCGCGACCGTGACCCCGCGCGCGTCCGGAGCCTCGATCTGACCCTCGGGGCCGTACAGCGTGACATCGACGACGGCGGGAGCGGCCTCGGTGTTGGTCAGGTAGACCCGACCGCGCTGCCCGACGATCGAACCACTGCCGACGAACCACACGTCGGTCCCCGACCGAGTGCAGGTGACCCCGGCGAGGCCCCGCATCGCCGCGTTGGTGCTGCGAGTGAGCTGGCTCGCAGCCAGCCCAGGTGCGGACCGGCCCACAGCTCGCACAGCGACCGGATCCTCGCCCTGCGCCGCGTCGGCCACCGCTCCGGCCGGCGCCACCCCGCGCAACGTCCCCACCGGCTTGCCGTCCAGCGTCTCGAGGGTGAACCGGCCTGGACGCCCGCCGTCGATGCCCGGCTGCGGGCCGGGGGCTCCGACCGCGACCCTCGTCGTGCTGTCGACGCCGGCCACCGGGGCGGGGCACGCGGCGGCTGCGCGCGCCAGCGGCACCTCGGGTCGCGGCTCGTCCGCCGTCGCCGTCACCGGCGCAGTCGTCGGCAGGCGATAGCTCGCGGCGCCGAGCCCGACGGCCAGCACGGCGAGAACCACGAGCAGCACGGCACCCGGCCGCTGCAGTCGGCCGGTCATGACAAGTGCACCTCGCCGTCGTCAGGGTCGTCGCTGTCGTCAGGGTGGTCCCCGGTACGCAGCTTCGGCAGGGCCAGCACGATCACGGTGACCACGGCAGCCAGCTGCAGCCACAGCAGCACCGGCGCCGCCCCCGCGTCGTGCTCCAGCCGCAGCCGCCCACCAGCCGCGGGCAGGGTGAACGCCTGGGCCCACCCGTCGTACGTCGTCGCAGGCAGTCGCGAGCCGTCGACGCTGGCCCGCCAGCCGGGATCGACCGGGTCGGCGAGCACGAGCAGCCGGCGGGCCGGACCGGGGCCCACCCGGACGTCCGCGCCGACCTGGCCGGCGGGGAGGACCCCGGCCGAGGGCGGCGAGCCGTCGGTGTCACTGACCGGCGCCCCCGGAGGAAGAACCCGGAGCCGTCCCGTCGGGTAGTTCAACCGCCACAGCACCGTCCCGCCGGATGATCCGAGGCGCACGACGCCCGGCACCGCGTCGACCGCGCGGGCCACCGAGCGCTCGGCCGGGCGCGCCAGCAGCACGAACCGCACGCCGTAGGGCACCAGGCGGGTTGCGGCATCGCCGCCGCGTCCGGAGGCCAGGTCGGCCACCACTGCTCCCAGGCGACTACCGCCGTCCCCGGCCGGGCTGAGCTCGGCGTCGCCGATGCGCGGACCCTCGGCACGCAGCAGCGCATAGCCGAGCGAACCGTCCGGACGGGCCCGGAGCACCAGCGTTCGTGGCCGGGACGGCTGGCCACCCTCGGCGGCGACGAACGCCGGCAGCAGCACGGGGTCACGGCGGTCCAGCGGGCCACCTGCACCACTGACCGCCCACCAGGCCCCGATCAGCACCGGGCCGACCACGGCCAGCGCGGTGACCACGACCGCGGCGGGCTGACGCCAGCCGAAACTGCTGCCCGTCACCCGCTTCCGGGCCCCTTGGGCGCCGACAGTGGCGGCCAGCAGCAGCCCCGCCCCGGACAGCACGAGCAGCGCGCCGGGCCAGGCCGGCACCCGGACCTGCACCGTCGGCGCAGTCACCTGCACCCGGCTCACGATCACAGCGCCCAGCAGGCCGGCGAGAACCAGGACCCAGGCCAGGAGCACCGGCCGCCGTCGATCCGGCCGCAGCAGCGCCGCGAGCGCCGCCAGCACCAGCCCGACGGTGAGCAGCAGCGGCGGCAGCCCCGGACCGCCGGGGTGCAGCAACAGCTGCGCCAACGGCGGGTTCGCGACCTCGGACAGCCCCGGGCCCGGCAGCCCGCTCTCCCGCAGCAGCAGCCCCGGGTCGGCCACCAGGGCGGGCAGCCACGGCAGCAGCAGCACGACGGGCCCCAGCACCAGCGTTGCCAGCCGGGCGAGGTTGCCCCCCCGCAGCAGGACAGCGGCCACCGCGGCCAGGGCCGCGACGACCAGCACCGTGAGCGGCACGAAAGCGGCCATCACCGCCAGCAGCAGGACCGCAGCCCAGGTGGCTCGAGCACTGCCCGCCCGGCGGTCAGTGCCGGCGAGCCCGAGCGCGCGCGTCACCGCCAGCGCGGCAAGCGGCAGCAGGATCGTCACGACCGTCGTGCCGAGCCGGCCGGCAGCAACGCCGCCCAGAGCGGGTGGCAACAGGGCGTAGGACACCGCCGCCCACATCCCCAGCGGCACCGAGGGGACGACCCGTCGGGCGACGACGTAGGCGGAGAGCCCGGCGAGCGGAACGGCCGCGAGCAGCAGCATGGTCACCGCCCGCTCCGCACCACCGAGCACCGACCCGAGCAGCGCGAGCACGGCCAGGTAGGGCGGTGCGACGCCCGCCCCTCCGACACCTACCGGGTGCCAGGAGCTGAGGTAGGTGCGCCACAGGTCGGCACCGCTCGCGGGCGCGGGCAGCAGGGCACCACCGAGCAGCCGACCGTCGCCGAGCAGCCCGCGGGTGGCTAGCAGACCCAGCAGCACGAGGCCCACTGCCAGGCCGACCGAGGGTCGCAGCACCAGCCGGCGGACCAGGCCGGTGCCCCAGCCGGGCATCTCTTCGTCGTCGTCGCCGACGGGTCCGGTGGCCGGAGCGGAGGTCGCACGCGGGTCGGCCACCCGGTGCCGGCCGGCCAGGTCGAGCGACGCGGTCGTGCCGAAGATCGCCGAGGTCGTCTCGACCAGGTTGCGCCACCCGCGGCTGCGCGGTGCGAGCAGTCGCAACGCCCGCCGGGACGGGACGGTCCTCGTCCTCCGCCGGGTCGCGCGAGCCGCGACGAGGCGGTGGGGGCGACCCAGCACGGCGGCCAGCGCGGCCACCTCGTCGGCGGCGTAGCGCGGCTGCTTCCCGAGCAGGTAGCCGAGGGCCCGCAGCACGGCTCCAGCCGTCAGGGAGACCGCGGCAACCGGGACGAGCAGCAGTGGCAGGTTGGTGAGCAGGACGTACGCCGCATGCTGCCGGTCGAGGCGGTGCCAGCGGTGCGGCCCGATGCTGCGGCGGCTCCGGGTCATCGCCTCGGCGTGGACGACGACAGCCGCGGTCACGCACACGACCCGGTGCCCGGCCAGCGTGGCCCGCCACCCGAGGTCGACGTCGTCCCGCAGCAGCGGGAGTTCCGGGTCGAAGCCCCCGAGGGCGTCCCAGACGTCGCGCCGGACGAGCATCCCGGCCGAGCCCACGGCGAGGACCTCGTGCACGCCGTCGTGCTGGCCCTGGTCGTACTCCCGGCGCTCGAGCAACGTCTCGCGCCGGCCGCTGCGGGCGATGGTCACGCCGATCTCCAGCAGCAGGCGCGGATCGAGCTGGGAGCACACCTTCGGGCCGGCAACCGCGATGGAGGGGTCGCGGTGACACTCCGCCAGCAGCGCCTCGAGGGCCCCCGGTGCGGGAGCGCAGTCGTCGTGGAGCAGCCAGACCCAGCTGGTACCGGCCTCACTCCCGTCGTCGGGAAGCAGCTCGAGGGCGGAGCGGACGGCGTCGCCGTAGCCCGTGCCAGGTGCGCCGGTCGCAATGCGGTCGGGGTCGACGGCGCCCCGCAACAGGTCGGGCGAGCTGTCGGTGCTGCCGGTGTCGGACGCGACCACGATGTCGGGTGGCCTGGTCTGAGCTGCCACCGCGGCGAGGAGGTCGGGCAGCCATCGGGCGCCGTCGTGTGCCACGACGACCGCGGTGACCATCTCGGGGTGGGGGTCGGTCGGCATCCGGCGGTCAGCCTACGGGAGCGGCCGGGGTCCGCCACCGGCCCCGACAGCCCCCGTTCGCGGCGTCGTTAGACGGCGCTCTTCTTCAGCCGCCGACGCTCGCGCTCGGACAGTCCACCCCAGATCCCGAACCGCTCGTCGTGCGCGAGGGCGTAGTCCAGGCACTCCCCCCGCACGTCGCAGGTGAGGCACACCTTCTTCGCCTCCCGGGTGGAGCCGCCCTTCTCAGGGAAGAACGCCTCCGGGTCCGTCTGGGCGCACAGTGCGCGCTCCTGCCAGCCGTCGTCCTCGTCGGACATGTCGATGAGCGGGAAGACCTCGCCCATGGTGCGCCTCCTCGACCCTGGCGGTGGAGACTGCAGTCGCGGCCCGACTGCAGGGTGTCCACCGAATGACACTGGTGGAATTACACGCGCGTCGTTGCGTGTTCGTCAAGCCGTTGGGTGATATTTGGCCGAACAGATGACCCAACTACGGCGTGTCGGGGCCGATCGGCCAGACTTCCGGGCGTGAGCCCACGCCGGATCGTTGTCCCAGCAGGAGGCATCGGCGGGGCCCGTTTCCTGCGCGGGCTCATCGCAGCCGCACCCGATTCCGAGATCACCGTGCTCGGCAACACCGGTGACGACATCACGTTGTTCGGCCTGCGGATCTGCCCCGACCTGGACACCGTGATGTACACCCTCGGCGGCGGCATCCACGAGGAGCAGGGCTGGGGCCGGGCCGACGAGACCTTCGCGGTGATGTCCGAGCTCACGGCCTACGGCGTGGGGCCCGACTGGTTCGGGCTCGGTGACCGCGACATCGCCACCCACGTCGTACGCACCCAGATGCTGGACGCCGGCTATCCGCTCAGCCAGGTCACCGAGGCGTTGTGCGACCGCTGGGGGCTGCCGGCGCGCGGGGTGCGGCTGCTCCCGATGAGCGATGACCGCGTGGAGACGCACGTGGTCATCGCCGACCCGCAGGCCCCGGGAGGGCGGCGCGCCGTGCACTTCCAGGAGTACTGGGTTCGGCTGCACGCAGAACCCGCGGCCCTCGAGGTCGTCGGGGTCGGCGCCGACCAGTCCAGCCCGGCGCCCGGGGTGCTGGACGCGATCGCGGGCGCCGACCTCGTCGTGATCCCGCCGTCGAACCCGGTCGTGAGCATCGGCACCATCCTCGCCGTGCCGGGCATCCGCGAGGCATTGGCCACGACCACTGCACCTGTCATCGGCCTGTCGCCGATCATCGGCGGTGCCCCCGTGCGTGGCATGGCCGACAAGGTGCTGGCCGCCATCGGCGTCGAGACCACGGCCGACGCGGTGGCGACGCACTACGGCAGCCGACGCGACGGTGGTCTGCTCGACGGCTGGCTGGTGGCCGAGGAGGACGCGGGCGCCGTGGCGACTGTCACCGCACTCGGCATGACGTGCGCAGCCGTGCCGCTGCTGATGCCCGACGAGGCCGGCGCGACGTCGATGGCCCGGGCCGCTCTCGACCTGGCCGCGACTCTGACCGGCACCGGGTCGTGACGCCGTGACCGGACGCGACGGCCTGCAGGTCTGGGCGCCCGACGGCATCGCCGAGGTCGCGGCCGGAGACGACCTGGCCGACGTCCTCGCTGCGGCGCTGCAGGAGACCGCCAGACCGCTGGCCGACGGCGACATCCTGGTGGTGACCTCGAAGGTCGTGTCCAAGGCCGAGGGCCGGGTGGTGCGGATGGACCGCGAGGAGGCGATCACGGCCGAGTCGGTGCGGGTGGTGGCCCGGCGCGGCCCGACCCGGGTCGTCGAGACCCGCCATGGTCTCGTCCTGGCAGCGGCCGGCGTGGACGCCAGCGGGGTCGAGCAGGGCGCCGTCGCGCTGCTCCCGCTGGACCCGGACGCCTCCGCCCGGCGGTTGCGCTCTCGACTGCGCGAGACGCTCGGCGTGGACGTGGCCGTCGTGGTCAGCGACACGGCCGGACGGCCGTGGCGGACCGGGCTGACCGACCAGGCGATCGGCCTGGCCGGCCTGGACCCGCTGGCTGACCTGCGCGGCCGCGACGACGGCTACGGCAACGTGCTGGACTCGACAGTGGTCGCGACGGCCGACGAGGTGGCAGCAGCCGCCGACCTCGTCAAGGGCAAGCTCGCTCGGCGACCGATCGCCGTGGTCCGCGGCCTCGGCCCGCTGGTCACCGCCGACGACGGACCGGGGGCCGCGGCCATGGTGCGACCGGCCGCCGAGGACATGTTCCGGTTCGGCTCCCGCGACGTCGTGCCGGCCCGCCGCACCGTGCGCTCCTTCACCGCTGCCCCGGTCGATCCGGCCGCGGTCCGACGGGCCCTGGGCGCAGCGATCACCGCACCCGCCCCGCACCACACGACCCCCTGGCGGTTCGTCGTGGTGTCCGGCGACGAGGAGCAGCGCGACCTGCTCGACGCGATGCTCGCGGCCTGGGTCGCCGACCTGCGCGCGGACGGGTTCACCGACGAGCAGATCGCGCGCCGGACCCGGCGCGGCGACGTCCTGCGGGCGGCACCGCTGCTCGTCGTGCCCTGCCTGGTGGCGGACGGCATGCACGACTACCCGGACGCGCGCCGGGCGACCTCCGAGCGGGAGATGTTCCTGGTCGCGATGGGCGCAGGTGTCGAGAACCTGCTGGTGGCACTGGCCGTCGAAGGGCTCGGGTCGGCCTGGGTCAGCAGCACGATGTTCTGCCGCGAGGTCGTCCGCACGGTGCTGGACCTGCCCGCCGACTGGGAGCCGATGGGTGCGGTAGCGGTGGGGTACCCCGCGACGGCACCGCCCGACCGGCCCGATCGCGACCTCGACGACTTCGTGCTCTGGCGCGGTCACGTCGCGCCGTAGCCGCGCCGCGGGCATCACATCGCGCGGTAGTCCCGGCCTTCGTAGCGCGGGCCGTGCCGCGGCGGTCGCAGCCCGGAGAGCTCGACCATCCGCACCGCCCGGTAGCGGTGGCCGCGGTAGGGCTCGAGCAGCTCGAGCATGGCATCGTCGTCGACCCGCTCCCCCACCAGCGCGAAGCCGACCAGCGACGAGAGGTGGAAGTCGCCGACGGAGACCGCGTCGGGGTCCCCCCAGGCACGCTGGGCGACCTCGGCGGCGGTCCACACCCCGATGCCCGGCAGCGTGCGCAGCCGGCGCGACGCCTCGGTGAGCGTCGCGTCAGCCAGCTGCTCCAGACGGCCGGCCGAGCCGGCGGCCGTGACCACGGCCCGGGACCGGCTCAGGTCCGCGCCGGCCCGGTGCCACTCCCAGGACGGGATACGCGCCCAGGTCCGGCCGTCCGGCGGCACGTACAGGCCGGGCGGCACCGAGCCGCTCGGACCGGGCGCGGGTTCGCCGTACTTCTTGACCAGCGCCCCGAACGCCCGCCAGGCCTCGCGGCCGGTGACCTTCTGCTCGAGAACGGCCGGGACCAACGCCTCCAGGACCCGCAGCGTCCGCGGCACCCGCCAGCCGCGGTGCCGACGCCAGGTGTCGCGCAGCACCGGATGGGTCGGCTCGAACCCGGTCGGGTCGTCAGCGGCGCCGAGCAGGTCCGGCAGGGTGTCGAGCACCCAGGTGGCCCCCTCACCCCAGGCCAGCGCGGTGACCTCACCGTGCCGCGACGACGCCGACAGCCGCGCGGTAGCCGGGCCAAGCGGGGTGCGGGTCGCCCGCCAGTAGGTCGCCCCGTCCCACCGTGACGTCGGGTCGTAGGGACCCCGACCCAGCGGGCCAAGTGCGATGCGCAGGTCGACCGGCTGCGGCGCACGCCAGGTGCGCCGCCCCGCCAGGGCGCAGCTCGCGGCGGGAGTGGTCACCACTGCAGTCTCACAGGTCGCTTGCGTAGACTCCCCGCCCGTGGCCGAGAAAAAGAAGCAGCAGGAGCGCGACCGCCGCGCCAAGATCGAGTCGATGCGGCAGGCCGAGCGCAGCCGCGAGCGGCGCAAGAGCCTGCTGTTCATCGTCATCGCCGCGGTGGTCGGCGTCGGGCTGGTGACCGCAGCCGCCGTGCCGGCGTACCTGAACAGCCGCAACGACCCGGCGAAGAAGGATCTGTCGTCCTTCGGGGTGAGTGCGTCGGCAGCCAGCTGTGACAAGGCCACCACCGACAAGACGAGCGGCAACAACGACCACAAGGACCAGGGCACGACCATCACCTACGCCGAGACCCCGCCCTCGTCGGGTCCGCACTGGGCGCAGCCGGCCTTCCCCGCGAGCGAGTTCTACTCGACCCGGGACACCCCGCCGCTCGAGCAGCTGGTGCACAACCTCGAGCACGGCTACACGATTCTCTGGTACGACAAGACGATCAAGGGCGGCGACCTGGACACGTTGAAGGACATCTCCACCAGCGCCCGGTCGAACTCGGCCACGCGCGGGAAGTTCATCGTGGCGGCATGGGACGACAGCCGCGGGACCTTCCCGAGCGGCAAGCACATCGCGCTCTCGCACTGGGGAGCGGACCAGGGTCACCGGGAGCTCTGCGGTGACATCAGCGGCGCGGTCGTCAACGACTTCATCTCGGCCTACCCCGCCACCGACGCCCCCGAGCCCAACGCCGCCTGACGCGCCCACCGAGGGCGCCTCGGTTACGTGGAGGGCTCGTCCGGCGAGAAGCGCAGGGTGTACGGCGGCAGGTTCGCGTCGCACCAGACGCGGGCGCCGGGCGCCAGCTCGTTGCCGGCGCCGACGGTGGCCCCGTCACCGACAACGGCACCCGTGAGCAGCGCGCCGGCCTCGACCCTGGCGGCCCGCCCGACCACCGAGTCGCGGACCACGGCACCCGCCCCCACCATCGCCCCCTCGAGCAGCACGCTGCCCTCGACGACGGCGCCGGCGCCGATCGACGCCCCCGGACCGACCGCGGTGCCGCCGGAGACCGTCGCGTCCGCGGCCACCACCGCACCGTCGAGCACCAGGGCAGCACCGGTCGGGCCGGGCAACGCAGCGGAGGGAGCCACACCGAGCACCAGGTCGCAGGAGCCCCGGACGTAGGCCGCCGGGGTGCCCAGGTCGAGCCAGTACGCCGGGTCGACGTGGCCGAGCACCACCGCCCCGCCGGCCACCAGGCCGGGGAAGGTCTCGCGCTCCACCGACACGGCGCGGCCGTCAGGGATCGCGTCGATCACCGACCGACGGAACACGTAGCAACCGGCGTTCACGCGGTTGGTGACCGGGTCCGGCGTCTTCTCCAGGAACGCCGTCACCCGGCCGTCGGCGTCGGTCGGGACGCAACCGAACGCGCGCGGGTCATCCACCTCGGTGAGATGCAGGGTGGCGTCGGCGCCCGCGTCGACGTGCGCCTCCACCTGGGCCCCCAGGTCATGACCGGAGAGGACGTCGCCGTTGAGGATGACCACCGGGTCGTCCGGCCCGCTCTCGAGCAGGTGCGCCACGTTGCGGATGGCGCCGCCGGTCCCCCGGGGCACGTCCTCGGTGACGTAGTCGACGCGCAACCCGAGCGCGGAGCCGTCGCCGATCCCCTCGCGGAACACCTCGGGGCGATACGACGTCGCGAGCACCACGTGCTCGATCCCGGCGGCGGCGGCCTTGCTGAGCACGTGGTGCAGGAACGGCACCCCGGCAGTCGCCAGCATCGGCTTCGGGGTGTTCACGGTGAGGGGGCGCAGCCGGGTGCCCTTGCCGCCCACGAGCAGGATGGCTTCGGTCATGGCGTGGCGGACGGTCGGAGGCGCTCGGCCCTCAGACCGGGACCCCGGCGATCACACTGCGATAGGTCTCGAGGTGGGTCTGGGCCGAGGCCTCCCAGGTGAAGTCACGCGCCCGGATCGGCCCGGACCGGGACAGCCGGTCCCGCTTCTCCTGGTCCTCGATCAGCTCACCCAGCGCGCGGGCGATGCTCACCGGGTCGGGCTCGGTGTAGGCGACGGCGTCGCCACCGACCTCGGGCAGGGACAGCCGCGGCGACGTGAGCACGGCGGCCCCACAGGCCATCGCCTCCAGCACCGGCAGGCCGAAGCCCTCCGCGATGCCGGGGTAGGCCACGACGAGGGCGCCGCCGAAGAGCCCCGGCAGGTCAGCAGGCCGCAGGTAGCCCGGTCGTACGACCTTCAGGTGCGCGGGCACCTCGGCCACGGCCTGGTCGACCGCGTCGTCCCAGCCGCTCGCGCCGGCCAGCACCAGGGCGGGCGGCTCGTCGAGACCGTCGACGGCTCGCACCCAGCCGCGGACGAGGTCCGGCACGTTCTTGCGCCGCTCCAGAACACCGAGGAACGCGATGTAGGGCCGGCCGCACAGGCCCAGCCGCATCGCCACCCGGTCGCGCTCGGCGTCGGTGGGCGGGTGGAACGTCTCGAGGTCCACGCCGTGCCTGGCGACCTGGATGCGCGACGGGTCGGCGTCGAGGAGCCGCTCGAGCTCCGCCTTGGTCGCTGCCGAGGGGACGATCACCCGCGCGGCCCGGCGCACGGCGGTGCGGGTCGCGGAGCGGTAGAAGCCGGTGCGCACCGCGCTGTGCAGGTCGGGCTCGGAGAAGAAGGTCACGTCGTGGACGGTGACCACCACGGGAACAGGGGCGTGCAACGGCATCGTGTAGTAGGGCGAGTGGATGACCTCCGCGCCGACCTGCTCGGCGATCAGCGGCAGGCCGGTCTGCTCCCAGGCCAGCCGCGCCGGGCGGTGCGAGATGGCCGACGGCCCCGGCACGATCTCGGTGTCCGCAGCGATCCGGGAGAAGCGCTCGGCATCGGAGCGCTGGCAGACGACGACGAGGTCCTGGCCACCAGCGCTGAGCGCGGTGACCAGACCGTCGACGTAGCGGCCCACGCCGCCCCGGTCGGACGGCACGGCCGTGGCGTCGAGGAGAACCCGGGGTGGCCGCAGCGCCGCATCAGACCCGCTCGACACCGCTGCCGTCACCTCGCCAATCGTTTGTGGGCCCCGAGACCTTGCCGTTGCCGATGAGCCTACGCCGCCGGAGGGCCGGAAGGAGCGAGGTCAGCCACGGAACCGCGCAGCACCTGGCGGTGCACCAGTGACGAGCGACGTCCGCAGCGTGAACTTGCGGCCCCGCACCCGGCCTGCGTCGGTGCGACCGTCACCGTCCCAGTCGCCGGCGACCGGCCGGTCGCTGGCCCTGCCGAACCGGAACCGGATGCCCGCCTTCCCTGCCGAGCGTCGGTTGCGCAGCAGCCATCGGCCGTCCCGCTCGACGCCGATCCCGCTGCGAGCCGACCCGTTCCACGACCCGACGACCGGCTCGTCGCCAGGGCGGCCGTAGCGGAAGACGCGCTGGGTGCGGCCACCGGTCAAGGACTTGCGCAGCATCCACCGATTGCCGCGAACGACACCGATGCCGAGCGTGCGACCGCTCCATGACCCGACCACCGGGCGGTCACCAGCACGCCCGTACTGGAACGTCGTGGTGGCGGGGCCGCCGTCGAAACCTGCCCGCAGCAGCCACGTTCCGTCCCGGTAGACGCCGATGTCGTCGCGGCCGTCGCCGTCCCAGTCACCGACAACGGCGACGTCGCCGGCCCGGCCGAACCGGAACCGCTGGGTCCAGGCACCCTCGTCGCCGGTCATCGCCAGTGCGAAGGCTCCGGCGCGGAACCAGCCCGGCTCGTCGACTCCGTCGCCGTTCCAGTCACCCACGATCGGCTGCGCCGCCTTCCCGCCGACGCGGGTGACGGACACCGTGAACCCGGGAGAGAGCAGACCGAGGGCCTGGCGGACGTCCCAGCCCTCCAGCTTGGTGGTGACGACCTGGCCGCCCTTGACGCCGGTCACCTTCACACCGGCGTTGCGTGCCGGGTCACCGCGGGAGGGCACCGAGATGTCGCTGATCTCCGCGAAGCCGAGCTTCTTCGCCAGCGTCACCCACGAGACGCCGACCGCCCAGGACCGCTTCTCGGCCGGGTTGCTCGACGCGAGGTCCCAGCGCGAGTCGTCCACCGGCCGCAGCCACGGCGACTCGACGCCCCAGACGTACCTCTCGTCCTCGGTGTAGCCCCCCGTCGACGACGAGTAGAACGCGTCGATCAGGTCACCGCCGCCGCTGGACGCGATCACCCGAGCGCTGGTGGCGTCCACGGCGGCCCGCCACCGGGCGCCCGCGGCGCCGTTCGGACCCTCGGTCTCCTTCTTCCAGCCGGTGTAGTTCTGGTCGGCCGGCGTCGGCATGAGCACCCGGCCGGCTCGCTTCACGGCGTACGTCCTGGCGGCGACCGCCTGCGCCTTCAGAGCCTGCTTCGGGAACGACGACGGCACCTCCGCGATGCCCCAGAGGTACTTGTCCATCGCTGATCCCTCGGCCGTCGTGGCTATCTGCTGCACGGCGTCGATCCGGCCGCCTCCGATGGCGAACCTGGTGCGGTCCCAGCGCAGGTAGCGATCGAGATAGATCGAGTGGCCGGCCCATGTGGTCAGGCGGGCGACCGAACCCTTCTGCTCCAGCGCCAGTGCCTGGTCGGCCGAGCCGCCACGCCACAGCTCCGCCTTGGGGATGACGTCGAGGTTCCAGAGCACGAACTGCGCCGACGCGTCGTCCAGGGTCAGCTGCCACATGGCGCCGGCGGGCTGGGCGGGAGGACACGGTGGCGCGGCGGGGTTCTCCGGGGTCGGCCCGGTGCAGCCGGGAAGCACCCAGGCCAGCCCGCCCTGAACTGCCTTGACGTCGACCCGGTTGCCGCCCGCGAGCATCCGCAGCCGGACGGAGTCGGGCATCGCGCGGGTCACGACCTTCGTGCCGGCGTAGTAGCGCCCGAGGATCTGGCGGTACGAGCAGCCGAGGCGGGCGGCGCCCTGGGCGCCGTACTGGCTCATCCCCAGTCCGTGGCCCCAGCCGCCACCGCGGAACACGACCTCCCCGGAGGCGGCGGCGCGGGGGATGTCGGCGCCACCGGACTCGGCGCAGCGAGCGCCCGCCACCGCCGGAGACGCGACCGGGCCGGCCGACAACAGCGCCACGGCCAGCGCGAGCGACGTCGCCAGACCCAGCCAGGGCCGCACGCCGGGGCCAACGCTCGTGTGGCTGGTGGGTCGCATGTGGTCCAGCCTAACCGGGTGTCTCCGTACCGGCCGTGGTGAGGCAGGTCGTCACCACACCGCGTGACCGCTACTCAGCACGCGGTCCGCGGCATGATCGGATGACTCTGATGTGGTCCTGCGTCCCGGTCGGCCATCGGTCACTGGCACCCGGTGAGGCACACATCCCTGTTCCGAACGTCCATGCAACGCCGGCGCTTGGCAGTGCCGTAGGAGGACCGACCATCGTTGGGTTGGGATTCAGGACGTCGAATGTCCGGATCGGGTGCGATCATCGAGCCATGCCGCTGACCTTCGCCGGAACCCTGGATCGGTCTGCTGTGATTGCCGCTGTCGCTGGACTGACGGACCTGGTGAGTTCCGAGCAGGGCGCCAGTGCCTAGGGGCGAGAGTCGGTGCTCCCGGGCATGACCATCGGCGGGCTCACGCGTCACCTGGTGAGTCAGCCCGAGTGTGCCGTTGAGTTCCTCACCACGCCAGTCCCGGCGGCCACCCGGACGCTGAACCTGCTTGAGCACTACAGTCTGGTTGATCGGCTCGCGGCGCCAGTCGAGGAGTCGGAGAACACTTCGATCCGCGACGAGTT
Source organism: Actinomycetes bacterium (assembly GCA_038246575.1). Taxonomy (GTDB): domain Bacteria; phylum Actinomycetota; class Actinomycetes; order JACCUZ01; family JACCUZ01; genus JACCUZ01. The sequence goes on along the minus strand of JBBRVU010000012.1, from coordinate 2,516 downwards.
TAATCAGTTTGCCTCTGCCGGTCACGCGGAGTCCGTGGCGGTGCTCACCCGCTCGCTTGAACTGCTGGACCCGGCGATGAATGCGGCCGGGCCGACGACGTACGTGCCGTGGCAGGACTGCGCATTGCCCACCGATGACTTCCTAGTGGTGCGGCTGATGGAGATCGGTGGTGCACACCGACGACCTGGCGTGCATCGTGGCGGCGTCCACCCCCGAGTTCGGTCCCGAGATCCTCGAGCCTGTGCTCGCGTTGCTCGCGTTGCTCGCGGCGCTCGCTGGTCGCCGGCACGGCCAAAGCGTCGTGTTGCGCGCACTGAGTCGACGAGAACGCTCAACAGGTCCAGTGTCGGCCTTCTAACGACCACAACGATCTGTCCGATCGCCGAGCAGGCACGATAAGGAGGGATGCCAGATGACAAGTGCCTATACGACTCGGCTTCTGTCGCCGGAGACGTGGGACGACTTCTCAGCGTTGGTCGAAGCAAACAACGGGGTGTGGGGCGGCTGCTGGTGCATCGGCTTCCACGCCGACGGGTTCGGCCAGAACCCCACTCCCGAGCGCAACCGCGCCGCGAAGCGTGCCCAAGTGGACCGCGGCACGGTGCGCCAGATCCTCGTCTACAACGCTGACGGCAACTGCGTGGGCTGGTGCCAACTCGGGACGCCAGAAGAGCTACCCAACATCAAGAACGCCGCCAAGTATGCCGCCGGAGCGACCGGTTTACCGGACTGGCGGATCGGATGCATCTTCACCGGAAGTCGTCACCGAGGCCTTGGTGTCGCCCGCGCTGCTGTTGCGGGCGCACTCGACCTCATTCGCAATGGTGGGGGCGGCGTGGTGGAGGCCTATCCGGAGCAGACCGTCGACCGCAAGCCCCAACGTGGCGCCTTCCTGCACACCGGCCCGGAAGAGCTGTACGAGCAATTCGGTTTCGTCCGAGACCGCCAGATTGCCAAGTGGCGCTGGGTCATGCGAGCGGAGATTTGACGGCCGTCCCCAGACACCATCCCCGACCGGAGCAACATCAGGCGGTGTCGGCAACGGATACGAAACACTGGGGTCCGGTCGGTGTCGCTACCCGGCCGCCAGGAAGTCGAGGGTTCGGCTAATCAGCAGCGCGTTCGCCTCCTTGTCGAATGACGGCAGCGAGCTGTCGGCGAACAGGTGCTGGTCACCGGGGTAGAGGAAGACCTCGACGGTTCCCTGCTGCGCGGCGAGCGCCTCGGCGGCGGCGAGGTCGCCGTCCGCCTCGGCGAAGAACGGGTCGGCGTCCATGCCGTGAACCTGGGCACGCAGCCCCTCGGGCCAGGTACCGAACTCCTCGGCCGGCATACAGGCGTTGAAGAAGAGGGCGCCGCGAGCGCCGGGCCGGTTCTGGGCCAGGTCCTGGGCCGGCACGACGCCCAAGGAGAAGCCGGCGTACACCAGGTCGTCGGGGAGCCCGTCGGCGGCGGCGCGACCGCGGGCAGCCACCGCGCCGAAGCCGCCGTTCTCCCGCACGAAGGCCATGCCGTCCTCGATCGAGTCGAACGTGCGTCCCTCGAACAAGTCGGGCACGTGGATGGTGTGGCCGGCCGTACGCAAGGCCTCGGCGAAAGCGGTGACACCGGGAGTCAGGCCCTGGACGTGGTGGAAGAGCAGGACGTTGGCCATGAGGACCTCCGAGTGGACGTGTGACAGGCGCCGAACGTGGGACTGGGATAGACCAAAACTCTAGATTGATCCACTGATGTCGATCAATAGGCGACTGCCCGACAACCCGCTTGATGACCTGCGGATGATCCCGACCCGCAGGAGGTCAAGGCGACCTTCCACAACCTGCGCGAGCGGTTGCTCGAGTTGATGCTCGAGCGCGCCACCACCATCTAGGAGATGGCCGCGGCCCGCCGAACGGCCGCGCAGCACGGTGGCCCGCCACATCAACGTGCTGATCGTGGGAAACCTCTGCAGGGACCGAGCAGGTTGACGGCCGTAGATCTCTGCGAGCGTCCCGCAAGACCCGTCCGGAGAAGATCCCGGTGAGGGAACGTCAACGGGAGCAGCGGCGGAGCAGGGTGAACCGTCGGCCTGTCCCACTACGAAGTAGGTGCGGAGGGCGCTGGTGGCTGGGCGGACAGCACGCTCCGCGCCGACGCCCGATGCGCGCGCATCGCCAGATCTGCGCGTGTCCGCCTTGAAGGGACACACCCAGTACGCGCGGGTCCGCCACCCCGGCCGACCGGCCGGCTCCTGCCCTAGGCTGGCGCGGCGATGCGCCTCCTCTTCTTCGGCACGTACGACGCCTCGGCGCACCCCCGGGTCGCGGTGCTGCGCGACGGCCTCAAGGCACGTGGGGCCACCGTGGAGGAGTGCACGGCCGCGCTCGGCCTGTCCACCGCGGCGCGGGTGGGGATGCTGCGCAACCCCGCGCTGCTGCCGCGACTGGCCTGGCGGCTGGCGCTGTGCTGGCTGCGGCTGTGGCGGACCTCGCGGCCCTACCGACGCGACGGCGGCTGGCCGGACGCCGTCGTGGTC
>JBBRVU010000011.1:0-48634 GCA_038246575.1 Actinomycetes bacterium | reverse complement strand
GCACCCCTGGGGGTGCCGGACCGGCGCCGTTGCCGTCTCACGACGCAGGACCCATTGCCGAGAGGAGGACCCGTGCTGGAAGCCCCGGCAGAGATGCTCGAGGAGCACGCGCGGCTCGAGCGCGAGCTCGCCGACCCCGCGGTGCACGGGGACCAGGCCCGGGCCCGCACCCTCGGCAAGAGGTATGCCGCGCTGACCCCGGTCGTCGAGGTCAGCCGCGCACTGGTGGAGGCGGCCGGGGATCTCGCCACCGCCCGTGAGCTGTCCGCCGAGGACGAGTCGTTCCGGGCCGAGGTGCCGGCGATGGAAGCTTGCATCGAAAGTCTCGAGGCACGGCTGCGCGTGTTGCTGCTGCCCCGCGACGAGAACGACGACAAGGACGTCATCGTCGAGATCAAGGCGGGTGAGGGTGGCGACGAGTCGGCGTTGTTCGCCGGAGACCTGTTGCGGATGTACCTGCGCTACGCCGAGCGGGTCGGCTGGAAGACCGAGGTCCTCGAGGCCACCGAGACCGACATGGGTGGCTACAAGGACATCTCGTTCGCCGTGAAGTCGCGCGGCACGCCAGCTCCTGGTGAAGGCGTCTGGTCCCGGCTGAAGTACGAGGGCGGGGTGCACCGCGTACAGCGCGTCCCCGTCACCGAGTCCCAGGGCCGCATCCACACGAGCGCGGCCGGTGTCCTCGTCCTGCCCGAGGCCGAGGACGTGGAGGTGCAGATCGACCCGAACGACCTGCGGGTCGATGTCTACCGCTCGTCCGGGCCGGGTGGGCAGAGCGTCAACACGACCGACTCGGCCGTGCGGATCACCCACGTCCCGACAGGCATCGTCGCCTCGTGCCAGAACGAGAAGTCCCAGCTGCAGAACCGGGAACAGGCCCTGCGCATCCTGCGCGCCCGACTGCTGTCCGCGGCCCAGGATGCAGCCGACCAGGAGGCGTCCGACGCCCGCCGGAGTCAGGTGCGTACGGTCGACCGGTCCGAACGGGTCCGGACGTACAACTTCTCCGAGAACCGCATCGCCGACCACCGCGTCAACTTCAAGGCGCACAACCTCGACCAGGTGCTCGACGGCGACCTCGACGCGGTCGTGCAGGCGCTGGTGAACGCCGACGTCGAGGCCAGGATGGCTGCCGCGGGGCAGGCCTGAGGAGTGAGCCGGCTGCGCGCGGCGCTGGCCGGGGCCTCGGCACGCCTGGCCGAAGCAGGTGTCCCGTCCCCGGGCTTCGACGCCGAGGAGCTCGCCGCCCACTCGCTCGGCATCACCCGGCGCGACCTGTGGCGCCATGATGACGTGGGCGATGACTTCGCGACGTACGTCGAACGCCGCGCAGGCCGGGAACCGCTCCAGCACATCACCGGCCGGGCGTACTTCCGCCACCTCGACCTCCTGGTAGGCCCCGGGGTGTTCGTGCCTCGGCCGGAGACCGAGGTCGTCGCCCAGGCGGCGATCGACGCAGCGCTCGCAGTGGCCAGGTCGGGCCGGAAACCAGCTGTCGTGGACCTGGGCACCGGCTCAGGTGCCATCGCGCTGGCCGTCGCGACCGAAGTTCGCAGCGCCCGGGTGCATGCGGTCGAAGCCGATCCTGGCGCCCACGAGTGGGCGGCGCGCAACAGCGCCGGTTCCGGGGTCGACCTGCGGTTGGGAGACATGGCGCAGGCCCTCGCGGACCTCGACGGTGGGGTCGACGTGGTGGTGAGCAACCCGCCCTACATCCCCGCCGGTGCTCACATCCGAGACCCCGAGGTCGCTGCCCACGACCCGGCGCTGGCGCTGTGGTCGGGCGAGGACGGCCTGGACGCGGTGCGCATCGTGGAGCAGGTCGCGGCCCGGCTGTTGCGACCTGGGGGAGTCGTCGTCGTCGAGCACGCCGACCTGCAGGGGGAGTCGGCGCCCGGCGTGTTCACCGCGACCGGGCGTTGGACGGACGTCTGCGACCATCGGGACCTGGCCGGCCGGGACCGCTTCCTGACGGCGATCCGCCGTTCATGATCCCCATTCCTGCATGATCGACTGGGAAGTGCTGATGGACGTGGACGGGTGGGAGGAGGGCGGCTGATGGGGTGGATCCGGCGGTTCGACATGTCGGTGCCGTCCGACCGCGTCGTCGGGCTGGGCCAGGCCGCCGACGCCGTACGGCGTGGCGAGCTGGTCGTGCTGCCGACCGACACGGTCTACGGCCTCGGGGCGGACGCCTTCAGCATTGACGCGGTCGGCGGGCTGCTCGCCGCCAAGGGGCGGGGGCGCGACATGCCGGTGCCCGTCCTGGTCGGGTCGCCGCGCACCCTCGACGGCATCGCCACCGCGTTGTCCGCGACGGCGCGGGAGCTCGTCGAGGCCTTCTGGCCGGGCGGGCTGACCCTGGTCGCGAGGGTGCAGCCCTCTCTGGAGTGGGACCTGGGCGACACCGACGGCACCGTCGCGGTCCGGATGCCACTGCACCCCGTGGCGATCGAGCTGCTGCAGGCCACCGGCCCGATGGCCGTGAGCAGCGCCAACGTGAGTGGCCGGCCGCCGGCGACCACGGTGGACGAGGCCGTGGACCAGCTCGGGGAGGCCGTCTCGGTCTACCTCGACGGCGGGACCAGCGGCGACCCCGTCGCCTCCACGATCGTGGACGTGACCGGCGAGGCGCCGCGCCTGCTGCGACTGGGCGCGGTGTCCGCGGAAGCCCTGCGCGAGGTCAGCGGCGACATCGTCACCGAGCCGTACAGTGGCTCCCCATGACGACCTTCTGGGGTCCGGACTTCGAAGCTCTGCAGGAGCAGGATCCCGACATCGCCGGCGTCGTGCTCGGCGAGCTCGACCGACTCCGCGGCGGCTTGCAGCTGATCGCCAGCGAGAACCTCACCTCGCCGGCCGTCCTGGCCGCGCTCGGCTCCACGCTGTCCAACAAGTACGCCGAGGGCTATCCCGGACGGCGCTACTACGGTGGCTGCCAGGAGGTCGACCGGGCCGAGGAGATCGGCATCGCCCGTGCGAAGGAGCTCTTCGGCCCCGCTGACGGTGGGCAGATCCACGTCAACCTGCAGCCGCACTCCGGCGCCAGCGCCAACCTCGCGGCGTACGCCGCGCTGCTGCAGCCCGGCGACACGGTATTGGCCATGGCGCTCCCGCACGGGGGGCACCTCACGCACGGCGCCAAGGTCAGCTTCTCCGGCAAGTGGTTCAAGCCGGTGCCCTATACGGTCCGCAAGGACACCGAGCTCATCGACTACGACGAGGTTCGTGACCTCGCTCTCGAGCACCGGCCGCAGATGATCATTGCTGGAGCGACGGCCTACCCGCGGCTGATCGACTTCGCGCGGTTCCGCGAGATCGCCGACGAGGTCGGCGCCTGGCTGATGGTGGACGCGGCGCACTTCATCGGACTTGTCGCTGGTGGCGCGATCCCGTCGCCGGTGCCCTACGCCGACGTCACCACGTTCACCACTCACAAGGTGCTGCGCGGGCCGCGCGGGGGCATGATCGTGTGCAAGCCGGAGCTTGCTGCGCGCATCGACAAGGCCGTTTTCCCGTTCCTGCAGGGCGGGCCGTTGATGCACGCCGTCGCCGCCAAGGCCGTTGTGCTGCGGGAGTGCCAGCAGCCCGCGTTCCGCGACTATGCGCGCCAGGTCATCGTCAACGCCCGGTCCCTCGCCGACGGGCTTGCGGCCGAGGGCATGCGGCCGGTGTCCGGTGGCACCGACACGCACCTGGCGCTGCTCGACCTGCAGGAGCTCGGCGTGACCGGCACCGAGGCCGAGCAACGCTGCGACGCTGCCCGCATCACGCTGAACAAGAACGCGATCCCCTACGACCCGCAGCCCCCGATGACGGCATCCGGCATCCGGGTCGGCACGCCGGCTGTGACCACGCAGGGGATGACCGAGGCCGACATGTTGGAGGTGGCGGCGCTGATCGGGCGGGCCGTGCAGGACGCGGACGGCTCGGCCGCCCCCGAGATCGCCGACGCGGTGAGCGCACTCGTGGCGCGTCACCCCGCGTACCCCGACCCGAGCTGACCCGGGCGGTCGACCAAGCGTGCGCGAGTACCTGCTCACTGCCGTCGTGGCCGCGACCGTCACCTACCTGCTGACCCCGATCGCCCGTCGCATCGCCCTGCGCTGGGGAGCGATGACCCCGGTCCGGGACCGCGACGTGCACGCCGTCCCGACGCCCCGCCTCGGCGGCCTGGCGATGATCGGGGGCTTCGGTGCCGCCATGCTGGTGGCCAACAGCCTGCCCTTCCTCGGGCCTCGGCTGGTCGGCACCGACATCGTCGCCGTCCTCTCGGGTGCCGGCCTGGTGTGCCTGCTCGGGGTCGCTGACGACCGCTGGGAGCTCGACGCGATCACCAAGCTGGCCGGGCAGGTGCTCGCTGCCGGCGTGATGGTGCTGCAGGGCGTGCAGATGCTCTTCCTGCCCGTCGGCGGCCTCGTGACGTCCGACGACGGGGTGCCCGGGGCGGTCGCGCTGGGACCGCCCGAGGGCGCGGCGCTCACCGTCCTGCTGATCGTGCTCACGATCAACGCCGTCAACTTCGTCGATGGGCTGGACGGACTCGCGGCCGGGATCGTGGCGATCGCGGCGGCGGCGTTCTTCATCTTCTCCTACCTGCTCACCGTCGACGAGGGACTGTTGCGCGCGACGTCGGCTGGCGTGATCGCCTCGGCCCTCATCGGCGTGTGCGTCGGGTTCCTGCCGCACAACTTCAGCCCGGCACGCGTCTTCATGGGCGACTCCGGCTCGATGCTGCTCGGGCTGCTGCTGGCCACCACGACGATCACCCTGACCGGGTCGGTCAACCCGAACGACGTCGGGACCGACATCACCCCGGCGCTGGTGCCGCTGCTGCTGCCGATCGCGGTGATGGTGCTGCCGTTCCTCGACGTGGTCCTGGCGATCGTGCGGCGCACCCTGGCCGGCCGGTCGCCGTTCGCGCCGGACAAGCAGCACCTGCACCACCGGCTGCTCGAGCGCGGTCACTCCCATGCCCGGGCGGTGCTGGTGATGTACATGTGGTCGGCTGTGCTGGCCTTCGGCGCGACCGCGATCGCGTTCCTGGACACCCGGGCACTGGTCATCAGCATCGGCGTCGCGGTCCTGATCGCGGTCGCGCTCACGATGAACCTGCCCCGGCTGCGGCGGCAGGAGGGTGAGTTCACCGCCGCGTTCCGGCGGCGGACGCCGTGACCGCGGCCGCGGGCACCGAGCGAACCCTGCTGTCGCGAGCCCTGCTCCTCACCGCCGGCGCCGGTGTGGCCTGTGTGGCGGTGGCGTCGGCCACCCGCGGCCTCGACGGCTTCCGGGGGGCCCTGGTCGGGATCGGCCTCGTCCTGACCTTCCTGGTCATCGGCCAGGTCCCGGTCTCCCAGGTTGCCCGCGGCCGTCGCCGCCTCGGAGCCGCGCTGCTCGTCGTGCTCTACGTCGGGCGAGTTCTGCTGCTGGTGCTCGCCTACGGTCTGGTGCTCGGGACCGGGGCAGCGGATGCGCTCGACCACGAGTCACTGGGGCTGTCGGTGGTGGCAGGTGCGTTGGCCTGGACCGGCGGGACCATCTGGTCGGCGCTGCGCTGGCGTCCGGTGCTGGTGGTGCCCGAGAGCGAGGATCGCGAGGGGCGGGAGCGCGCCCGGCGCTGATAGCGTGCTGCGGCGATGCCAGCAGCCCACAACGATGAGCCGCCGCCGATCCGCGAGGTCGACGCCAACGCGGTGCTCAGTTACCTGCTCGGCGGAGTGATCCTCTACGGCGGCCTGGGTTGGCTGATCGACTACTGGCTCGGGACCCGCGGCTTCGTCGCGGGGGGCATCGTGCTGGGGGCAGCCGGGGGAATCACGCTCGTCTGGCTCCGCTACAGTAAGTCCTGATCCTGCGACCGATTTCCGCTGGATCCGCCGTACCCCGATGCACCGCGCCGGAATTGGAGACGCCTTGCACCTGGTCAACCTGGCTGGCCTGATGGCCGCGGCCGAGAACAAGGAGTTCCAGGCCCCCGGGCCGCGGGACTTCGAGTTCCCGCCACTCTTCGGCGACGGCACCTTCTTCACCAAGCCGATGCTCATCATCGTCCTCGGCTCGCTGCTTGTCGCCGCCTTCTTCTACGCCGCGACCCGTCGCGCCGACCTGGTGCCCGGCAAGATGCAGTTCGCCGGAGAGAGCGTCTACGGCTTCGTGCGTGACGGCATCGTGGGCGACTCGATCGGCAGGGCCGGGCGGCCTTTCGTTCCGTACCTCACCACGCTGTTCGCGTTCCTCGTGGTGCTCAACCTGTCCGGGATCGTCCCGGTGCTCCAGCTTCCGGCCACGTCCAAGATCGCTATCCCGCTGTTCCTCGCCTTGATCTCCTGGGCGACGTTCAACATCGTCGGTATCCGGCGGCACGGTTTCCTCGGCTACTTCAAGGCGATGATGTTCCCGCCGGGTCTTCCCAAGCTCATCTACGTCCTGCTGGCGCCGCTGGAGCTCTTCTCCACGGTGATCATCCGGCCGATCACGCTGACCCTGCGACTCACGCTGAACATGTTCGCCGGGCACCTCGTGCTGCTGCTGACAATCCTCGGTGGCGAATACCTCCTGGTCGAGAAGGGTGGGGCGCTCGCAGTTCTCAGCGTCGTGCCGTTTGCCTTCTCGATCATCCTCACGTTCTTCGAAGCCTTCGTGCAGGTCCTGCAGGCCTACGTCTTCGTCCTGCTCTCCGCTCTCTACATCGCCGGCGCTCTGGCCGACGAGCACTGACCCTCATCCAGGAACGAGAAAGGGACACACTGTGAACGGCACCATCAACGGCAGCCTCAACATGATCGGCTATGGCCTCGCTGCCATCGGCCCCGGCGTCGGCATCGGCCTGATCTTCGCTGCCTACATCAACGGTGTGGCCCGCCAGCCCGAGGCCCGCGGCGTCCTGCAGGGCATCGCCATCCTCGGCTTCGCCCTCGCTGAGGCGCTGGCGATCATCGGCATCGGCCTCGCGTTCGTCCTCAGCTGACGATGACGTACGAGATCGTTGCCCTGCTGGCAGCCGAGGAGGAGCCGAACCCCCTGCTGCCGCACCTGTCCGAGCTGATCGTCGGCACCATCGCCTTCGTGCTGCTGTTCCTGTTCCTGCGGGCCAAGGTGTTCCCGGTCTTCGAGAAGACCTACGCCGGGCGCCATGACGCCATCGAGGGCGGGATGGAGCGGGCCAAGACCGCCGAGGAGGGGGCCAAGGAGACGCTCGCGCAGTACCGCGAGCAGCTGGCCGACGCCCGCCACGAGGCGGCCCGGCTGCGCGAGGAGGCTCGCGAGCAGGGTGCAGCGATCATCGTCGAGATGCGCGAGCAGGCCCAGAGCGAGGCGCGTCGGCTCACCGAGCAGGCGCACCAGCAGATCGAGACCGACAAGAACCAGGCGCTGACCCAGCTGCGCACCCAGGTCGGGTCGCTCGCGACCGACCTGGCCGGTCGCATCGTCGGCGAGTCGCTCGAGGACGACGCTCGCCAGCGTCGCGTCGTCGACCGGTTCCTCGACGAGCTCGAGGCGCGCGCCGACGAAGGCGCGACGGCGGTGTCGGAGAAGGCATGAGTCCAGCCGCTATGCAGGGAGCCAGCCGCGAGTCGCTCGCGGCCGCGCGCGAGACCCTGGGCACGCTCGTGCGGGCCGACGACGCCGACCTGCACTCCCTCAGCGACGAGCTGTTCGGGCTGGGCGACCTGCTCGATCGCGAGCACCGGCTGCGCCGCGCTCTGACTGACCCGGCGCGCAGTGGCGAGGACCGGGCTTCCCTGGCTCGGGCTGTCGTAGGCGATCGGGTGGCCGGGGCAGCCCTCGACGTCCTCGTCTGGGCGGTGCGGGCCCGGTGGTCGGCCTCCCGCGACCTGGCTGACGCCATGGAGCTGCTGGCCGTCGAGGCGCAGGTGGCAGCGGCGGAGAAGGCTGGTCGGCTCGACACCGTCGAGGACGAGCTGTTCCGCGTCGGACGCATCGTCGCCGGCGCACCCGAGCTGCGCACCGCGCTGGCCGACCGGGCGGCACCTGTCGACAAGCGCGCCGCACTGGTAGAAGGACTGCTGGACGGCAAGACCGCCGACGAGACCCGCCGCCTGGTCCGTCAGGCAGTGGTCGCCCCTCGCGGACGCACGTTCGACCGCGTCCTGACGACGTACGGCCAGGTGGCCGCCGACCGTCGTGCCCGCCTCGTCGCCACGGTGACCGCTTCGGTGCCGTTGACCGAGGAGCAGCGCGCTCGCCTGACCAGCGTGCTGGCCCGGATCTATGGCCACGACGTGCACCTCAACGTCGAGGTCGACCCGTCCCTCGTGGGCGGCATCAGCGTCGAGATCGGGGACGAGATCATCGACGGGTCCATCCTCAGCCGGCTCGCGGACGCCCGACGGCGCCTGGTCGGCTGATGCCGGCAGACCGACACGAACGACCCTCAAGACCCAAGACAGCGCACGCACCACCCGAGCAGAGAGCAGGGAACGCGACATGGCCGAGCTGACCATCCGGCCGGAGGAGATCCGGGACGCACTCGAGACCTTCGTCTCGTCGTACGAGCCGGACGCCGCCGGGCGTGAAGAGGTCGGGCACGTCACCGAGGCCGGTGACGGCATCGCGCGCGTCGAGGGCCTGCCCTCGACGATGGCCAACGAGCTGCTCGAGTTCGAGGACGGCACGCTGGGCCTGGCCCTGAACCTGGACGTGCGCGAGATCGGCGCCGTCGTGCTGGGTGAGTTCCGCGGCATCGAGGAGGGGCAGCCGGTCAAGCGCACTGGCGAGATCCTCTCCGTGCCCGTCGGTGACGGCTACCTCGGTCGCGTGGTCGACCCGCTGGGCAACCCCCTGGACGGCAAGGGCGAGATCGAGTCGACCGAGCGCCGCGCGCTCGAGGTGCAGGCTGCCTCGGTGGTAGAGCGCCAGAGCGTGAAGGAGCCGCTGCAGACCGGCATCAAGGCGATCGACGCGATGACGGCGATCGGCCGTGGCCAGCGCCAGCTGATCATCGGTGACCGGCAGACCGGCAAGACCGCCGTCTGCCTGGACACGATCATCAACCAGAAGGCCAACTGGGAGTCCGGCGACGTCAAGCGCCAAGTGAAGTGCATCTACGTCGCGGTCGGCCAGAAGGGCTCGACGATCGCCAGCGTGCGCCAGGCGCTGGAGGAGAACGGCGCGATGGAGTACACCACCATCATCGCCGCCCCAGCGTCGGACCCGGCCGGCTTCAAGTACCTCGCGCCCTACACCGGCTCGGCCATCGGCCAGCACTGGATGTACCAGGGCCAGCACGTGCTCATCGTCTTCGACGACCTGTCCAAGCAGGCCGACGCCTACCGTGCCGTCTCGCTGCTGCTGCGCCGCCCGCCGGGCCGTGAGGCCTACCCGGGTGACGTCTTCTACCTGCACTCGCGGCTGCTCGAGCGCTGCGCCAAGCTGTCCGACGAGCTCGGCGGCGGCTCGATGACCGGCCTGCCGATCATCGAGACCAAGGGCAACGACGTGTCGGCGTTCATCCCGACCAACTGCATCTCGATCACCGACGGGCAGTGCTTCCTGGAGACCGACCTGTTCAACTCGGGCGTACGGCCGGCCATCAACGTCGGTGTCTCGGTGTCCCGGGTCGGCGGCTCGGCACAGGTCAAGGCCCTGCGCAAGGTCGCCGGGCGGCTGCGCCTCGACCTCGCCCAGTACCGCGAGCTCGAGGCGTTCGCCGCCTTCGGCTCGGACCTCGACGCCGCGTCGAAGTCGCAGCTGGCGCGAGGCTCGCGCCTGGTCGAGCTGCTCAAGCAGGGTCAGTACTCCCCGTTCCCGGTCGAGCACGAGATCATCTCGATCTGGGCCGGCACGACCGGCAAGCTCGACGACGTGCCGGTCGAGGACATCCGCCGGTTCGAGTCCGAGTTCCTCGACTACCTGCACCGCGAGCAGAAGGGGCTGGTGGACGGCCTCCGGGAGAGCAAGGAGCTCGGCGACGACACCGTGTCGTCCCTCGAGGACGCGATCGAGGCGTTCAAGAAGGGCTTCGAGACCTCGTCGGGCGAGCTGCTGGTCAACGACGAGCCGGTCGGCTCCATGGACGAGGCCGAGGTCGAGCAGGAGACCATCAAGAAGCACGTCCGCAAGCCGGCGAAGAAGAGCTAGCCCATGGGTGCCCAGCTACGGGTCTACCGCCGGCGGATCAGGTCGGTGAACGCGACCAAGAAGATCACCAAGGCGATGGAGCTGATCGCCGCATCGCGGATCGTCAAGGCGCAGCAACGTGTCTCGCAGTCCACGCCCTACGCCGAGGCGATCACCCGGGCGGTCTCGGCCGTGGCGAGCTTCGGCGATGTCGACCACCCGCTGACCGGCTCGGCGCCGGCGTCGGAGCAGGAGGGCCACGATGGCCCGGCCCGCGCCGCCCTGCTGCTGCTCACGAGCGACCGAGGACTTGCCGGGGCCTACTCCTCCAATGCCATCAAGGAGGGGGAGCGGCTCTCCGGCCTGCTGCGCGACCAGGGCAAGGAGGTCGTGCCGTTCGTCGTGGGGCGCAAGGGCGTGGGTTTCTACCGCTTCCGCGGCCGCGAGATGGCGGGGGAGTGGACCGGCTTCTCGGAGAGCCCGACCTACCGCAACGCGAAGGAGGTGGCGGACGCGGTCATCGAGGCGTTCCTCACCTCCAACCACGAGGGCGGGGTCGACGAGATCCACATCGTCTACACCCAGTTCGTGTCGATGGTGACGCAGAAGACGGTCACCCGACGACTGCTCCCCCTCGAGGTCGAGGAGACCGAGGAGGAGCCCGAGGGCGGCTCGTTCCCGCTCTACGAGTTCGAGCCGTCCGCCGAGGCGGTGCTCGACGCCCTGTTGCCCCGCTACGTCGAGAGCCGGGTCTACAACGCCCTGCTCCAGTCGGCGGCCTCGGAGCTGGCTGCGCGGCGTCGCGCGATGAAGTCGGCGACCGACAACGCGACCGAGCTCATCAAGACCTACACGCGCAAGGCCAACGCGGCCCGCCAGGCCGAGATCACCCAAGAGATCAGCGAGATCGTCGGTGGCGCGGACGCGCTCGCCAGCGCCAACGCCGGGAGTGAGTGAGAGATGACTGCAGTAGCCGAGAACACCGACGCCACCACGGGTGCCGCGGGCACCGGACGGGTCGCCCGGGTCATCGGGCCGGTCGTCGACGTGGAGTTCAGCGTCGACACGATGCCCGAGATCTACAACGCGCTCACGGTGGATGTGACGCTGTCGGGTGAGGAGAAGATGCTCACCCTCGAGGTCGCCATGCACCTAGGCGACAGCCTGGTGCGCGCCATCTCGATGGAGCCCACCGACGGACTGGTCCGCGGCGCCGAGGTCACCGACACCGGCAGCCCGATCACGGTGCCCGTCGGCGACGTCACCAAGGGGCACGTGTTCAACACCCTGGGCAAGCCGCTGGACGTCGAGGAGTCCACGCTCGACATCAAGGAGCGGTGGGAGATCCACCGTAAGCCCCCGGCCTTCGACGAGCTCGAGTCCAAGACCGAGATGTTCGAGACCGGCATCAAGGTCATCGACCTGCTCACGCCGTACGTGCTCGGCGGAAAGATCGGCCTCTTCGGCGGAGCCGGGGTGGGCAAGACCGTGCTCATCCAGGAGATGATCTACCGTGTCGCCGAGAACTTCGGTGGTGTGTCGGTGTTCGCGGGTGTCGGGGAGCGCACCCGTGAGGGCAACGACCTCATCACCGAGATGACCGAGACCGGCGTCATCGACAAGACGGCTCTCGTCTTCGGCCAGATGGACGAGCCGCCGGGCACCCGGCTGCGCGTCGCGCTCGCTGCGCTGACGATGGCGGAGTACTTCCGCGACGTGCAGAAGCAGGACGTGCTGCTGTTCATCGACAACATCTTCCGCTTCACCCAGGCGGGCTCCGAGGTGTCGACGCTGCTCGGCCGGATGCCGTCGGCCGTCGGCTACCAGCCGACGCTGGCCGACGAGATGGGGCTGCTGCAGGAGCGCATCACCTCGACCCGTGGCCACTCGATCACCTCGATGCAGGCGATCTACGTCCCGGCTGACGACATCACCGACCCGGCGCCGCACACGACGTTCGCGCACCTCGACGCGACAACGGTGCTCTCGCGGCCGATCTCGGAGCTGGGCATCTACCCGGCCGTGGACCCGCTGGACTCCACCTCCCGGATCCTCGACCCGCGCTACATCTCCGAGGACCACTACCGGGTGGCGGCCCGCACCAAGGAGATCCTGCAGCGCTACAAGGACCTCCAGGACATCATCGCGATCCTCGGCATCGACGAGCTATCGGAGGAGGACAAGATCCTCGTCCAGCGGGCCCGGCGCATCCAGCGGTTCCTGTCGCAGAACACGTTCGTGGCCAAGGCGTTCACCGGCCTGGACGGGTCCTTCGTGCCGATCGACGAGACGATCGATGCGTTCAAGAAGCTCGCCGAGGGCGAGTACGACCACATCCCCGAGCAGGCCTTCTTCATGTGCGGTGGTCTCGAGGACGTCGAGGCCAGGGCCAAGGAGCTGGAGAAGAATGGCTGACGACGACCTGCTCGAGGTCGAGCTGGTCGCGGCGGACCGCACGGTGTGGACCGGCCAGGCGAGCATGATCATCGCCCGGACTGCAGACGGCGAGGTCGGCATCCTGCCGCACCACGCCCCCCTGCTCGGGACACTCGTGGACGGCGCCGTGATGGTCCGCCAGCAGTCCGGCGACCCGGTCGTCGCCGTCGTCCACGGAGGGTTCTTGTCAGTGGCCGACAACCGGGTGGGCATCCTCGCCGAGGAGGCCGACCTGGCCCAGGACATCGACCTCGCCGAGGCGCAGCGCGACCTGGAGCAGGCCAGCGGCTCCGACGACGAGGACGCGATCCACCAGCAGCGCCGGGCCGAGGCCAGGATCCGCGCGCACGGCATGGCCTTCTAGCAGGAGATGGTGGCCGCGCCGGAACCAGCACCACAAGGCGCGCCACCATGCTGATCGAGGTCATCGACGGGTTTGCCGTCGTGGCGGGCCTCGCTCTTGTGGCGGTCGGGCTGTTGGTCCTCCGACGCCGGGTCCTCGCCCGTCGCGGCGGGTCCTTCGACTGCAGCCTGCGGCTGTCCTCATCGGCCCACGGCAAGGGCTGGGCGCTCGGGATCGCCTGCTACGCAGGCGACTCGCTCGAGTGGTACCGCGTCTTCAGCTACTCGATGCGCCCGCGACACTCGATGGTCCGTCGGCGACTGCAGGTGTTCGACAACCGGGCCCCTACGGGCGTCGAGGTGTTCGCGCTGCTCTCGGGCGCGGTGGTCGTGAGCTGTCGGGACGGGGACCGGCCGGTCGAGCTGGGCATGAGCCCGGAGTCGCTGACGGGGTTCCTCTCGTGGGTCGAGTCTGCTCCACCTGGCGTGCAGAGCGCCTAGCCGGGCCCCGCACGCAGCAGTCGTTCGGCAGCGATCGCCAGCCGCAGCGCGGTCTGCCGACGTGGGTCGTCGACGTCGTCGCCGAGCAGCACGGAGATCCGGGCCAGCCGCTGGTGCACCGACTGGCGGCGCAGGTGCAGCGCCCGGCCGGTCGCGGCCTTGTTGCACCCAGTGCCGAGAAACATCTCGAGGGTGTCGAGCAGGGTCGACGAGCGCCGGGCGCGCAGCAGGGCGCCCAGCTGTTCGTCGACGAGGTCGCGCAGCTGGCTGCGGTCCGCGACCGCGGCCAGCACCCGTTCGACGGCCAGGTCGTGGGCGAAGAGGACCCGGCCTCCCGAGGGTCTCGTTCCGGCCACGAGAAGCGACTGTCGGGCCGATCGCAGGCTGCGACCCGCCTCGGCCGGCGCAACGACCGGCCCGAGCGCGGCCAACGGCCCGCGCATGGTCCCGAGCACGTTGGCGAAGGCGGTGAGCTGCGCCCGGCCGTCGGTGGGGGACAGGGCCACGAGCCCGTACGTCGTCCCGGCCATCTCGGCGGCGAGGACCGGCACCCCGGCGTCCCTGGCGGCGTCCTGCGTCACGGCGGCCGCCAGGTCGCGGTCCGCCGGGCCGAGAGCGAGCCCCGCCCACCGCGAGTCGGGCCGGATGCGCACCGCGACGGCATGGGCCTGTAGCGCCTGGGGGTCGTCGGGCTCGCCCGAGAGCATCCGCTCGAAGAGGCGTCGACGCTCGCGGGCCACCAGCAGGGGCTGCTGGCGCCCGCGCAGCATCTCGAGAGCGAAGATCTCCGGGGCTCGGTCCATGGCGGCCTCGACCAGCTCGTCGTCACGCGGCCCGTCGCCGAGAGAGAGCACCCCGAGCAGGATCCCGTCGGCCATCACCGGCGATCCGGCCGACGGGTTCGCGGCAACCGCGCCGGCATCCTCGGCGACCGCCGCGAGCACGGCACCGCCGGGATCGGTGAGCACCACGGCGCGGTCGAGCAGCTCGGCCAGCGTGGCGGCCAGGCTGTCGAGCCCACCGCGCTCGGCCAGGACCAGCGACAGCGCCCGGCCCACCTCGTCGGCATGCCGGAGCCGCACGATCGAGGCGTCCAGCAGAGCCGCGTTCACCTGCTCGGTCACCTCGACGAAGGGATACACCTCGCGCAGTGCGATCAGCGGAAGGTCGACGAGCGTCGCCTCCTCCACCATCTCCGGCGGGACCGCCGCGAACGTCTCGCTGAACTCCAGCGCCAACCCGGCGACCTCCTTGTGCGCGAGCGCCCGGACGTAGGCACGGCGCTCCTCGGGGGATCTCCCGGCCAGGCCGAGTCCGGTGGTGAGCAACAGCTCGCCGCCGCGCAGCAGCGCGGCAATGTCGTAGATGTCGCTGCTGTGCACCCAGCGCACCGTCCGCCGGGCCGGGTGGCCGGCCAGCAGCTGGGGCATCGAGTGCGCGAGGGCGGGCAGCGACAGGACGGTCGCCAGGGTCAGGGCCATCCGACTCCTCCCGACTCGACAACTCAGACCGGACAGGATGTCCATCTCTGCAGGCCAGATTGCGGTCAGTGTGACCGTTGCGCCTTCGTGCGGCAAGAGGCAGGCTGCCAACCGCTCCAGCAACGCCCGGCGCTGACCTGAGGAGACCTCGTGGCCACGACCACCTCGCACGCAGACCAGTCGAGCGAACACTGGGCGGGCGAGCACGCGCTCGAACCCGTGCCCGATGGCGCTCGGTCCTCCACCGCAGCGCACCAGTTCTGGATCTGGGCCGGCGCCAACATCGCCCCCATCAACTGGGTGCTGGGCGCGCTGGGCATCGTGCTCGGTCTGTCGCTCGTCGACGTGATCATCGTTCTGGTGCTCGGCAACCTGATCGGGATGGCGGCCTTCGGCTTCTTCGTCCTGATGGGGCAGCGCACCGGCGTGAGCCAGATGGTGCTCAGCCGCAGCGCCTTCGGCCGCCGCGGTGCCTACCTGCCGACCGCGATCCAGTTCTTCATCGCGACCGGGTGGTGCGCGATCAACACCTGGATCGTGCTGGACCTGGTCACCAGCCTGTTCGCGAAGATCGGGATCGACGGCGGTCGGGGTCTCAAGATCGTGACGGTCCTCGTCATCATGACGCTGCAGGTGCTCATCGCGGCGTACGGCTTCCGCGCGATCGCGACATTCGAGCGCTGGACGGTCCCCGTCACACTCGTGGTCCTCGCCTTCATGACGGTGGTTGCCTGGACCCAGACCAACATCGACTGGGGCTACTCCGGAGCAGGGCTGGCCGGCACCGAACGGATCAGTGCGATGAGCACGATCATGACCGCGATCGGCATCGGCTGGGGCATCTCGTGGTTTGCCTACGCGTCGGACTACTCGCGCTTCGTGCCGCGGTCGATGCCGTCGATCAAGCTGTTCGCGGCCAGCGCGCTGGGTCAGTTCATCCCGGTGATCTGGTTGGGCGTGCTGGGTGCCACCCTCGCGACCGTCACCCAGGACGTCGACCCCGGGCAGCTGATCGTCAACAACTTCGGCGCGCTCGCGATCCCCGTGCTGCTGCTGGTGCTCCACGGCCCGATCGCGACCAACATCCTCAACATCTACAGCGCCTCGGTCTGTGCGTTGACCCTCGACATCAAGGTGGACCGCAAGGTCGTCGCCTATGTCGTCGGAGTGCTCGCGACCGTCTTCACGGTCTGGCTGGTCTACCAGGACGACTTCGCTGCCGCGTTGGACGGCTGGCTCGCCAGCATGGTCACCTGGGTGGCGCCGTGGGGAGCGATCATGCTCGTGCACTTCTACTGGGTGTCCCGGGCGAAGGTGGACGTCGCTGCGCTCTACGACCCTCCCGGCCGCTCGCGGCTGGGTGACGTGCGGTGGGACGCCATGATCGCCTTCCTCGTCGGCATGGTCGCGACCTGGTTCTTCGAGTACGGGATCCCGACCGCTCTGCAGGGGCCGGGGGCCAAGGCGCTCGGGAACATCGACCTCTCGTGGTTGGCCGGATCGCTGGTAGCCGGCGGGGTCTATGCCGCCCTTGCCGTGAGCCGCCGGGGCACACCGGCGTCCCCGGATCGCGCATCCGTCCCCGCAGGACGCACCGGCACCTGATGCAGCTGCTGCTCCAACGTGGCCGGCTGGCCGATGACGGTGAGCTGGTGGACGTCCGCGTCGACGGCGGGCGGATCGCGGCGGTCGAGCCGCATTCCACCGGCGCCGCCGACAGCGATGCGTCGCAGATCGTCATCGACGCTGCTGGTGCCCTCGTCTGCCCGCCGTTCGTCGAGCCGCACATCCACCTCGACACCACGCTGACGGCAGGCGAGCCGCGCTGGAACACGTCCGGCACGCTGTGGGAGGGGATCGCGGTCTGGTCCGAGCGCAAGCAGACCGTGACCCGCGAGGACGTGCTGGCCCGGGCCGAGGAGGTGCTGCGCTGGCAGGCCGCCCAGGGCGTGCTGTTCGTCCGCAGCCACTGCGACGTCACCGACCCTGCGCTCACCGCGCTCGACGCCCTGGTCGAGCTGCGGGACCGGGTCCGCGACGTGGTCACTCTGCAGGTCGTGGCGTTTCCCCAGGAAGGGATCGTCTCGTTCCCGGGCGGCGCCGAGCTCATGGAGGAGTCGCTGCGGCGCGGTGCGGACGTGGTGGGGGCGATCCCGCACTTCGAGGACACCCGTGAGGACGGTGTCCGGTCCCTGGAGATCGCGGTCGCGCTGGCCGAGAAGTACGGGAGGTCCGTCGACGCACACTGCGACGAGATCGACGACGAGCAGTCGCGCTTCGTCGAGGTGCTGGCCACGCTGGCGATGCGCACCGGACTACGGGAGCGGGTGACCGCGAGCCACGTGACCGCGATGGGCAGCTACAACGGCGCGTACGCGTTCAAGCTGCAGCGGTTGCTCACCCGCGCGGGCATCAACGTCGTCTGCAACCCGATGGTGAACCTCGGTCTGCAGGGGCGCTTCGACGACTACCCCAAGCGGCGCGGGCTCACCCGGGTCAAGGAGCTGCTCGCCGCGGGGGTCAACGTGGCGTTCGGCAGCGACGACGTGATGGACCCGTGGTTCCCCCTCGGTGCGGGCAACCCCATGCTGGTCGCGCACACGGGCGTCGTGGCGGCACAGCTGACCGGGCAGGACGAGATCGCCGAGACCTTCGAGATGGTGTCCTCGCGAGGTGCGCGGGTGCTCGGGCTCGGCGACGACTACGGCATCGCGGTGGGTCGCCCAGCGAGCTTCGTCGTGCTGCCCGCCTCGACGCGGCTGGATGCGGTGCGCCGCCAGGTGGGCCCGCAATGGGTGGTCTCACGCGGTGAGGTGGTGGCCGAGCGGGATCCCTCCCCTGCTCGGCTGACCTGGCAGGGCGATGCGCATGACATCGACCTCGTACGTGTTGCCGACGCGCACGCGGCGACCTGGCGTGCGGCGTCACTCAGGAGAGGCGACTGATGCCGGAGTCCCACGACGTCACCCGGGTGGCGGACCCCGTCTCGTGGCCCGACGGTCACCGGGCCGCCGCCGTGCTCAGCTTCGACATGGACGCCGAGTCCGTCGCGCTGACCGTGTCCCCGGCGAGTGCGAACCGGCTGTCGGCGATGTCACACCAGGCGTACGGGCCGCTGACGGGGATGCCGCGCATCCTCGCCCTGCTCGCTCGCCGGCAGGTCCGGGCCACCTTCTTCTGCCCGGGCTACACCGCCGAGCGCTATCCCGACCTGTTGCGCCGGGTGCGCGACGAGGGGCACGAGATCGCCCACCACGGCTACCTGCATGAGGCTGTCACCGGCATGACGCCGGCGCAGGAGGCCGACATGCTCGACCGGGGCCTGGCGGCGCTGGAGAAGGTGACGGGTCAGCGGCCGCTCGGCTACCGCGCCCCGATGTGGGAGACGACCTACGCGACGGCAGGGCTGCTGCTGGACCGCGGCTTCGCCTACGACTCGAGCCTGATGGACGGGGAGCTGCCCTATGAGCTGGCTGAGCACGCCGGGTCCGACGCGCGCTCGCTCGTCGAGATCCCGGTGCACTGGGCGCTGGATGACTGGGAGCAGTACGCCTACGTGCCGGACCTGTTCGGCTCCGGGCTGATCGAGGACCCGGAGAAGGCACTGTCGATGTGGCGGGCTGACCTTGCTGCCATCCACGAGGAGGGGTCCTGCTTCACGTTGACCAACCACCCCTTCCTGTCCGGGCGCCCCGCCCGGATGAAGGCGCTGGACCGGCTGGTGGATGACATGACGGGCCTGCCCGACCTGTGGGTCACCACGGCCGCCGACCTGGCCTCGCACGTGCGCACCCTGGCGCTGGAGCCGCGAGTCTTCCCGCAGCCTGTCCTGCCCGACTGAGGAGCTCACGATCGACCCCAGCGAGATCGTCGGCCCGGTCGACGCGACGAAGGTGCCCCGGTTCGCCGGCGCCGCGACGTATGCCCGGCTGCCGCGCATCGACGAGGTCTCGGACTTCGACGTTGCCGTGCTCGGGGCGCCGTTCGACGGCGGGGTCTCCTACCGGCCCGGTGCGCGGTTCGGCCCGGCGGCGGTGCGGCAGGCGTCGCGTCACCTGCGCCCTGCGTACCACCCGGACGTGGCGGTGGCGCCGTTCCGGGTGCTGCAGGCCGTGGACGCCGGAGACGTGCCGTGCAACCCGTTCCACATCGACGAGGCCCTGACCCAGATCGCCGACCACGCGTCCGACCTGGTCAGTGACCGGCGCCGGCTGGTCACCATCGGGGGCGACCACACGATCGCCCTCGCTGCCCTGCGCGCCGTCACCCGGGTGCATGGACCGGTCGCCGTCGTGCACCTGGACGCCCACCTGGACACCTGGGACTCCTACTTCGGCGCCGACCGGACGCACGGGACCGTCTTCCGGCGGGCGGCGGAGGAGGGCCTGCTGCTCCCGGACGCGTCCACCCACCTGGGCATCAGAGGGCCGCTCTACGACGCGGACGACCTTGTCGACGACGCGCGGTTCGGCTTCTCCACGGTCCGGGCCGCCGACTTCGACCGGCTCGGTGTCGAGGAGGTCGTGGGCCGGGTGCGCGAGCGGGCGGGCGACGCGCCGGTCTACCTCTCGGTCGACATCGACGTGCTCGACCCAGCGTTCGCGCCGGGGACCGGCACCCCCGAGATCGGTGGGTTCACCTCACGCGAGCTGCTGGCGCTGCTGCGAGCGATGCCGGGCGAACAGCTGGTCGCCGCCGACGTGGTCGAGGTCAGCCCGCCCTACGACCACGCCGAGATCACCGCGTTGGCCGCTGCCACGGTCATCTACGACGTCATCGCCGTGATGGCGCGCGCTGCTTCCAGCGGCTGACGCTCAGGGGTTGGCGGTCAGGGGTTGGCGGTCAGCGGTTGGCACCCGGGACCCAGAGCACGTCGCCGGCCTCGGAGTTGACGTAGCGGGCGAGCACGAACAGCAGGTCCGAGAGCCGGTTGAGGTACTTCGCGGTCAGCGGGTTGACCGTGTCCGGGTGCTCGTCGAGCGCCAGCCAGGTGGCCCGCTCGGCCCGGCGCACGACGGTGCGGGCGACGTGCAGATGCGTTGCGGCGGGGGTCCCGCCGGCCAGCACGAACGAGCGCAGCTCGGGCAGGTCGGCGTTGAACCGGTCGATCTCGCGCTCGAGGGCGTCGATCTGCTCCTGCACGACACGCAGCGGGGGGTACTTCGGGTCGGGCTCGATCGGCGTGCACAGGTCGGCACCGACGTCGAAGAGGTCGTTCTGGACGCGGGTCAGCACGGCGGCCACGTCCTCGTCGAGGCCGTCTGCACCAAGGGCGACCCCGAGGAAGGCGCCGGCCTCGTCACAGTCGGCGTACGCCGTGAGCCTCGTGTCGTTCTTGCTGATCCGGCCCCGCCCGCCGTAGCCCGTGGACCCGTCGTCGCCGGTGCGGGTGTAGATGCGGGTCAGGTTCACCATGAGCACGAGCCTACGATGCCGCCCCATGGACAGGTTCCGCGTCGTCGGTGGCGCCCGGCTCGTCGGCGAGGTCCGGGTGACCGGCGCGAAGAACAGCGTGCTCAAGGTGATGGCCGCCGCGCTGCTGGCGGAGGGACGCACGACCTTGACCGAGGTCCCGCACATCCTCGACGTCGAGATCATGAGCGAGCTGCTGCGCCGGCTGGGCTGCAACGTCGACTACGACCCCGAGCGCTCTCAGGTGTCGATCGACGTGCCCGCGACGCTGGGGCACCAGGCCGACTACGACCTGGTCAGCAGGATCCGAGCCTCGATCTGCGTGCTCGGCCCGCTGATGGCGCGGTGCGGCCGGGCCGAGGTCGCGATGCCGGGGGGCGATGCGATCGGCAGCCGGCCGCTGGACCTGCACCTGGCCGGGCTGACGAAGCTCGGTGCGGAGTTCGACAACGAGCACGGCTACATCGTGGGAGAGGCGGCGCACGGCCTGACGGGCGCGACGGTGTGGCTGGACTTCCCCAGCGTCGGGGCGACGGAGAACATCCTGATGGCTGCGGTGCTCGCGAAGGGCACGACGGTCATCGACAACGCGGCGCGGGAGCCGGAGCTGGTCGACCTGTGCCAGATGCTGGCGCAGATGGGCGCCTCCATCGACGGGCTGGGTACGTCGACGATCACCGTCGAGGGCGTCGACGTGCTCCACGGCACCGACCACGCGATCGTGCCCGACCGGATCGTCGCAGGTACGTGGGCCTTCGGTGCGGCCATGACTCGTGGCGACGTGACAGTGCTGGGCGCGCGCCATGACCACTTGGACATCGCGCTGGACAAGCTTGCGACCGCCGGCGCGCAGGTCGATCTCCTCGACGACGGCTTCCGGGTCGTGATGGACCGGCGGCCGCTGGCCGTGGACGCGGTGACCCTGCCGTACCCCGGGCTGGCCACCGACCTGCAGCCGCTCGTGATGGCCCTGGACTCGATCGCCGACGGTGCGGCGATGATCACCGAGAACATCTTCGAGGGGCGCTTCGTCTTCGCCAGCGAGCTGGCCCGGCTCGGCGCCCACGTGCGCACCGATGGTCACCACGCGGTGGTACGCGGCGTTCCCGTGCTGTCCGGGGCGCCGGTGCGGGCCAGCGACATCAGGGCTGGTGCCGCCCTGACGCTGGCCGGCCTGGTCGCCGAGGGCGTGACGTACGTCAGCGACATCGGGCACGTCGACCGCGGCTACCCCGGCTTCGACGCCCAGCTGCGCGCCCTCGGGGCGGACGTCACCCGGGAACCGGACCCGGTCTCGGACCTCTTCGACTAGGCGGCCACCTCGATTCCCGGCCGGCCGCGGAGTGGGTTCCCGGCGGGCCGTGGTGCAGGTTCGTGGCGGTCGTCGGTGCTCAGAATCCCGGGATCGGAGTGTGCTGGTGCCATGTTCCGGCGCCCAGCTGCTCTGATCATGGCGATTCGGAGGCGGACGTCGTCGGAGTCAGCGCGGAGGGCCGGACGGGCGGGCCAGGACGCCCCGGGCGCGAGCCTCGTCGTCGGCGAACACCATCAGTCGTGGCCCCTGGGCCGTGGAGACGAGTGAGGCCTTGATCCCGGCGGCGCCCAGGCGTTGACGGGACACTTCGCCGTCGATGAAGGTCCCGGGCGAGGCGATCGCGACCATCAGGCCGTACTCGCCCTCCTGCCCGACCTGCGCCCGGCGCTCGACGAGCGATCGCTTCCGACCGCCGTACGCCCAGCGCAGGATCAGCGCGAGCACGCCGACCACGATCACCGAGATCAGCAGGCTCTTCCAGTCGGACACCGGTCCATCTTGCCCCGTCGGCACGGTCGGTAGGCTCCGCGGCATGTCCACGAAGATCGCAGTCGTCGGTGCCGGGTTGATGGGTGCGGGCATCGCGCAGGTCGCGGCCGTCGCCGGCCACCCCGTGGTCCTGCGGGACCTGACCGACGAGGCACTGGCCCGCGGCCGCTCCGGCATCGAGAAGTCGCTGGCCCGGTTCGTCGGCAAGGGAAGCCTCGAGCAGGCTGCCGCGGACGAGGCGCTCGGGCTCATCGAGACCTCGACCGACCTCGACGCCGTGGCCGACGCCGGCATCGTCGTCGAGGCGGCGTTCGAGGCGCTCGAGGTCAAGCAGGCGATCTTCCGCGACCTGGACCGGCGCTGTGGTGAGGGAACCGTGCTCGCCACGAACACCAGCGCCATCCCGATCACCCAGATTGCGGCGGTGACGGAACGTCCCGAGGCGGTGGTGGGCACCCACTTCTTCTCGCCGGTGCCGATGATGGCGCTGTGCGAGCTGGTCCGCGGGATCAGGACCACCGACGACACGCTGGCCCGGGCGCGGGAGTTCGCGGAGTCGGTCGGCAAGACCTGCGTCGTGGTCAACCGCGACGTCGCGGGCTTCGTCACGACCCGGCTGATCTGTGCGCTGGCGATGGAGGCCGTGCGGCTGGTCGAGAACGGTGTGGCCAGCGCCGAGGACATCGACACCGCGTGCCGACTCGGGTTCGGTCACGCGATGGGTCCGCTCGCGACCACGGACCTGACCGGGGTCGACATCCTGCGCAACGCGGCGCTGAACATCTACGGCGACACCGCGGACGAGAAGTTCTTCCCGCCCGAGACCCTGTCCCGGATGGTCGCGGCGGGGGACCTGGGGCGCAAGAGCGGCCGGGGCTTCTACTCCTACGAGGGCTGAGACCGCGGCTCGGCCGCCGGCAGCCGTCGGCTCTCCAGTCACACAAGTCACAGCATTCACAGCGTGGCGTCACCGGATCGTCATCTCCCGCGACTACGTTCGGGACCCGAGAGCACGGTGGTCGCGCCAGCGGCGCAACGCCTGGGTCGTCATGTGCGTGGGGGGCGCAACCTCCGGGGCCTCTCATGCGTCTCAGGTGATGTGAAGGGGGTTGATCCGATGGTCGTCAGCATTGCCTCCGGGCACGAGATCGCGCTGCGCGGCTGGCTCGATGTGCATGCGGTCACCGATGCGCGCGACGCCCTGCACGCTGCGATCGACGCCGGCGACGGTGACCTGGTCGTCGACGTCTCCGGTGTCGAGCTCATCGACGCCACCGGGCTCGGCATGCTGGTCGGCGCCGACCGCCGGGCCAAGCGCGCCGGTCGACGCGTCGTCCTGCGCGACATCGACCCCCACGTGCTGCGCATCCTGCGCGCTACGCGGCTGCACCGGCTGCTCACGATCGAGGACGCAATCCCCGCCTAGGCGCGCAAAGTTACCGGCCAGTACCATCCCGGCATGGACCGACCCGAGCGGGACCGCCCCTGGGTCATGCGGACCTACGCCGGCCACTCCTCGGCGGCAGAGTCCAACGAGCTGTCTCGCCGCAACCTGGCCAAGGGCCAGACCGGGCTCTCGGTCGCGTTCGACCTGCCGACCCAGACGGGCTACGACCCCGACGACGAGCTCGCCCGCGGCGAGGTCGGCAAGGTGGGAGTCCCGATCTCGCACGTCGGCGACATGCGAGCCCTCTTCGAGGCGATCCCGCTCGGCGAGATGAACACGTCGATGACCATCAACGCGACCGCGATGTGGCTGCTTGCCCTCTACGTCACCGTCGCGGAGGAGCAGGGCGAGGACCTTGCGCGGCTCGAGGGAACGACGCAGAACGACATCATCAAGGAGTACCTGTCGCGGGGGACCTACGCGTTTCCGCCGGCGGCGTCGCTGCGACTGACGACGGACCTCATCGCGCACACGGTGGCGCACGTCCCGCGGTGGAACCCCATCAACATCTGCAGCTATCACCTGCAGGAGGCCGGCGCGACCCCGGTGCAGGAGCTGGCGTTCGCCATGTCGACAGCGGTCGCTGTCCTCGACGCCGTTCGCGACTCAGGTCAGGTGCCTCCCGGGCGGTTTCCCGACGTCGTCGCGCGCATCTCCTTCTTCGTCAACGCGGGTGTCCGCTTCGTCGAGGAGATGTGCAAGATGCGGGCGATGGTCCGGCTGTGGGACGAGCTGACCGCCGAGCGGTACGGCGTCACCGACGAGAAGGCACGGCGCCTGCGCTACGGCGTGCAAGTGAACTCGCTGGGCCTGACCGAGGCGCAGCCGGAGAACAACGTCGGGCGCATCGTGCTCGAGATGCTCGCGGTGACGTTGTCCAAAGACGCGCGGGCTCGCGCCGTGCAGCTGCCTGCGTGGAACGAAGCACTCGGGCTGCCGCGCGCGTGGGACCAGCAGTGGTCGTTGCGGCTGCAGCAGGTGCTCGCGTTCGAGTCCGACCTGCTGGAGTACGACGACCTGTTCGCCGGCTCGCACGTGGTCGAAGCGAAGGTCGACGAGCTGTACGCGTCGGCCCGGGTGGAGATGAGCCGCATCGAGGAGATGGGCGGCGCTGTCGCTGCCGTCGAGAACGGCTACCTCAAGTCGGCGCTAGTCGCCTCGCACTCGCGGCGCCGGGCGGCCGTCGAGTCCGGCGAGCAGGTGGCGGTCGGGGTGAACAGGTTCACCGAGACGGAGCCGAGCCCGCTGACCGCTGACCTCGGCACCGCCATCTTGAGCGTCGACCCCGGCGTCGAGGCACGGGCGATCGAGGCCGTGCGGGCCTGGCGGGCGGCTCGTGACGGCGCCGCCGTCGAAGGTGCCCTGGCCAGGCTCCGCGACGATGCGAAGACCGACACCAACCTCGTGGCAGCGACCCTCGGCTGTGCCCGGGCCGGGGCCACGACGGGGGAGTGGGCGGCTGTCCTGCGTGAGGTGTTCGGTGCCTACCGTGCCCCGACGGGCATCACGGGCGCGGTGGGTGCCGGCGAGACCGGTCCGGCACTCGACGCGGTCCGCGCCGACGTGCGGCGTACCTCCGACGAGCTCGGCACCCGGCTGCGGATGCTCGTGGGCAAGCCGGGCCTCGACGGCCACTCCAACGGTGCGGAGCAGATCGCCGTCCGGGCCCGGGATGCCGGCTTCGAGGTCGTCTACCAGGGCATCCGGCTCACGCCGGCACAGATCGCGTCGGCCGCGGTCGAAGAGGGAGTGCACTGCGTCGGGCTCTCGGTGCTGTCCGGCTCGCACCGCGAGGTGGTGCCGGAGGTCCTGCGGCTGCTCCGGGAGGGGGGTGCCGAGGACGTCCCGGTCGTGGTCGGCGGCATCATCCCCGACGCCGACGCCAGGTGGCTGCGCGAGCAGGGTGTGGCCGAGGTGTTCACCTCGAAGGACTTCGCCATCACCGAGATCATCGGTCGCGTCGTGGCTGTCATCCGGGCCGCGAACGGGCTGCCCGCGGTCGGTTCGACCGCCTAGGTCTCGTCGCGGCGCTGCCAGCGGAAGGTCCGCAGCGCCAGGCCCAGGGCCGCCAGGGCCCACAACCCCAGCACCAGCGCCGTCCGTCCGAGCTCCCACGAGCTGGTCAGCTCCTGGCTCACCAACGAGTCGGGGAGGAACACCGAACGCATGCCCTGCGCGAGCCACTTCAGCGGGAAGAGCGCCGACAGCTGCTGCATCCAGCTCGGCAGCTCGCTCCACTGGAAGAAGACGCCCGAGGTGAACTGCAGGACCAGGACGACGGGGGACACCAGGGCCGCGGCGCCGCGGCCGCTGCGGGGGACCGAGGAGTAGGCGATGCCCAGCAGCGTGCAGGTGACCAGGCCCAGCAGGCTGACCCAGGTGAGGGTCCACCACGCAGAGACGCGGGTGGGCAGGTTCACCCCGAACAGCAGGACCCCGATCGCGAGCAGCACGCCGAGCTGCACGACGTAGCTGAAGAGGACCATCCCGATCTTGCCGACGAAGTAGGCAGCCTTGGGCATCGGCGTGCCCTGGAGCCGCTTGAGCGTTCCGTCGTCGCGTTCCTGGGGGATCGAGATCGCGAGGTTCTGGAACGAGGTGTAGACGATGCCCGAGGCCACCATGCCGGCCAGGAAGTACTGGCTGAAAGTGACACCGGGAGCGATGTCCTCGTTGAACGCCGAGCCGAACACGACGAGCAGCAGCACCGGCAGGATCATCGTGAAGAACGCCGCCTCCTTGTCCCGGAGGAACTGGCGCAGCTCGATGGCGACCCGGCGGCGCCCGATGGTCAGGGCCATGGACCGGGCGGTGGGTGCGGTGGTCATGCCTGGCCGCCGATCATCGACAGGTAGGTGTCCTCGAGAGAGGGCCGCGTGACGGCAAGCCCCGGGACCTCGCCGTCGAAGCGGGAGGACAGGTCGGCGACGGTGCGCGTGGGCTCGAGGGTCTGCAGCGACTGCGGCGTGCCGTCCTCGTCGGTCCAGGAGACGCGCGTCGACGCAGTGGCGCGGCCCCCGAGGTCTGCCGGGCGGGCAACCTCGAGGATGACGCCTGCCGAGATGACGGCCAGCCGGTCGGCGAGCCGCTCTGCCTCGTCGAGGTAGTGCGTGGTCAGCAGGATCGTGGTGCCCGCGCCGGCGAGAGAGTCGATGAGGTCCCAGAACTGGCGACGCGCAGCGGGATCGAACCCGGTGGTGGGCTCGTCGAGGAAGAGCAGCTCGGGGTTGCCGAGGATGCCGAGCCCCACGTCGAGGCGGCGGCGCTGGCCGCCGGACAGGGCGCGGGTCCGCGACCCGGCGCTGTCGGTCAGCCCGACCGCGGCGATGACCTCGTCGGGGTCGCGCGGAGCCGGGTAGTAGCCGGCGAAGTGGTGCACCGTCTCGGCGACGGTGAGCTCGGACAGGTCGGTGGAGTTCTGCAGCACGATGCCGATCCGGGCCCGCCAGGCCGAGGTCGGAGATCCCGGGTCATGGCCGAGCACGGCGACCTCGCCGGCATCCCGGCGGCGGTAGCCCTCGAGGATCTCGACAGTCGTCGTCTTGCCTGCACCGTTCGGGCCGAGCAGCGCGAACACCTCACCGGGGGAGACCTCGAGGTCGATCCCGGCCACGGCCGTACGCTCCCCGTAGCTCTTGCGCAGGCCGCTCACGACGACGGCCGCCCCTGCATGCGTCATGGGGTCGATCATGCCGCACGGGAAGTGAGGAGGCCCGGTGTCGGTCGGCGGCTCGGGCCCGTCGCTGCTGCGGTCGGTCGCCGTGGACCTGCGGCCGTTGCGGCACGCCGACTTCCGCAGACTCTTCCTCGGGCAGGGCGTGTCGCTCGTCGGGTTCCAGCTCACCGCGGTGGCCGTCCCCGTGCAGATGTATGCCATCACCCGCGAGTCGTTCTGGGTCGGCGCGATCGGGCTGGCGGCACTCGTGCCGCTGGTCGTCTTCGGCCTGTACGGCGGGGCGGTCTCGGACGCCGTCGACCGCCGCCGACTGCTGATCGCGTCGTCGTGCCTGGTGTGGGCCGTCACCGGCGGACTGCTGCTGCAGGCGGTGTTCGGGTTGGACAACCGCTGGGTGCTGCTCGGCCTGGTGGCGGTGCAGTCGGTCGGGTTCGCGTTGTCCGCCCCCGCAAGGGGGGCGATCGTGCCGCGGATCCTGCCGCGCGAGCTGGTGCCGGCCGGCAACACCCTCAACTTCACCGTCAGCACCGTCGGCATGGTCTTGGGCCCGTTGCTGGCCGGCCTGATCATCGTGCGCGGCGGCTTCGCCTGGGCGTACGCGCTGGATGCCGTGCTCTTCACCGTCGGGCTCTACGCGGCCCTGCGGCTGCCGCCGATCCCACCGCTGGGCGCGATCACCAGGCCGGGTCTGCAGTCGGTGCTGGCGGGGCTGGCGTTCATCGCCAAGCGGCCGGTGCTGCTGATGTCGTTCGCGATCGACATCGTCGCCATGGTGTTCGCCCTCCCTCGGGCGCTCTTCCCCGAGGTCGCCGAGACGCGCTTCGACGGGCCGGGAGCCGCGGGGTGGCTGTTCGCCGCGATCGCGATCGGCTCGGTGGTGGCCGGCCTCGCGTCCGGCTGGATCGGCCGGGTCCGTCGGCAGGGGCTTGCGCTCGTCATCGCGGTGGTGATCTGGGGGGTCGCCGTCGCCGCGGCAGGGTTCGCGGGGTCGCTCTGGCTGGTCGTGGTGCTGCTCGCCGTGGGTGGCGCGGCGGACCTGGTGTCGGCGGTCTACCGGCAGACGATCCTGCAGACCTACGCGCCCGATGAGATGCGTGGTCGCCTGCAGGGGGTGTTCATCGTGGTGGTCGCCGGCGGGCCACGTCTGGGTGACCTGCGGGCCGGCGTGACGGCCGGTGCGTTCGGCGCGACCGCGTCGTGGGTCGGCGGTGGCGTGGTGGCCGCGGTGCTGGCCGTGCTGCTGGCGGCGCTGGTGCCGTCGCTGATCCGCTACCGCGCCGACCTCGGTCCCGATGCAGCGAGTACCTGAAGTGACGGCTGAGGGCTACCTGCTGGCCAACCGCTCGACCTCGGTCAGCACGTCGTCGGCGCAGCCCCAGGAGAGGGTGACACCGGCGCCGCCGTGCCCGTAGCAATGAACGACACCGCCGGGCGCGCCGCCGGGATGCGGGCAGGTCTCCAGCCGGACGGTCGCCCGGGCGGGCCGCAGGCCGACCCGGTGGTTGAGGACCCGGGCGTCGGCGAGGGCGGGGACGAGTGTCGCGGCCCGCGCGAGCAACCGGTGCGCGGTCGCCGGGTCGGGGTCGGTGTCCCACTGCCCCTCCTCGGCAGTTCCCCCGACGACGACATCGTGCTCCCGGGGTACGACGTAGAGCGGGCGGGTCGGATCGCTGGACTCGAGCAACCACTCCTCGATGCCGACCTGGGCCAGTCGCACGACCTGGCCGCGCACCGGGTGCACCGACGTGTCCGCGGCCATGGCGCGGGCGGCGAGCCCGGTCGCGTTCACCACGATCCCCGTGCTCGGGAGCTCGGCCAGCCACTGCCGGGTCAGGGTCCCGCCGGCGTCGCGCAACCGGGTGGCCAGGTACGCGAGATAGGTGTCCATCTCCGCCACTGGCAGGTGCAGCCGCCAACCTCGGGCGTACCCCGGTCTGGGCTCGGTGACCGTCTCCAGCGCAGGGACCGCGTCACGCCACCAGGGCGCGGCCGGGGCGTCCGGGCCGAGCAGCTCGACGCCGTGCCGCAGCGCGACGCCGCAGCCTGGCGCAGTGGCGAGCTCGGTCAGCACGTCGTACGTCCGAGCGGCCCAGCGGGTCACCTGGCCGGGGGGATGGGCCCGGTAGGGGTACCAGAGCGCGGCGGCGACGGCGGAGGTCGTCTCCGGCGGGAGGTCCCGAGCCAGCACATGGGCCTCGTGGCCGGCCTCCGCGAGCCGGACGGCACAGGTCAGTCCGACGACGCCGGCACCGACGACCACGACCCGCACTCCCCCAGCCTGTCAGGTCAACGGTGCCGGGCCTGAGAAGCTGTCTTGCCAAGAACTATTGGCAAAGGAGTCTTGGCATGCCAGCATGACAGCCATGACCGAGCGCTTCCTCGACGTCACCGACCCCACGGCGTTGCGCGCCCTGGCGCACCCGCTGCGACTGCGCCTGCTCGACCTGGTGCGCGAGCACCGACCGGTCACCGGGGCCGAGCTGGCCGAGCTCACGGGGGAGTCCACGGCGAGCGTGAGCTATCACCTGTCCGTCCTGGCGAGGCACGGGTTCATCGAGCCCGACCCGTTGCCCGGCGCCACCAGGCGGCACAAGCCGTGGCGGACGACCTACGACTCGATGCGGATCGTCGGCGGCACGGGCAGGCCCCCCGTCGAGACGACCGAGGGTGTGGTCCTCTCCCACCTGCTCGCCGGGACTCGTCTCGACCAGGACGGGTACCTCACCTCGTCGGGACTGTCCGACGTCTGGCGCGACATCGGCACGTTCACCCTCAGTCGCCTCATGCTCAGCGCCGAGCAGCACGATCGGCTCGCCGCGGAGGTCGAGGCCGTGCTCGCCCGCTACCGCGACCTCGCCGATGACGGCACCGCCGATGGGCAGGCGCGGTTCTCGGTGTCCTTCGTCGCCGTGCCGACGCCGGCTCCCGGGACGACGTCGTGAGCGGGTTGCGGGGCCCGCTGCGTCGGAGGGACGTGCGGCTGCTGGTCGCCGGTTCGACGGTGTCTCTGGTCGGCGACGGCATCTACGGCATCGCGATCGCGGTGGCGGTGCTGCAGGTCGCGGGCACGGGCGCTGCCTTGGCCGCGATGGCCGTCGCCAACCTGGTGCCCCGCGTCGCATTCGGGCTGCTCGGCGGTCTGCTCGCCGACCGGATGAGCCGGCGACTCATCCTCGTGGTGTGCGACGTGGTGCGGCTGGCGGTGGTCGGCCTGCTGGCCGGTCTGCTGGTTGCCGGCGAGCCGCCGCTGTGGGCCCTGGTCGCGCTGGTGGTGCCGCTCGGCGCCGCCTCGGGTGCAGCTGCTCCGGCCTTCAGCGCGCTGCTGCCCGACCTCGTGCCGGACGCCGAGCTCGTCGCGACGAACGGTCTGCTAGGCAGCACCTCGCCGCTGGCCGCGATGGTGGCCGGTCCGGTCCTCGGTGGCGTGCTCGCGGCCTACGACGTGGGCGCGGCGCTGATCGTCGACGCCGTGACCTTCGGCGTCTCGGCGGGTTGTGTGCTGCTGCTGCGTCCCCTGGTGGGGCACGCGCGGGGGCCGCAACCGCTGCCGTGGGCGCAGTTCCGGGAGGGACTCGCGTACGTCCGCCGTACCCCGTGGCTGGCGACCAACCTGCTCGCGGGGCTGGTGATCACGTTCGCGGTGTCGGGCGCGATGGTGCTGTTGCCGCTGCTCGTGAGCCAGGGCTACGGAGCGCCGGTGGCGTCGTTCGGCTATCTGCTGGCCGTCGGCGGAGTGGCGGCCACGCTGGCCGCGCTGGTGGTCGGCTCTCGGCGGCCGCCGCGGCGACCGCTCGCGGCCTCGTACAGCTGGTACGTGCTCGGTCTGGGCGCGGTCGCCGGCCTCGGGCTGGCTCGCGGTCCGTGGGTAGCCACGGTCTTCGTGGCGGTGCTGTTCGTCGGGTCCACTGTCGGCAACCTGTTCCAGGACAGCGTGCTGGGGTCCCGGGTGCCGCGCGAGCTGCGCGGCCGGGTGTCGTCGCTGGACTGGGTGGCAGCGACTGCGGCGCAGCCGCTCTCCGTCGTGGTGGCCGCGCTGGTCGCCGATCACGTCGGGATCCGGCCGACGTACGTCCTGGCGGGGCTCGCCGCCACCTTGGCTTCGCTGGCGGGTCTGGTCCTGCTGCTGCGCACCGGCGAGCCGACGGCGGAGGCGGCTCTGACAGTGGCCACTGAACCGGTTGCTTCAGCAGGCCGGTGATCGCTTCAGCAGGCGTACACACCTGCTGAAGCGACCACCCACCTGCCGAACGTGGTCGACTGCGGGGACGGGGGGGTCAGAAGAGGCGGGTGCCGGCGTCGTCAAGGCCGCGCAGGGCGTCGTAGTCCAGCGTCACGCAGTCGATGCCGCGGTCGAGGGCGAGCACCCGGGCCTGCGGCTTGATCTCCTGGGCCGCGAACACGCCACGGACCGGGCGCAGCAGCGGGTCGCGGTTGAGCAGCTCGAGGTAGCGGGTGAGCTGTTCGACCCCGTCGATCTCACCGCGGCGCTTGATCTCCACCGCGACGGCGGCGCCGGACTCGTCGCGGGCGAGGATGTCGACCGGGCCGATCGGCGTGGGGTACTCCCGCCGCACCAGCCGCCAGCTCGCGCCCAGCGTCTCGATCTGCTCGGCGAGCAGCACCTGCAGGTGCGCCTCGACGCCGTCCTTGACCAGCCCGGGGTCCACTCCGAGCTCATGGCTCGAGTCGTGCAGGACCTCCTCGAGCGTGATCACAAGGCGCTCACCGGCCTTGTTGGTCACGGTCCAGACCGCCGCGGAGCCGTCTTCGCCCGCCGCGACCGCCAGCGTGCAGGGCGGGCTCATCCAGTTCAGCGGCTTGTAGGCGCGATCGTCGGCGTGCACCGAGACCGACCCGTCAGCCTTGATCAGCAGCAACCGGGTCGCGCTGGGGAGGTGGGCGGTGAGCCGGCCGGCGTAGTCGACCGTGCACGTCGCGATGACCAGGCGCACGGCTGGCGACGCTAGCCCACGTCGCTGTCGGCCGGATCAGCGGCACCCGGGCCGCCGTCCGGGCCGATCGCCAGATCCTCGAGACCGAGCAGACGCAACAGCCGCAGCACAGCCCGCCGGCAGTGCCGGAGCTCGATCCGACCACCTCGGCGGCACAGGGTCGCGCGGGCAAGCAGGATCGGGGAGATCCCGGACGCGTCGGCGAACAGCACCCCGCTCATGTCGAGCATGAGCAGCCGGCACACCGGGTCCCGCCGGGCCGCCAGGACCTGCGTCACCACCGCCTCCAGCAGGGGAGCGCTGGTGATGTCGAGCTCGCCCTCCAGCCGGACCATCACCGTGGAGCCCGGGGGATCCCCCTCGACGTGACGTCCAGGGCGAGATCGGACTGTGCGCTTCGCACGCTGCGGTTCTCCTCCCTCGCCCGGGCACGACGCCGGACGGGACGGTCTCGCTGCCGTGCCCCAGCCGGCCGCGCGCAGAAGGTACCCACCCCGACCCTGTCCACTCCTCGCGCCAGCCACCTGGGAGACTCGCGGGCATGTCCAGGCAGTTCAGCACGGTCGGAGTGGTCGGGCTCGGCACGATGGGTGCCGGCATCGTCGAGGTCTTCGCCCGCGAGGGCATCGATGTCGTCGGGATCGAGGTCACCGATGAGGCCCTGGAGCGCGGTCGTGGGCACCTGCGCCACTCGACGGACCGTGCGGTGGCCCGCGGCAAGCTGAGCGCGGAGGACCGTGACGCGCTCGTCGACCGAGTGCGGTTCACCACGTCGATGGAGGACCTTGCCGACGTCGACCTGATGATCGAGGCAGTCCCCGAGCGCCTCGAGCTCAAGCAGGAGATCTTTGCCACGGCGGACAAGGTCTGCAAGCCGGACGCCATCCTGGCGACCAACACCTCGTCACTGTCGGTCACCGAGATCTCGGTGGCCACCGGGCGCCCGTCCCGCGTGGTCGGCGTCCACTTCTTCAACCCGGCACCCGTCCTGAAGCTGGTCGAGGTCGTCCGGACCGTCGTCACCGAGGCCGAGGTGATCGAGGACGTCTCGGCTCTCGTGGCCCGGCTCGGCAAGGTTCCGGTGGTCATCGGCGACCAGGCCGGCTTCATCGCCAATGCGCTGCTCTTCGGCTACCTCAACCATGCCGTGGCGATGTACGAGTCGCACTACGCCACCCGTGAGGACATCGACGACGCGATGCGCCTCGGCTGCCGTTATCCGATGGGTCCGCTCGCGCTGCTCGACCTGATCGGGCTCGAC
Source organism: Actinomycetes bacterium (assembly GCA_038246575.1). Lineage (GTDB taxonomy): Bacteria > Actinomycetota > Actinomycetes > JACCUZ01 > JACCUZ01 > JACCUZ01. The sequence continues at coordinate 15,242 of JBBRVU010000011.1, read as the reverse complement.
ACGGCCTACGAGATCCTCGAGACGATGTACCGGCAGTCGCGGGACCGCCTGCACGCACCGGCACCCATCCTCAAGCAGCTGGTCACCGCCGGGCTGCGGGGCCGCAAGACCGGCCGCGGCTTCTACACCTACGAGGCACCGGACTCCCCGAAGGTCGTGCCCGACGAGCTGACTCCGGTGAAGGACGCCGCGACGGCGGACACGCTGCCGATCCAGACGATCGGCGTCGTCGGCTCGGGCACGATGGCGGCCGGCATCGTCGAGGTCCTGGCCCGGGGCGGCTATGACGTGCTCTACGTCGCTCGCGGTGACGAGAAGGTGGCCCGGGTCCGGGCTAGCATCCAGCGGTCGCTGGACAAGGCGGTGCTGCGCGGCAAGCTCGACGAGGCCGAGCGCGACGCAACACTGTCGCGGGTGCGCGGATCGGCGCGGCTGGACGACCTCGCCGAGCGCGACCTCGTCGTCGAGGCTGTCGTCGAGGAGCTCTCGGTCAAGGCGGCGCTGTTCTCCACGCTGGACGAGATCTGCAAGCCTGCCGCCGTCCTGGCGACGACGACCTCGTCGCTGCCGGTCATCGAGCTCGCCGCGGCGACCAGTCGGCCGGCGCAGGTCGTGGGCATGCACTTCTTCAACCCGGCACCGATGATGTCGCTGGTCGAGGTGGTCAGCACCGTGTCCACGCGCGAGGACGTGGTGGCCAGCGCCCGGGCCGTCTGCGAGCGGGCCGGGCGCCACCCGGTGAGCTGCGGGGACCGGGCCGGCTTCATCGTCAACGCGCTGCTCTTCCCGTACCTCAACGACGCGGTCAAGATGCTGCAGGCCCACTACGCCAGCGTCGAGGACATCGACAACGCCATGATCGTCGGCTGCGGCTACCCGCTCGGTCCCTTCGACCTGCTCGACGTCGTCGGGCTCGACGTGTCGCTGGCCATCCAGCGCACGCTCTACCTCGAGTTCCGCGAGCCGGGTCTCGCGCCGGCCCCGCTGCTCGACCACCTGGTGACCGCGGGCTACCTCGGCCGCAAGACCAAGCGCGGCTTCCGCGACTACAGCTGACGAGATGGCCGACGACGAGGACGCCTGGGTCGTCCGTCAGGTGACGGGGTCCGCAGCGACCCGGGCCTATCGCTGCCCCGGTTGCGACCACGAGATCCGGCCCGCGACCCCGCACGTGGTCGCCTGGCCGGCCTGGCCGGACGAGGACGAGGACGCTGGTCTGGCCGACCGGCGGCACTGGCACAAAGGCTGCTGGCGGTCCCGGAGCACACGGTCGCCGAAGGTCAAGCGCGGCCGCAACGCACCGAGGTACTAGCCGGCGATGACCGAGCACCACCTGAGCACGTACGGCGGCCCCGAGGAGATCCGGGCGGCGTCGGTGCTGCCCGCCGACCGCCGGCCGGTCCAGCTGCACACTGCCGACGGGCTGCACCTGGTCGGCGAGCTGGCCCTCCCGGTCGACCGGGACCCTGTTGCCACGCTGATCACGTTGCACCCGTTGCCGACCCACGGCGGCTTCATGGACAGCCACGTCATCCGCAAGGCCGCCAACCGGCTGCCGGCGCTGGCCGGCATCGCCGTGCTGCGGTTCAACACCCGGGGAACGTCGTCGCCGGCGGGGACCAGTGAGGGTGCGTTCGACAACGCGGTGAGCGAGCGGTTCGACGTCGCGGCAGCCATCGAGTACGCCGAGTTCCACGAGCTGCCCCCGCTGCCGAACCGGTGGTTGCTGGGCTGGTCGTTCGGCACCGACCTCGCGCTGATGTACGGCCTGGACCCCTCGGTCAACGGCGCGATCCTGCTCTCGCCGCCGCTGCGCTACTCCAACGACTCGCACCTCGATGCGTGGGCGGCGTCGGGCAAACCGTTGGTGGCGCTGGTGCCCGAGCTCGACGACTACCTGCGGCCGCCGCAGGCTCGGGAGCGCTTCGCCCGTGTTCCCCAGGCCGAGGTGATCGGGGTCGACGGCGCCAAGCACCTGTGGGTCGGCGAGCCCTCGGTCCGCCGGGTGCTCGACGAGGTTGTCGCCCGAGTCGTCCCGGCTGCCGCGCCGCTGCCGACGAGCTGGGGCGGCTGAACCCTCAGACGCGGTCCATCCGCGGGATGGCCACCTGTCGCACGATGAGCAGCAGGGCCGCAGCCACCGGGATCGCGAGCAGGGCGCCGACGACGCCCAGCAAGGCGCCGCCCAGCAGGACAGCGACGACCGTGACCGAGCCCGGCACGTCGACGGCTCGTCGCATCACCCTGGGGTAGATCACGTAGTTCTCGAGCTGCTGGTAGGCCACGTAGAACGCGACGCACGCGATCCCGGCGGTGACCGACTCGGTGAAGCCGATGAGGGTGACGACGACCGCGGCGACCGTCGCGCCGACGAGAGGCACGAGGTCGAGCAGGGCCACCAGGACGGCGAGGGCGAGGGCGAAGGGCAGACCGACGATCTTCAGGAAGACGTACGACGTGAGACCCGCGATGAACGCCACTGTCAGCGCACCGCTGAGGAAGCCACCGGTGCGCGCGAGGATCTCGTCGGAGAGCAGCTGGAAGCGCTCCCGCCGGGAGGCCGGCACCAGCCGGTAGGCCTGCCGCTTCATGCTCGGCAGCGCCGCCAGGAAGTACAGCGTGAGGATCAACAACGTCAACGTGCTGAACAGAGTGCTCAGCACCACCCGCCCCACACCCACGAGACCGCCGAAGGCACGCTGGCCCATCTCGCCGGACGTCACGTACTTCTGGGCCCGCTCGATGACGCCGAAGCTGTCGTCGAGCCGGCGGACCGTGGAGTTGCCCCGTAGGTCCTCGAGGTAGTTCGGCAGCTCGTCGACGAACGCGGTCGTCTGCTCGGCCGCCGGCGGCACGACGGCAACACCGAAGCCGGCGAACCCGGTGATAACCGCGAGGAACACGACCGTGATCGCGAGTCCACGCCGCATCCGCCGGGCCATCAGCCACTCGACGACCGGGTTGAGCCCGATCGCGAGGAACAGCGACACGACGATCAGCACGATCACGCTGCGGGCCTGGACCAGCGCCTGCACCAGGAAGTACGCGGTGAACACGCCCAGGGCACCGAGCAGGCCGAGCATGAACGGCGAGTCCCGGCGCAGCGGCCTACCGGGTCGACCGAAGCGCTGCTCGCGGTCCCGCCCGGACTCGGTCGCCGTCGCAGCCGAAGTTGCGCTCTCCCGAGCAGCCCCGGCCTCGCGGCGCGCCTCGCCGGCCTCGGCCCGGACCTCCGCGACCTCGTCCCGGGTGGCCGGTGCGTTGCCGTCCGGCTTGAGCGGGACGTCGCCGTCCCGCGCAGCCGTGTCGTCCTCCGCGTCCGTCACGGCCTGCTGTGCCTCGCTAGCGCTTGGCGGCAGAAGGCTTGTCCGGGGACACCGACGCCGGCACCGCACCAGCCTGGTCCGGAGAGCCCGGACGGTCGGCCGGCGTCGGCTGCTGCCCCGACACCGGCTTGGGGCCGGCGGTCGGACCGGACGAGCCGCTGGGAGCCGTTGCCTTCTCCGGCGTGACGTTCGAGCCCGGCGCGGCCGCCGCCTGCGTGTCGGCCGCCGGGCTGTCCACAGCAGGCTTGTCGCCCGCCGGCTTGTCGGCCGCGGCCTCCTTCGACGCGCCGCCGGCCTCGTCGGCCAGCGGATCGGGCAGTGAGGCGCCAGTGAGAGTGGCGAGCATCTGGCGGACGTTGGTCAGCTGCGAGTTGATGCTGTCCCGTCGTTGGGTCGACGCGGCCAGCTCCCGCTCGGACTCTCCGCGGATCTTCTCCGCGGTGGTCTTGGCCTCGGCGACGATGTCATCGGCCCGCCGGGCAGCCTCGTCGAGGGTGCGCTTGGACTTGCGGTCGGCGTCGGCACGCAGCTTCTCGGCCTCCAGCCGCAGCTGCTCGGAGCGCTGGGTCACCACGCCCAGCTGGTCCTGGTTGGACTTCATCTGGCCGGTGAAGTCGCGCTCCGCCTGCTCGCGGCGCTTGGCGAGAGTGGTCTCGAAGTCGGCGGCGGACTGGGCAGCCTTGGCCCGGTTGTTCTCGAACAGCGCCTCGGCCTCCTCGCGGCGAGCCTTGGCGTCGCGCTCGGACCCGTCACGCAGCTGGTCGGCCTGCCGCTTGGCCTCCTGCAGGACCCGGGTGGCTTCGGTGTCGGCATCTGAGCGCCGCTCCTGCGCGTAGCGCTCGGCGTCCTTGCGGATCCGGTCCGAGTCCTGCTCGGTCAGGGCGCGGTGCTGGTCGGCTTCCTCCTGCACGGCGGTGCGGACCTGCCCGGCCTCCTCCTCGGCCAGGCCCAGGATCGCCTCGATGCGGGCGCCCAGGCCGGCAAACCGCGAGCCGGACTCGGCGGGTTCCTCTACCTGCTGGTGCAGCTCATGCAGCCGTTTCTCCGACTCGACCTGGCGGCCCTGGGCCTGCTGCAGGTCACGGACCAGGGCGGCGATCCGGGCGTTGACCTGGTCCGGGTCGTAGCCACGACGCACGACCTCGAACGACTCGCGGGAACCGGGGGTGTTGGTCATCAGGCGATCCTTCGTTGCAGAGGAGACATCCAGGTCATCTTGGCACGTCCGTCGAGACCGAGAGGGCGTCGATGACCCCCGAGAGTCGGCCCAGCTCGGCGGCGATCTCGTCACGGCGGGTGGTCAGCGCGGAAACCTCGGCCCGCGCCTCGTCCAGCACGTGGTAGGCCTGCTTGCGCACGTCATCCGCTTCCATCCGGGCGGCTTCCACGATGTGGACCGCCTCGGCCTTGGCGTTGCGGCGGTCCTTCTCGGCCTCCCGCTGGGCTTGCGCCACCTGCTCCGCGACCCGCCCCCGCAGCGCTTTGGCGTTGGCCTCGGCCTCGGCCTCCCGGCGTGCCGCCTTGCTCTCGACCTCGGCGACCCGCTCGTTGGCGGCCTCGATCGTGCGAGTTGCTCGGTGGCTGGCATCGGTCAGCCGTCGCTCGGCCTCGGCTGTTGCCGCGGCCAGGCCGGAGTCAGCCTCGGCCTCGACCGCCGCCGCGCGGGTCCCCGCCTGGGCCAGGCGCTCGTCGGAGCTGGCCCGGCTGCCGGTGAGCAGCTCCTCGGCCTTCGCGCGCAGCTGGGCGACGGTGGCGGCTCCCTCGGCGTGCGCGTCGGAGCGGATCCGTTCGGCATCGGCCTCGGCCGCCGCGACCAGCGCCGCCACGGTGCGCTTGGCCCACTCGGTCTGCTCGGCCGCAGCCGCGAGCGCCCCGTCGGCCTCGGACCGTGCCGCGGCCCGGATCGACTCGGCGTCCGCGGTGGCCTGGTCGGAGAGGCCGGCGACCGTGGAGCGCGTGTCAGTCGCATCGCGCTCGGCCTGCCCGCGCAGGGCCGCTGCGGCCTTGGCCGCCTCCGCCAGCGCAGCCGACGCCTCCTCTCGCGCCCCGGCGCCGATCGACTCGACCTCCCGGGCGACCTGCTCGAGGCGCCCGGCCGCCTCGGTCTCGGCCTCCTTGCGTCGCCGCTCCGCGTCTGCGCGGGCCTCGGCGAGCACCGCGTCGGCGTCCTGCTGGGCCTTGTCGCGCAGGTCCCTGGCCTGCGCCCGCACCGACTCGGCGTCTGCCGCTGCCACGTCCCGGATCGTCTCGGCCTCGCTCCCGGCCCGGGCCAGGGCCTCGTCGGCGTTGGCCGAGGCTCCGGACACGACCAGTGCCGCCTGGTCGGCCGCGTCGGCGAGTGACTGCTGGGCCTCCTCGGCGGTCTCCCGGCGGGACCGCTCGGCCTCGGCCAGCGCCCCCTCGAGCCGTCGGGACGCGTCCTCGAGGGCGTCCGCCCGGCGACGGACAGCCTCCTCCTCGAGCTGGGCAGCCGCTTCGTCGCGGGCGCGGGCCACCTCGTGCAGCCGGGTCGCCTCGACCCGCAGCTCGGCGATGGCCTCGCGCTCGACCGCGAGCTCGCGTGCGGTCTGTTCGCGCAGCCGGTCGGCCTGCGCCTGGGCGGCGAAGAGCAGGCGTCCCGCCTGCTCGGCGACCGAGTCCTCCGAGGCCGTCGGGTGCCCCGTGTCCCCGGAGCCGACCTGGCGCGAAGCCTCGGTGCGCGCAGTGTCCTGCCCCATGAGTACGCATGGTGTCAGACCCCGGTGCTCCGTGTCAGAGTCGACACCTCGGGTGGGGGCTCAGACGTCCCGGAAACGGTTGATCGCCGGCTGATGGCGGGCCCGCAGCTCTGGGTCGCGCACGCCGAGACCCTCCTCCGGTGCGAGGCACAGGACCCCGACCTTTCCCTGATGGGCGTTGCGGTGGACGTCGTACGCCGCCTGCCCCGTGTCCTCGAGCGAGTAGGTGCGCGACAGCGTCGGGTGGATCCGCCCGCGGGCGACCAGCCGGTTCGCCTCCCAGGCCTCCCGGTAGTTGGCGAAGTGCGAGCCGATGATCCGCTTGAGGTTCATCCAGAGGTAGCGGTTGTCGTACTCGTGCAGGTAGCCGCTCGTGCTCGCGCACGTCACGATCGTCCCGCCCTTGCGTGCGACGAAGACGCTCGCGCCGAACGTCTCGCGGCCGGGATGCTCCAGGACGATGTCGACGTCCTCGCCGCCGGTGAGCTCCCGGATGCGCTTGCCGAAGCGCTGCCACTCCTTCGGGTCCTGGGTCTGCTCGTCCTTCCAGAACCGGAAACCCTCGGCCCTGCGGTCGATGATCAGCTCCGCGCCCATGCTGCGGGCGATGGCTGCCTTCTCCTCGCTGGACACGACGCACACGGGCGTGGCCCCGCCGTTGAGCGCGAACTGGGTGGCGTACGACCCAAGGCCGCCGCTCGCCCCCCAGACGAGCACGACGTCACCCTGCTTCATGTCTGCACCGTTGCGCGAGACGAGCTGGCGGTAGGCCGTGGAGTTGACCAGGCCGGGGCTCGCCGCCTCTTCCCACGTCAGGTGGGCAGGCTTGGGCATCAGCTGGTTGGACTTCACGAGAGCCAGCTCGGCGAGCCCGCCGAAGTTGGTCTCGAAGCCCCAGATGCGCTGCTCCGGGTCAAGCATCGTGTCGTTGTGCCCGTCGGGGGACTCGAGCTCCACCGACAGGCAGTGCGCGACCACCTCGTCGCCGGGCGCCCAGGCGTGCACGCCCGGACCCGTGCGCAGCACGACGCCGGACAGGTCGGAGCCCACCACGTGGTAGGGCAGGTCGTGGCGCTTGGACAGCGGCGACATCCGGCCGTACCGCTCGAGGAAGCTGAACGTCGAGACCGGCTCGAAGATGCTCGTCCACACGGTGTTGTAGTTGATGGCGCTGGCCATCACGGCGACGAGTGCCTCGCCCGGGCCGAGCTCGGGGGTCGCCACGTCGTCGAGGTGCAGTGACTCGCGCGGGTCCTTGTCGCGGCTTGCCCGGCCCTCGAACATCGCGACCTCGTCCTGGTGGACGGTCACGCCCCGGTAGTGGTCGGGCACATCCAGCGCCGCGAAAGCCGCGGCGGTCGTCTCCCCGGCCAGGATCGCCGCGAGGATGTCCTTCACGTGGTCCTCCGGGGGGCCGGTTGGACCAGCTCGATGAGCACGCCGTGCGCGTCCTTGGGATGGACGAAGTTGACCCGGGAGCCGGCGGTGCCGGGCTTGGCCTCGTCGTAGAGCAGCCGCAGCCCCCGCGAGCGAAGCGTCTCCGCAACCGCCTCGATGTCCTCGACGGTGTAGGCGACCTGCTGGATGCCCTCGCCGCTGCGCTCCAGGAACCTCCCGATCGGGGAGTCCGGCCGCAGTGGCGCGAGCAGCTGGATGCACGACCCGGAGTCACCGACGGCCAGCATCGCCTCCCGTACGCCCTGCTCCTCGTTCACCTCGACGTGCACCGCGTGCACGTCGAAGGTGTTCTCGTAGAACGCGATGGCGGCGTCGAGGTCGTGCACGGCCAGACCGACGTGGTCGATGCGCGTGAGCATGCGGCTATCGTGACAGCCGGTCCTTTCCGTCACTCCAGGAGGTCACACGCCATGGCTGGCTCCGTCATCGTCGCGGGCGCCCGCACCCCTATGGGTCGTCTGCTGGGTTCGCTCAAGGACTTCTCGGGTGCGGAGCTCGGCGGCTTCGCGATCAAGGGGGCCCTCGACCGGGCCGGTGTCGCAGCTGACCAGGTCGACTACGTGATCATGGGCCACGTGCTGCAGGCCGGGGCGGGGCAGATGACCGCCCGCCAGGCCGCCGTGCACGCCGGCATCCCCATGACTGTGCCCGCGCTGACGGTCAACAAGGTGTGCTTGTCGGGCCTGGACGCGATCGCGCTGGCCGACCAGCTGATCCGGGCCGGCGAGTTCGAGGTCGTGGTCGCAGGCGGGATGGAGTCGATGACCCAGGCGCCGCACCTGCTGCCCAAGAGCCGGTCCGGCTACAAGTACGGCGCGGTGCAGATGCTCGACGCGATGGCGCACGACGGCCTGTACTGCGCGATCGACCAGTGTGCGATGGGCGAGTCCACCGAGAGGTACAACGCCGGCCTCGGCATCAGCCGCGAGGACCAGGACGCGTTCTCCGCCCGCTCGCACCAGCGCGCGACGGTGGCGGCGAAGAACGGGGTCTTCGACGACGAGATCGTCCCGGTCGAGATCCCGCAGCGCAAGGGCGAGCCGATCCTTTTCACGAGCGACGAGGGGGTGCGCGCCGACACCACGGCCGAGCTGCTCGCCAAGCTCCGGCCGGCCTTCGCCCCCGACGGCACGATCACCGCCGGCTCTGCCTCGCAGATCTCTGACGGTGGCGCGGCCGTGGTCGTCATGAGCAGGGCCAAGGCCGAGGAGCTCGGGCTCACCTGGCTCGCCGAGATCGGCGCGCACGGCGTTGTGGCCGGGCCGGACGCCAGCCTGCAGTCCCAGCCCGCCAACGCGCTGAAGGCGGCCCTCGCCAAGGAGGGCATCAGCGCCGACGAGCTCGACCTCGTCGAGATCAACGAGGCCTTCGCCTCCGTCGCGATCCAGTCGGTCAAGGAGCTCGGGATCGACGAAGAGAAGGTCAACGTCAATGGCGGCGCGATCGCGATGGGACACCCGATCGGCATGAGCGGTGCCCGGCTCGTCCTGCACCTGGCGCTCGAGCTGAAGCGGCGAGGGGGCGGGGTCGGCGGGGCCGCCCTGTGCGGCGGCGGCGGCCAGGGTGACGCCCTGCTGCTGCGCGTCCCGCAGGCCTGACCCGGGTGGGGCGGGCCGGTTCGCCCGACGTCGCCGAGCTCGTCTCGCGCGCCCGGGAGGGCGATGCGCGGTCGGTGGCGCGGCTGATCTCCCTGGTCGAGGACGCCTCGCCGTCGCTGCGCGAGGCGATGGCCGCGCTCATGCCGTACGGCGGTGAGGCTGCGGTCATCGGCCTGACCGGCGCACCCGGGGTGGGGAAGTCGACCACGACGAGCGCGCTCGTCGCTGCCTACCGTGCGCGAGGCACCCGCGTCGGTGTGCTCGCGGTGGACCCGTCCTCACCCTTCTCCGGCGGCGCCCTGCTCGGCGACCGGATCCGGATGCAGGAGCACGCGCTGGACCGCGACGTCTATATCCGGTCGATGGCCAGCCGTGGTCACCTCGGCGGCCTGTCCTGGTCGACTCCACAGGCGCTGCGCGTCCTCGACGCGGCCGGCTGCGGCGTGGTGCTGATCGAGACCGTCGGCGTGGGCCAGTCCGAGGTCGAGGTCGCGGCACTGGCCGACACCACCGTGGTCCTGCTGGCGCCGGGGATGGGAGATGCGATCCAGGCCGCGAAGGCAGGCATCCTCGAGGTGGGCGACGTCTACGTCGTCAACAAGGCCGACCGGGACGGCGCGGACGCAACGGTCCGCGAGCTGCGGCACATGATCTCGCTGGGAGAGCGACGCGAGGCCGGCGACTGGCGACCTCCGATCGTCAAGACCGTGGCCTCGCGCGGCGAGGGGCTCGACGAGGTCGTGGCGGCCATCGACAAGCACCGGGGCTGGCTCGAGGAGACCGGCGAGCTGCACCGGCGCCGCTTGCGCCGCGCGGCCGACGAGGTCGAGGCGATCGCGATGACCGCGCTGCGGGCCCGGATGGGCGACGTGCGCTCGAGACAGTCCGACGGGACCGGCGGCATCGACGCCCTCGCGGCCGAGGTCGTTGCCGGGACGCTCGACCCGTACGCCGCGGCCGACCGGTTGATCGACGGCCTGACCGCCGAGGCGTAGCTCACGACGGGGCGAACGTCACCTCGACGGCGTCGCCCACTCGCGCGTAGCCGATGCGCGCATAGATCGCGTTCGACACCGGGTTGGCCAGGTCGGTGTAGAGGCAGACCTGGTGGCTTCCGGCGTCCAACGCGAGCTGGCTGGCTGCAGCGGTTATCGCGCTGCCGTAGCCGTGTCCCCGCATCGCGGCGGGTGTCCACACCGGCCCGACGCGGGACACGCCGTGCTGTGGCTGTCTCCACCCGGCGAGTGACACCGGCCGACCGTCGACCTCCCACAGGACCAGTCCACCGTTCTCTATCAGCCGCCGGACCTGGCCCGCGTCGACGTCCACACCGATGCCCACCTCCGCCATGAAAGCGCGCAGCCAGGGCAGGACGAGCTCCTCGTCGTCCTGCCTCGGTGGACGGGCCGCACCCGGGACGTCGGATGGTGGTCGCAGGTCCGCCAGGACCCAGGTGCCGAGGTCACGGGTCACAGCTGAGGTGAGGCCCACCCGCTCGTGGAAGGCGGCCGCCAGCGCCAGGGCAGCCGGCCGTGGGCCGGCGACTCCCTTGGGCCGGCGGTCGCGGGCCACGAACAGCTCGGCCACCGGGCCGGCCGCGCGCTCGGCCACCTCGTCGGGCATGCCCTGAGCGCCGAGGAATTGTGGTGGCCAGTGCTGACCCGCGGCGACGACCCGGCCGTCCGGATCCTCGACCGTCCACCAGACCACGTCGGGCGCCTCGCCGCCGGCCGTCCCGGTCGCTTGCGCCAGCGCCTCGGTGACCGAGGTCGCGAGCACCGAGTGCCCGACCGGATCTGCCTGCACCAGCGGAGCCATGATCGTGGCGAACTCGAGCGTCGAGTCGACCCAGCGGGCACTCATCCCTGACGTCATCACGACAGGGTGTCGGACATCTCGCCACGTGGGCCAGCCGTTTCGTCCCCCCGGTCAGCGAGCGACCGTGGTCGGTGGGGCGGTTGTGCCCGTGGGCTTCGGCTCGGGTGCGGTTGATGCACTGGGGCTCGGTGCCGGGGATTCGGTGCTCGTCGGCGACGGCGCCGGCGACGGCGTGGTGGTCGGCAATGCGTCGCAGAAGAACGAGACGTCGGCCACCGTGGTCAGACTTCCGGCCACGACGACCTCGCGGCGGTCGCCGCCGAAGGCCAGCGAGTGCTGGCCGGGCGGCAGCCCGTCGATGCGGTAGGTCGCCCCGTCCCGGACCCCGGTGACCCGCACCCGCAGGGCCGGCTCGTCATAGAGCAACAGAGAGACCGCGCGACCCGTGTCGCAGGCGTCGGGCACGACAGCAGTGCCCGCGACCGAGGAGCCCCGCTGGACCACGACGTCGGTCACCTTTCCGCGGCGGTTGCACGGTGCGTCGGCTGCGATTCGTGGTTGGGTGGCGCCGCCGACGAAGGTCGCGGCCCAGGTCGAGTGACGGGCTGGGTCGACGGAGCTCGCGTCGTTGAGCGGCCAAGCGGTGAGCAGCACCGGCGTGCCGGGACAGCTGAGCGAGAAGGAGCCGTCGCTGGCGGTCCTGGCCACGGGCTGCTCGGTCGGCACGAACGAGCCCAGACCCGGCTTGCCGGCGTAGACGTAGAGCCCGCGCAGGGGCTGCCCGCCGACGCTGACTGCTCGGCCGCTCAGCGCGGAAACCCTGGATCGGACCGGGTCGCGTGCCGGGGTCGTGGACGTGACCGGGGACGACGACGGTGCGCTGGTCTCGCCCTGGCGCACCGAGCGCTTGGCGGACGGGGCAGAGCTCGCGGCCCTGGGCGTGACGGAGGCCGAGGTGGCGCTCGCGAGCGGCGGCGGTGGTGGTGCATCGGGTGCTCGCCCACCAAAGGTGGCGAGGTCGACGATGGCCTGCGGCACGCCGGCGACCCGAGTCCCCAGGCTCAGCGTGCTTCCGACGCTGATGCCGGTGAGGAAGACGGCGGCGACCCCGAGGATGCTGAGTGCGTGGTGCTGTCGACGGCGGCGGGCCGTGGCGGTGACCTGGTCGAACCGCCCGGGCGGGGGATCGAGTGGTTCGACCGGGCGGTGGGGGACGTCGGTCATTCCTGGACCTCGAGCATCGAGTGCAACAGCTTGCGTCCGTCATGCAGCAGGCGCTTGATGCTGCCCTCCGGCCGGTGCAGTGCCCGGGCGATCTCCCCGACGGAGAGGTCGGCGTAGTAGTAGAGGAGGACGGGAGCGCGCATCCGCTCGGGCAGTCGTCCTACGAGGTCGCGCAGCCAGGGATCGCTGGCGGGCGTGGAGGTGGCGCTGGTCTGCTCGAGGTGGGCCTGCAGCTTGCGGTCGCGCTGCTCCTTGCGCCACCGGTCTCGGACGAGGTTGGTCGCCGTGACGTACAGGTAGCCCTTGGGGTCGCGGACCGTGAACCAGCGGGCCAGCAGCCGGGTGAACGCCTCCGACGCGATGTCGTGCGCCGCGTCGCGGTCACCGACGAGCACGGCGCACCAGCCGGCCAGCGGGGCATAGTGCTGGTTCCACAGCGCGCGGGCGGCCTCCTCGCGCGGGACGGCCGTCGTTGCGGCCCGGGTCACCCCGGCCGTCATCGCGATCGCCCCCACGAGATGAAGACGCGCGGGACCGCTGTCCGGTTCGCCCCAGTGCCCGGATCTTGCTGGAGCCGCCCACCGTCGGGCCGGTTGCCCGTCTGCACGAGGTGAGACTAGCCCCGACCCGACACCAGGGGAGTCATGAGCCGACCGGCTGAGGGAAGATGTCGGGATGACCCAGTCGAACTTCAACATGTACGGTGCCGTGGACCTGTCCGGGCTGACCAAGGCGCCGGGACGTCCCGCAGGCGGTCCGGTCGCAGCGGCCGGTCAGGCCTCCGTGGTCGTCGACGTCACCGAGGCCGACTTCGAGACCGTGGTCATCGAGCAGTCGATGACGGTCCCCGTGGTGATCGACTTCTGGGCCGAGTGGTGCGGTCCCTGCAAGCAGCTCAGCCCGGTGCTCGAGCGCCTGGCCTACGCCGACGAAGGCAAGTGGATGCTGGCGAAGGTCGACGTCGACAGCAACCCCCGCCTGGGTCAGGCCTTTCAGGTCCAGGGCATTCCGGCGGTCTTCGCGGTGGTCGGCGGGCAGCCCGTCCCGCTGTTCCAAGGAGCCCTGCCCGAGGCGCAGGTCCGGCAGTACCTCGACGAGCTGCTCAAGCTGGCCGAGGCCAACGGGTTGACCGGGCGGATCGTGGTCGGCGACGTGCCGCCCGAGGCGCCGCCGGAGGAGGAGGCCCACGACACGCGCTACGACGACGCCTACGACGCGATCGAACGCGGTGATCTCAGTGCCGCCGCAGCCGCGTACCAGGGGCTGTTGGCCGACAACCCGCTGGATGCCGACGCGCAAGCCGGTCTCGGCCAGGTCGAGCTGCTCGAGCGGACCCAGTCGGTCGATGCGTCCGCGGCCCGGGCCGCGGCGGAGGAGCGACCCGACGACGTCGAGGTCGCGTGCCAGGTCGCCGACCTCGACCTGCTCGGCGGCCACGTCGACGACGCGTTCTCCCGGCTGATCGAGCTGGTCCGGCGCAGCCAGGGCGCGGACCGGGATAGCGCGCGCACCCACCTCGTGGGGCTCTTCGACCTGGTGGGCAACCAGGACGACCGCGTCATCAAGGCACGCACGGCCCTGGCCAACGCCCTGTTCTGAGGGTTCTACCCCGACCGGTTTCAGGGTTGTGCCCGAGGCATGACCGGGGCCGTCCCGGATGCGTCGGACCCGGCTCCCGGCGCACCGTGGCTGGGTGGACGTCACCCGCTCGCTCGTTCCCCGCTCCGGACGCACCGTGCTCATCGAGGCGGCGCTGTTCGCCGCGGGCGTCACCGCCTACTTCCTGGTCCGCGGCGCCACCGAGACGAGTCTCGCAACCGCACAGCGGCATGCCGACCAGCTGGTGGCGGTGCAGGACGCCGTCGCGCCCCGGCTCGAGTCGATCCTTCAGTCGGCGGTCCTGCCGCACGACTGGCTGGTCGCGCTCGCCAACTGGGTCTACATGTACGGCCACTGGCCGCTCATCGCCGTGGTCGCCGCCGGGCTGGCCTGGCGCCGGCCGGAGGTCTACCGCTGGCTGCGCACCGCGATGCTTGTGAGCGGCGCGATCGGGGTCGCCGTCTTCGTAACCTATCCCGTTGCGCCGCCTCGACTCGTGCCGTGGCTCGGGATCGCGGACACGATCAGCGACCACAGCGAGTCCTACCGGGTCCTGCAGCCGACCGCGTTCGTCAACCAGTACGCCGCGCTGCCCAGCCTGCACGTCGGCTGGGACCTGCTCGTGGGTCTCGCGCTGCTGCGGGCCGGCGTGCCGTGGGCCCTGAAGATCCTGGCCGTCACGGCACCGTTGGCGATGGCGCTGACGGTCGTGGCGACCGGGAACCACTACGTCATCGACGTCCTCGCCGGGACCGTTGTGGCCCTGATCGGTGCCGCGGTCGCCGGCCGCTGGGTCCGGACGCAGAGCCACCAGGGCCTGGAGAACCGCGACAGCCGGCCGGTCCGCCTGATCAGCGGGCGTGAGGCTCCCGAGGGGTCTCAGGAGGTCAACGTCCCGCGGCAGGCGGTGCCGGCCGGCTGCGAGGAGCTCGAGGCGGTCAGCGAGCGAAAAGCAGGATGACCAGGATGACGGCGATGATGAGGGCGATGATGGCGATGGTGCGCGTGTTCATCGGAGCTCCGTTCGGTAGGGGGACTGTGCTCACCCCACTCTCTCCCGAGATCACTCGCGCAAACGCTCGTCCTGCCGATCGACCGAGCGGTGCAGGAGGTACGCAGCGCCGAACGGGCCGGCATGGCCGCCGCCGGTCAGCTGGTTGGGCGGAAGCGGGTCGACGCGCAGCCGACCACGGCGCTCCTCGCGCCAGGCCCTCAGGGCGACGAGGACCGAGGCCAGCAGCCCGCGTGTCTCGGCGGCATCGCGGGCAGCTGCGGACCGGCGGGCGCGCTGGGCGCCGAGGCTGCGGGTGAGCGAGATGGACATGGGGACCTCCAGGCGGCTCGGGGCCGACCCGCGACCCTGACCCGTACAAGAGCCACCGACCCCGCGACCTGATACACGCCCGCGCCTCACCCCCGCCCCGCTTTTCCATGATCGGAGACGATGCGCGGGATTGAGACCGCGATCCGCCTCCGATCATGGAAAGGGGTGCGTCACCGCG
>JBBRVU010000010.1:0-48634 GCA_038246575.1 Actinomycetes bacterium | reverse complement strand
GTCACCACCGCGTTCCGCCTCGCCGGCGCGGTCAACATCGCCGCCGCCCGGCGGGCGGTCACCCTCGACCCCCACGCCGCCATTCGGCTCTTCACCACATCACGAAATCAGGACAAACGTTCGCTGTGACGGAGCCCTGCTCTACGGCGACGAGGTCGTCCGACCACGATTGCAGCCGGTGCTGCAACTCCGCTGCACCGAACGAAGTGTGCGGACTGGCGCTTCGAACGAACTCACGGCCCCTCCGTAACTCATTGACGACGACTCCGGACGCGTCTCGGATGCGACGCTGAAGCTCCTCGGCAGTGTCGAATCGAGCGATCTTGCCCGCGAGATGAGCGCGCAGAGAGTCGACGTCCTGCCAGTCTGTGTCACATAGCGGACAGACAGCCGAAGTGACCAGACTCAGCCCCCTGTCCACGAAGCTGCGCAGCTGAATCGAAGCCAGAATGTCGGGGTCCGAATCGAGGTCATCGAGCGCCCCGCTCAGCTCGCCGACGGCAGCCCCGAGTGTGGCGCCATCGTCCAGCCACTCGGCGAGTGCCTGGACGTCCCGAATAGCCGAGACCTTGTTGAATGCTCCATCGGTGGGATCGCTGTTGACGTCCTCGGCGAGATCGATGTTTTGGCTCACAGCCTCGAATGCGTCGAGCCCGAGTACCACGCGGCGCTTGTTAATCTCCGAGGTCACCTCTGACGTCAAGAGGCTCGGCAGGTCCAGATGACGTCTCACGGCTTGCTCGGCAGCGTTCACCGCGGCCAGCGCTGACTTCTCCGCGGTCGTGGTCTTCGACTGCGCGGTCCGCAGCGCTCCGCGGATGCCTTCGAGACGGTCGAGCTTGAGTAGCGCCTGGACTGCCTGAGCGCGGGCGCCAGGTTCGGTGATGATGTACTTGATGACTTCGCGACGTGAGAGCGTCAACTCGGGGTGCTGCTGGGCCCAGTCGACGGCAGCGCGAACCTCGGGAATATCAGGGGACAGTGTGTAAATCCTCGCGGTCTTGACGCTTCGCGTCAGCACTGCCGACTTGCCGCTGGCGGTGTCGCGGACCGTCAGCGAAACCTTGGCCGCACCGGGGTCGTCGCGGCGATGCACGTGCGGGCCGTGCTTGGCCACCGTCAGGCCGCCTGACCCGGCACCGCGGAGTCTGGCGATGTCCCCGGTCAGCGCAAAGCCGATGGCATCCACGACGCCGCTCTTACCGGAGCCATTCGGCCCCCAGATAACGAATGACTTGCAGTTGGGTGTCAGTTGCAGGTCCCGGATGCCTCGGAACTCCTGGATGTGGATGGCCTGGATCTGGATCACGACAGAGTGTCTCCGCTACCTCGCACAAATAGTTGTGTGAGCGCATCCGACTTCGGCAGCGTCTCGGCCGCCAACACCGAACGTAACTCTTCGATAACCGCCTCCGGGACGCAGCCAGCTTCGGCTATGCGCTCGAAGAACGAGGCAAGGACGCTCTCCTCGACGGTGGCCATGCCAACCTTTCATGGTTATGCGACTCGATGATCACGCTGACCCCCTCCAAGATAGACTCGACCACCGACAGCTGCCCCTGGGTTTCGGGGGCGGCCTTCGAGGTGCGGCCACGGGTGGATGGACTCGACAAGATCCATGGTGTGCCGAGGGTTGGCCGCCGTGCCGCCCTCGACTTGGGCGTATGGCGCGGCTGCAGGGTGAACGGCTTGCAGCGTCCGGCGGCAGTCGGGAATGTCTCGATCAACGTGTGATACGGAGGCGCTCGAAGGGAGGCGCGGCCTACCGCCCGTCACGGGAGAGCGTGCCAGCCCGTCCAGGGGCGAGGGCCGCGCAGGTCGCGGAGGCAGGCGATGCGGTGGAGAGCCTGGTCCCGGATGTCGGGGTGTTCGCCGGCGAGCTGGACGGCGTAGGCGACGACGCGCAGTTCGCGGATGTCGCGCAGGGTCGGGTAGCCGGGCCAGGTGGTGACGTCGTGGCCGTAGGTGTCGGCGAAAGCTCGGTAGTCGTGCGCGTTCAAGGTTCCGTATGAGGTGTAACGGATCGCGGTGGAAACCAGGTCCCACTCGGGTGCCCCGAAGGAGAATCGTTCGAGGTCGATCAGGAACACGGTGCCGTCACATGTTGCAACGACGTTGCCGGTCCAGGCGTCGCCGTGTACGGGGGCCTGCGGTAGCCCGGTCGGTAGGTTCGCGTACGCCGTGCGGCAGGCGCCGAGCCGTTCCATCAGCCATTGCCGGTCGTCGTCTGGGATCACGTCAGAGCCCTCGAGTCGTTCGTGGATGCGGACGAACGGGTCGAGCGCCGACAGGGGCGGGTCGCTGGGTGAGGGTAAGGCGTGCAGTCTGCGAAGGAGGCCGGCAACCTGTTCAGGGGTGCAGGGGGAGTGTGGGGGCAGTTCGTCCCAGAAAGTGACGGCGCGTTCGTCGATCTCGACGGGTTGGACGACATCCTTGACGGCACGGACAGCGGCGATCCCCGCATCTGAGAGCCAGCGGGCGATGGCGACCTCGCGGTGGGCGGCGGCGATCTGGCCAGGTCGGGTGATCCTGGCGATGATCCCGCGGGGTAGCCGGTAGGTCGTGTTCTCGCCGGCGTGGACGACCTGGGCGCCGCTCGGGTCGATCCCGGCGGACGCGCAGGCGGCGTGCAGGATGCGATCGATGGTGGCCGACGTCATGCGGGTTGGGCTCCGGCGACGAGTACGGGTAGCCGGCGCCGCAGGTCGGCAACGTCGTCGAGGTCGTCATGGCGAGCGGCGAGCTGGTGGAGTTCGTCCATGTCTTGGGCGGCGCGGCGCGACCGGACCATGCCGAGATCGACGGCCGCGTGGTCGGCGATCACTACCGCTTGGTGGGGGTCTCCGGTGACCATAGTCAGGGACGCGAGCTTGACGCCGCTGATCCCTCGCGATCTGGCGTAGGCGTCGGTGTGCCCGTCGACGGCCGTGGCGAGGCGACTGTTCGCCTCGGCGACGAACCTGCCATCGACGGCGAGGTCGAACAGCGCGTGCCCGGTGTCTCCGGCGTGCTGGGCGTGGTCGTGGTAGCCCATCCACGGCGGGTCGAGGCTGGGGTCGGTGTCGGTGAAGGCCTCGTCGGCCAGGCCGACCGAGGTGAGGGTGTCCTGGACGCGGTGCAGCTTGGCCAGTGCTCGCGCCCGGGCGGCGAGCAGCATGGCGCGTTCGGTGGCGGTGAGCCGATCGGCGCGAACGAGAGCCAGCTCGGTCAGGGTGAGTCCGGTGTCGGGGTCGCCGACCCAGATCGCTTGCCGGGCCATGCTGGAGAGCACCTTGGCGCGCAGGTGCCAGTCCGTCGCCTCCTCGGCGCAGGCGAGGGCGAACCGGAACATCCGCTCGGCGTCGGCGTGCGCAGCGGCGTCGAACGCCATGAACCCGGTCACGTGGCCCAACTGGCCGACCGCGCTGAACAGCTCCGGTCGTAGCCCGGGAGCACAGCGGGTCTCCAGCAGCGCGGCGGAGTAGCGCAGTTGCGCGGCGACGGCCTCGCGGACCAGGCCCCCTCCGTAGGTGTGGTCCCAGGTGGCGAACAGGCGCGCGGCCGTGCGGATCTCGGCGATCTCACCGGCCCCGACCGCGGCGGGGACGGGCGTGGGGTCCAGAGCCAACGCCAAGCGGGCCAGCGGGTGGCCAGCCACAGCAGCGGCGCCGACGCCCAGCGCCACCCGCAGGAACTCCTGACGGTCCACGTCGTCCACGGTAGCCATGCCCGCCACCGCCGGGGTGGGACGCCGCGGACGACGGAACCCCAGGTCGGCGTCCATCGATACGCCCAGGATGTCGCGGAGGGCGGACCGATAGTCGACCTGAGGCCAGCGGATCAAGCCTCGTTCCAGCTTGCCGACGTAGTTGGCGTCCAGGGCCACCGCTCGATCGCGATGTGCGGCCAGCCAGGCGTTGACCACGTCGGCCAGCTCTTGACGCGAGAGACCCTCACCGGGCGACGTCGTCGACGGCGTTCGCTCCCTCGCCGCACGCAGCAGCCGGTTCGGCTCTGCAGCGCCGCCTGTCACCCGCGCCACCTCCGTTCGGGTGCTCGCCTCGATCGTGGCACTCGACAGCCGGGGCCGGAAGCGAACACCTCCCGGCAGGGATCCCGCAATCCTCCCCTCAGCGCCCCGCCCACCGTCCCTCCCCGATCACCGTATCGGTGGATGGAGTGGAGCCATGACGCCATCGTTCGCCTCCGACCCAGTATCGGCGGGGCCTGATGCGGGCGTCACCCGAGCTGGCGTGGCCGGCGGTGGTGAAGGCACCGACACCTGCCGCCGGCCCGCCCACCAGCGGTGGCAGGTGCTCCGTTGATGCGACCGCTGGCCTACGGGTACGTCTCGGTGCCGGCGCACGTCGCCGAGGAACAGGCCGAACGGTGGCGGTGGGAGATCGCCACGTTCGCCGAGCAGGAGGGGGTCGCGCTCGCCGAGATCTTCACCGATCAGCGTGGTCGGAGCCAGCACGCCTTCAACGCGATGACCGAGGCGCTACGCCGGGCGGACGCGGCCCGCATCGTCGTCGTTCCAGCCGCGGAGCACCTTGCTCATCTGCCCGGTCTGCAGCATGCCGACCCGTCTGCGGTGGAGCGTCACGTCGGCGCCCGCCTCCTCGCCGTTCATCCCTGTAATGGATCTCGGACGTCCAGCCGCCGCCGCCGACGCTGGGGCCGATCCGCGCGCCGGTCGTCTTGAACGCGCACCCACACCAGGAGTCACCATGCCCGCCGAAGCCTCCGACCGCACCTTCGTCCCGCTTCTCACCCCAGCAGAGAGAGCGAGTCTTTCGACGAGAGCCGGTCAGGTGGTCGAGTACCGCAAGTCCGGCCTGTCTCTGAATCACGTCATGGGCTGCCCGCTGGACTGCGCGTACTGCATCCGCCATGCCTACGGTGCCTGGGATCTTCGTGCACCGCGGGCCGTGATGAGGGACGTCGACGCGGTCACCGAGCTGGTTGCGCACCCGTACTTTCGGGCTCACTGCACCCCGGTGCAGATCTTCAACCGAGCCACGGACCCGTTCCTGCCGAGGGTGAAGGACCACCTGTTCGCTGTCCTGGAGGATCTCGATGCCCGCGGCCTGACCAACCACGTTCTGGTCATCACGCGGTACCGGGTCCGGGAGGAGGACTGTGCACGACTCAACCAGTTGAGCCACCTGAAGCTCACCCTGCTGTTCACCCGGTCCGGGATCGACGACGCTCGGATCGAGCCATTTCCCGCACAGGTTGCCGAGGATTCACTGCGTCTGGCGACCGAGCAAGCTGTTCGGTACCGGACGATCCTGTACTGGCGGCCGCTGGTCGCGGGCCTGAACGACACGCCCGCCCACCTGGAGAAGGCCGTGGAGCTGAGCCGGGTCGCGCACGCCACGGTCTTCACCGGGCTGTTCTACCGCGACGAGATCGCCGCCTACTACCGCGAGTCCGGCCTGCCCGAGCCCTACGAGCAGACCGCCCGCCGCAAGGTCGTCCCGGAGAACCTGGAGGAGCGCGTGCTGGCGGCGTTCCGGGTCGGTGGGGGATGGCCGCTGTTCCGCAAGACCAGCTGCGCGGTCGCGTTCGTCCATGGTCTGCCCGACTACAACGGGCACTACGGCATCCGCGAACTGTGCGACATCTGCCCCGCCGCGCAGCTGGCCCGCTGCGCGGCGGTCCACACCGTGCCGACGGTCCAGGACGTCCTGGTGGTTGGCGCCACCCTGCCCGGCAGCCCCAAGATGGACGACGTGTCGATCAGCGAGCGCGCCGTGACGGTCGCCGGCCTCGACGAGGAGCCGCGCTACTTCGTCCAGTACGCCCTGGGCTTCCAGATCCACGACGTTCGCCACCCCCACCGTCCCGGCCTGCACGGTCGAGCCGATCTCGGTTGGAGCCCACCCGCCCAGAAGGGCGAATCGGAGCCGCCGGGCGAGCATGGCCCGGGTGGCTGAGTCCGGGGACGGTGACCCTGCCCGCCGGTGGACGAGTCGGCGGTACGTCGTGGTGGACGTCGAAGGCAACGGCCAGAGCCCACCCGACCTGGTCGAGGCCGCCGCGGTGTCGATCGTCGACGGAGTCATAGGAACCCCGACGACGTGGCTGGTACGCCCGCCCCGCCCCATCACCTGGCAGGCCCGCCGGGTGCACGGGATCACGGACGCGGACGTCGCCGACGCCGCGACTGTCGAGGATCTTCGCGACGACCTCGTCGCCCAGCTCACGGGCACCGTCATCGTCGGGCACAACGTCGGCATCGACCTGGGCGTGCTCCGCCGCTCACTTCCCGGCTGGGAACCGGACTCGACCATCGACACCCTGCGACTGGCTCGACGACTGCTCCCGGAGCTACCCAGCCACAAGTTGGGGGCACTCGTCGACCACCTGGGCCTCACCGGCGTCCTGGCTCCACACGGGGCGGCGCACCGCGCCGGATACGACGTCCTGGCGACGGCACACGTGTTCACCGACCTTGCCAACCGTGCCGAGTTCGATAGCTCCACCAGCCGCGAACTGCCGAACCCTCCCGGACTCGGGCCACATCCCGCCAGCACCGTGGGCGCAGACAATCCACTGTTCTGACGCGACTGGGAGACCACCAGGTCAGACAGCCCGACGTCGCCAGCAGCCTCGTGGCGGCTCACTGACCGGGCGGCTCCTCGGTCTTGAGCCTTCTCATGTCGCATCTTTCGGCATGAACTCCGTCACGGACTTGGCCGAGCGCGCGACGCTCGGCTCGATCCTGCTCCCTGTCCCGTCCGGCGGGAAGCCGCCGGAGTGGCTGCGGGCGGAGGACTTCGTTGACCCGTGGCACCGCGACGTGTACGCGGTTCTGCACGGACGCCACCTTGCGGGCCTCGCGCTCGATGCGCCGAGCACCTGCGGAGACTTGATGACCCGGGTCGGCCCTCGCCGTGCCGACTTGGCCAGGCTGTCCGACCTGCTGCACGTGACCCCGCTCCGCCCGGACACCGACTCGTATGCGCGGATCGTGCTGGAGGCTTCGCTGCGGCGGGAAGTTACCGGCCAGGGCGTTCTCCTGAGGGCCGCCGCACTGGCATCTGTCGTGGAGGTCGACGCGCGACCGGCGCAGAACGTCATCAGGATGGTTGACGCGGCGCTCGACGCGCTTGGGCGTCGATGGGAGCGCGCGGGCACGGCCCCTTCCATTCGATTGCTCGCCGTAGACGAGGACCCGCGCGCCGACCGAGTCCTTGAGACTGCACCCGCGATCGGCACGGCGGCGGCGCGGACGCTGGACCTTCGGCTGCAGGCCGACAGGTTCCTGTCCGTTCATCCGGCCTATGACCCCACCGCTGCTCACGACCGGGAGATCCGGTTCCTCGCGGCGCTGATCTACCGCCCGTCGCGGATCCCGGCGTGGGCAGCGATACTCGCGCCCGAGTCGATCAGCGCTCGGCCGTGGCGGCCGGTGTACGGCGCCCTCGTGCGGATGGCCGAGACCGGGCAGCGGGTGGATGCCGTCACCCTCGCCTGGGAGGTGCAGCGAGCGTCCCGTGCCTACGGCGCCGGGCCGGGGACGTCGCCGCTGCTGGAAGCGGTGGAGACCAGCTATGAAGATCCAGACCATTTGGGACGGTTGGTAGCCGGCGACCGACTGCAACGCGTCGCCGACGCCGGGGCCCGAGCCCTGCGGATCGCCTCCGACAACCCGGGCGTGACGGTGCCTGATCTGATTGGCACCGGTCGACTGGTCGCCTCAGCGGTTCGCAGCGCCGCGGAATCTGTTGCGGGGCCAATGGAGTGCGAGCCGCAGGGTCGAGCCCCGATGGAAATCAACGCGGCCGCCCCGGCGGCGTCGGCTCCTGCGAGCGTCACGGGACCGGTGGCCGGATGAACAACTTCGCTGGCAGACGCCGCCCGCTCACCGGTCCCACGGGTGCGGGGGCCGGTTCAGATCCCGTTGACTGGGCTCTGGCTGTCCTGGCCGGCGTGTTCGCTGTCGGCTGTCTCTTCTGGGGTGCGGCGGCGCTGGCTGCTGTCATGACCGGTCGAGGTGTGCCGAGTGGTGGGATCGTCTCTGCGCTCGCAGCCCTCACGACGCCGGCCAAACCTGCTGCCGCCTGGCCTTCCCTCGATCGGATGCCGGGACCGATCCCCTATTGGACAACGACAGCGGTTGTCGCCGCCGCCGCCATCGGTGTCGCCGTGGCCTCCGCTCAACTCGCGACACGGCTGGGGGCGACAGGCGGTGAGACTCGGAGAGTCCGGTCCCTGCCGGGTCTGGCGACCGCCGCCGAGGTGCGCGTTGCGGCCGGTCCGCGCGCGGTGCTCCGCAAGGCTGGCGTCGTCCGCCCGTCCCTGACCTCCACCTCGCCCATCGAGCGGGTGGCGCTCCGCCGTGGACATCGAGGCATTCGACCCGGGCAGGTCGGCTACCTCCTCGGCCGTGTCCGGGGTCGGGAGTTGTGGTGCAGCGTCGAGGACTCGGCTCTGCTGGTCGGGCCACCGCGGATGGGCAAAGGCCTGCACGTCGTCATCCCGTGGGTGCTCGACGCTCCCGGGCCGGTGGTGACGACCTCGACTCGGCCGGACACCCTGGCGGTCACCCGGGACGCACGGCGCCGTCAGGGCCCGGTCGCGGTCTTCGATCCACAGCGCCTGGCGGGCCTGCCCGGGGGGCTGCGTTGGTCACCGGTCCGCGGCTGCGACGTCCCGCGGACGGCGCTGGTGCGCGCCCGCGGGCTGGCGGCCGGAGCGGGCTGGGGCCGCGGTGTCACGGACGGGGAGTTCTGGGCCGGGCAGACCGAGACCACGCTGCGTTGCCTGCTGCACGCCGCAGCGCTCGACGGGCGTCGCGCTGTGGACTTGTACCGATGGTCCCTCCACCCGGCCCTGGCCGAGGACGCGGTCACCGTCTTGAACCGCCATCCGGACGCCGCCTCCGGTTGGGCGGACGCGTTGGACGCCGCAGTGCACGCCGACCCCCGGACGCGCGACAGCGTCTGGCTCGGGGTCCGCCAGTCCCTGGCGGCGTTGGCCGACCCCGACGTGCTGGCCGCTGTCGACCCCCATCCGGGGGAGTCCTTCGACCCGCAGGCGTTCCTTCGCCAGGCCGGGACCCTGTTCCTGATGGCCCCCGCGGTGACGTCGGCGTCGAGCGCGCCGCTGGTCGCGGCCTTCGTGGAGGACATCACCGAGACCGCCCGTACTCTGGCGGCGCGCTCGGAGGGTGCCCGGCTCGACCCGCCCCTGCTGCTCGCGCTGGACGAGATCGCGAACCTCACCCCACTACCGTCGCTGCCGAGCCTGATGGCCGAAGGCGGCGGTACTGGGATCACCACCCTGGCGGTGCTGCAGTCGTTGGCGCAGGCCAGGAACCGCTGGGGTGAGCACGCAGCCGACGCGATCTGGGACGCGGCCACCGTCAAGCTGGTCCTCGGCGGACTGGCGCATCGTCGAGACCTGGACGACGTGGCCCAGTTGATGGGTGAGATCGACGAGCCCACCCAGACCCTCTCTCGTGGCCGCGCGGGTGAACGGTCGACGTCGACCTCGCTTCGGCAGGTTCCAGTGATGCCGCCGGCCGTGCTGCGGACCCTGCCGTTCGGAACAGCGGTACTCCTCCTGCGCCAGACCCGACCGGCTGTGATCGACCTGACCGCTTGGCCGGACCGTCCCGACGCTGCGTCGCTGGCAGCTGGGCGGGCATCAGTGGAGGCTGCGGTTCGCGCGGGTGCATTGCTATGAAGGCGTTTCTGGGCATTGTCGCCGGCGCGTTGTTCGTCCCGGCCGTGAGCATCCTGGCGCTGCTGGGAACAGCGGGGTCCGAATTGGCCTGCTCGGCGCTCACGCCCGACGCAGCGCTCTCGGCGAGTGCGCCAGTGCCGGCGGTGGCGCGGCAGTGGGTTGCCCTGGCCCACGCCGCCTGCCCGACGCTGCCAACGCCATGGATCGCGGCCGTGATGATGCAGGAGTCGGGCTTCCAATCGGACGCGCACGCATCCGACGCCAACGGAGGTACGTGGGGGCTGTTCCAACTCAACGCGGACGTCTGGCAGGCCGCGTACGGGGCGCCTTGGAACGCCGACCTCGACCATGATGGCGTCTGGGACGTGAAGGAACCGACCATTCACGCCAGCACCGCCGGTGCCTACTTCTGCCGGCGACTGGATGGCGTCCGCGCCCTGCGCATCGCGCACCCGGACTGGGCCGCCACTCGTGACCTGACCGAACTCGACGACCTCGTCATCGCCCACAACGCCGGCGAGGGTCGGCTCGCTACATACCCGGCGATCCCCTCGATCACTGAGGCGTTCCTACGCAACGTCCGCTCCCGGGCTGCCGCCTGGGCCCTGCCAACGACTCCATTAGCCAGCGATTCGCCCTCGTCCGCATCACCCTCGGATTCCGCATCTCCCGCCAGGAGTGAGCTCCCGACTGCCCTCGACGCCTGCGGCGTCGCGGCTATCGGCCCCGGCGGTCGGATGGCTTCCGTCCCCTCTGGATCCCCGAACGACGTCACCGCCGCCATCCAGACGGCGCTCGCTCTGGCACGCGCCCGTTCTGGGTGGCTGCACTTGTGCGACCGACTCGTCTGCCGCGCGTACGGATATGCGAACAGCGGATACCCCTCCGCCACCGTCCACTGGCGGGCGATGCTGGCCACCGGATACGCCCACTCTGGCGACCGATGTCCACCGACGGGCGCATTCCTCTTCTGGACCACCAGCGGCCCCCTCGGTCATGCGGCGCTGGTGGTGCGAGGCGACGCGGGATGCGATCCCCGCCGTGTCCTGGTGTTGAGCAACATGGTCCTCGACCGCGAGACCGGGTCCAGCGGAGGCGCATACATCGTCACCCTCGCGCGGATCGAGTCCGGGTTCGTCACCCCGGCCGGCTATCAAGGCTGGAGTGACCCAGTCTGCGCCGGCACCCCCGCGCCGCCGGCCGATCTGGCCTCCCAGGCAGGCCTGCGGTAGGGGTCATGAGTCCCTATCGGGGGCGTCCGCCCGGCCGTCGCGATGTCAACGGAGAGGCACGGGCAAGCGTCGAGGAGCGGCTGACCGCGCTGCACGAGCGACTTGCCGCCGCCGTGGAGGACCTCGTTCAGGGTGAGGCCTGGCAGCAGATGTTGCGAGTCGCTGCCAGGTTCCCGACATACAGCCCATCGAATATCCTGCTCATCAGCATTCAGCGACCGAGGGCCACGCGGGTGGCCGGCATGCGGACGTGGAACAACCTCGGTCGGCATGTCTGCAAGGGGGAGAAAGGCATCGCGATCCTGGCGCCCTGCATCTATCGGGGCCGCGAACCGAATGTCTCCGCCGACGCGTCAGTCGATCCCGCGGCTCCCCAACGGAAGCCGGAACGAGCGGCTGTGGTCCCCGACGACACCGACTTCGAACGGAAGGACGTTCCTCGGGGGCTGCGTGGATTCAAGATCGTCCACGTTTGGGACGTCGAGCAAACCGAAGGGACTCCGATTCCAACGGTGGAGCCACAGCTTCTTACCGGCCAGGCGCCCGAGGTGCTATGGGACGGCCTGACCAACCTGCTGGCCACCTCCGAGTTCACGGTCGAGCGCGGCGATTGCAGCGGCGTCAACGGTTACACAGACTTCGCAACCCGGACTGTGCGGGTTCGCGACGACGTTGACTCGCTTCAAGCGGTCAAGACGCTTGCGCACGAGGCTGGCCACGTCCGCGGGGAGCATGAAACGCGCTTCGCCGACTCGTACGGGCGCTCGATCACCTGCCGCGGTATCGCCGAGGTCGAGGCCGAGTCCGTCGCGTTCCTGGTGACCTCGATGGCCGGACTCGACGTCCAGGACTACTCCGTGCCCTACGTCGCTGGCTGGTCCGGCGGAGACGTACGCGTCTTGAGGGAGACCGCGGCCCGCGCCATCACCATCGCTGGCGGGATCGGCTCCACGCTCGGCCTGACGGCACAGCGCGAGCCAACAGTGCCGAGCGGTGCGGCAACGCAGCGTGGTTCGGCCCCCGCCCTGTGGCCTCTGCACCTGACACAACCTTCTGCTGCATCCCTGTGAGGTCGTTGTGGACGTTGCGCCGAGTCGCCCCCGGCAAGCGCAGGTCTGGCGCCGACCATGATCGCTGGGCGCCTCCCCACGACCGAACTATTGGAGCTCGGCTCTGGGCTGCCGCGGTGGGTCGACGAAACCATACGTTGTCCGTTCTGGGGTGTTGCGCAGGTCCGCGATACACCTCCGTGCGACCATCGTCTGGTGCGAGCAACCCAGCGCTCCCGTTGCGGCCTCTTGCTGAGCGGCGGGATCGACAGCGCAGTGGTCGCCTCTCTGCTGCGCAGCCAAGGGTGGTTGGTAGAGGCGCTTTGGGTCGACTATGGCCAGCCGGCCGCAGTGGCGGAGCGTGCGGCGAGCCGAGCTATTTCGGATCACTATGGGATGGACTGGCGCGAAATGACTGTTCGCGGCCCGCACGTGCCACCGGAGGGTGAGGTGCCCGGCCGCAATGACATGTTCGTCGCTGTCGCGGGGACATGTGTACCCGGGTTGTCGATCGCGATTGGTGTGCATGCGGGCACGCCGTACGCAGACT
This sequence comes from Actinomycetes bacterium, assembly GCA_038246575.1. Taxonomy (GTDB): domain Bacteria; phylum Actinomycetota; class Actinomycetes; order JACCUZ01; family JACCUZ01; genus JACCUZ01. Next base: position 36,125 of record JBBRVU010000010.1, on the reverse strand, counting down.
GTTCCAAACGGTGGCTAGACGCTTGGAGGGCGCTGCTGGACGTTCAGCACATGGGTACCGTGGCGCTGCTTGCGCCGCTCGCGGATCTGCACAAGGGGCAAGTGCTAGCGCTCGCCCGAGAGTGCGGCGTCCCTCTGGGCGTTACCTATAGTTGCGAGAGAGCACAGGGCCCGTGTGGCCAGTGTCTTTCCTGCCAGGACCGGGTGGCCGCCAGTGTCGGGGCTTAGCCGGGAGCTGCCTCTAACAGATTCCGGCCTTTCGGGGCCTCTTCTCATTCCATCGATTTCCAGCAAAGGGTTCCCGCTTGTCGACGGCCTGTCTGAGGCAGGTGGCGTGCTGCCGCTGGTCAGCCCCGACCTGACCGAGGCACTGCTTGTGTCCGCCTACGACCTACATCACGAGTTCCTTCCCGATCAGACTCGGCTGCTCAGCGCAAGCCACGCGCGGACCTTGTATGCGATCCCATCGCTGCTGGTGGTGGATAGCGGCGGCTACGAACTGTCAGACACGTTCGAGAGTGGGGAGACGCGGCGGGGTCCGCGGAAGGCTCGCCTGTTTGGCCGCGGGGATTTTGAGGCGATCGCTGACCGGCTCCCCACGGATCGGGCTCTACTCGTGGTCACCTATGACGAGCCGGACGTCGAGAGGGCGGGCTACGAGGAGCAACGGCGTGCAGCGCAGCGGTTCGCCGCCGCTCGCCCCCATTTGCGGATTGACTTTCTGATCAAGCCGCCTTCCGGTGATCAATTCATTGTGCCAACCGAACTGCAAATTGAGGGTGGCGCCCTGTGTCAATTCGACGTTCTGGGAGTCACGGAGAAGGAGCTCGGCGATACTCTGATTGATCGTCTGGTGTGCCTGGCTCGGCTTCGTCGAATATTGGACGATTCGGGTGCCGAGAGCGTGCCTGTCCACGTGTTCGGCGGTCTGGATCCGCTCTTGACTCCGCTCTACTTCGCTGCCGGCGGCGAGATCTTCGATGGCCTGAGCTGGCTTCGCTACGCTTACCACGAAGGCTCTGCCATACACCCCGAGGAGCTCGCGGTGCTGACGGGCGCCTTTGAAGCCAACCAGGTGCGGCGCGACATGCTGCGATATCTCTCCAATCTGCAGCAATTGGCTCGCATCAAGTATGCGCTTCAACGGTGGTCAAGTGAGCCGGACCGCTACGAAGTCCTCGGACGGCATCATCGAAGGATCCGCGAAGTACATGAGACTCTTCAGTCGCGACTCAGACGGGAGGATTAGCGAATGGGTGGCAGTGGCGGCGGCGGCTCGTCGTATTCTATGTCGAGTGCGGAGGCCTCGAAGCTGCGGGACCAAGTGCTCCAAGAGTTGCGCGAACAAGACCGAAACGCCGAGCTCAACGAGCTGCTTTCTGAGGCGCTCCGTGGCTTCAATGATCGAGACGTTGAGCGTGTGCGGCAGAGACTGGATGCGATCCAGGAGAGTCTGGGTGACCTCGCAGTCGATGTTGACCGTCTGCTATTCGGCGGTAGCGTTGCCAAGCACACCTACGTTGACGGGCTGAGCGACGTGGATGCGCTGGTTGTCGTGGACGCGCCTGGTGTAGCCCCTAGTGAACTCGTTGAACGTTTTCGTACAACGCTTGCGAGCAGCCTTTCTGCGGAGGGGGCGGAGGTCTCGGCGGGCCAGCTCGCCGTCACGGTTCAATACCAGGATGGCAGCCAAATACAACTGCTTCCAGCGGTCGAGCGGGGCGGGCACACATCCATTGCCTCGGAGGATGGGAGAGCCTGGAGGCAGATCCGCCCCCACAAATTCGCGGAAAAGCTCACCCAAGTGAACCAGGCGAATGGGCAAGCTTTGGTGCCGACCATCAAACTCGCCAAGGCCGTTCTTCGCCGACTTCCCGATGGACAGCAACTGTCGGGATACCACGTCGAAGCGCTCGCAGTCGACGCCTTCAGAACCTACGACGGGCGGCGCGACCGGGTCTCCATGCTGGTGCATCTGGTCCGGCATGCCCAGCAGACAGTCTTGCGACCAACCGGTGATATCACCGGTCAGTCTGTGCACATTGACCAGCACCTGGGCCTGGCTGGCAGCCATGCGCGGCAGACGGTCAGTGCAGAGCTCGGGCGTATCGCATCGCAGCTTGAACAGGGCACTACCGAGGACTACCGACGGCTACTCAATGACTGACGCGGACGCGCACGAGCAAGCAGCCAGCCTCGCGCGAAATGAGCTGGAGCGACAACGAAGGCTGGTCGATCAAGGCCTCACGATGCAGGCTCACCTTCGCGACCGAGATCAGGCACTGGGGACTCTGCTCATTGGCACCGTGCTCATCGCGTCGTTGGTCGGTGTCGCCTTTGCCTTCGCCGGTACCGGCCCCTCGGTGACATTGATCGGCCTGACGGCCGCGAGATCCCTGTGGATCGGTTGGCTCACGGTCGGAACGTCCGCGCTAGCCCTGATCGAGTTGGTCGCGGATCGGCGCGGCGCCGCTCAGCGCCGCGCAGATGCAGTCCGAGTACTGTCTGCGCTAAAGGCCGAGTACCGCGTGCCCCCAGCCAGTGGGGAAGAGGTTCCCGCAGCGGCACGGATGAGCGAGCGGTACGCGCAAGCCATGGAGACACTTCCCCCCGTTCCTGAACGGTCATTCAATCGTCTCAAGGCGATACATCTGCGAAAGGTCGAAGCCAGCAGGCTCCTTTCAAAGCATCCGGGCATGTCGCATCGGAAGGCGCGGCGGTTGGTTGTTAGGAAGCACAAGGGCGTCACTCCATGACATCCACGGTCCAGCGTGGCCACGCTGGTCGCGCGGCCATGGCAGGAACCAGGGAGAGGCCCAGTACTGAAATGGTTGTTCGGTCGTACTTGTCGGCCAAGCGGCACGTGGTTGAAGGCGGATTTGCGCACGAGATTGTCTGGCAAGCATCGGTGGGTCTGACCGAGCCCACGCACAGGTCGTTCATGCAGGAGGCCGCTTGGGTCGTGCTGTCGGCGGGTATGCGCGAATCGGTGATCCGCAGTCTCTTCGGGCGTCTAGGCCGAGCGCTCTTTGACTTCGACCCGAGCCCACTCGCGGCTGATCAGCACGGAGCACGGGCCGCGGCGCTCGCCGTATTCGGACACGAGCGAAAGATCGATGCCATTTTGAAGATTGCTGTGACCGTCGGTGGTATGGGTGAGGACGCACTGCGTACAATACTGAGGGCGGACTCTGAGGCGTTCTTATGCTCGCTCCCGTACGTTGGCCCGGTGACTTGGCGCCATCTGGCCAAGAATCTCGGGTTGCCGATCGCGAAGCCCGATCGTCACATGATCCGTGTCGCCGAGGCCACCGCCAGGCCCTCAGTTGACGCTCTTTGCGACGAGATCGCCGGGTGGCTTGGAGAACCGGTGCCGGTCGTAGACGTTGTCCTGTGGCGTTGGTCGGTCCTCCACTCGCGTGAGTGCAAAGGATCTTGCACCACCGTCTTGCACAGACCATCTTCGTAGACGCCTTAGACTCTCCGGAAGGGGCCGCAGCCCGTAGTTGGTGGGACCCTGTTGCCTCACGTCAATAGGTCCGCGTGAGATTCTTCGTTGCCTCACGTAGAAGGTCCGCGAGGAGCCCTCGGCCGTGCCGCTGTCAGCGTGCCGTCTGCAGGGCGGCCGGCCGGTCGACGGCGGGCTTGGTGGCGGGCGGGTTCTTGGCGGTGGACAGGGTCAGCAGGTCGGCGCACAGGGCCTGGATCTGTCTCTGGACGGCGGCGGGGTTGAACGAGCCGTGCTGGGCGGTCAGCCGCCGCCGGGGCAGCGGCTTCACGCCTGGGTGGGCGATAGCGCGGGCGTAGGGGGTCTGGGCTCGGTCGTAGGTCTTGGTGACCTTCGCGCCGTGGCGGACCTTGGAGATCAGCTTCTGCTGGGGGTAGAAGTGGTTGCCCAGCAACGACTGCATCGCCCAGATCCGGTTCAGCAGGTCCAGCTCGCCGGGGGTGTCGTAGCGCAGGTAGCCGACCAGCTGGCGCACGGTGGTCCAGTTCTTCTGCTCCACGTGCGCGCCGTCGTTGCTGTTCCCGGCCCGGGATCGGGTGAACTTCAGCTTGTTCTCGCGGCAGTACCGGAAGAGCTGGTCGTTGATGAACTCTCCGCCGTTATCGCAGTCGATCCCCTTGACCGGGAACGGCATCGCGGCCACGACCTCGGTGATCGCGGCGACCACGTGGATCTGTCGCTTGTCCGGCACGGTCCGGTTCTCGGTCCACCCGGTCGCGATGTCGGTCACGGTCAAGGTGAAGCAGAACCTCCCCGAGGCGTTCCCGCCCTCGTGAGCGACCAGGTCGACCTCCACGAACCCCGGGACGTTCTCGTCGTGATCGGCCCAGGTCCGCATCGCGATCTTCGACTTCAGCATCGACCCCGGCTTGGTATGCGAACGGCCCCGCGGCAGCATCCTGGCCCGGGCCGGCGCCAGCTTGCGGTCGATCGTGGCCGCGGACATCCCCACCAGCAACTGCGCCGCGGCGTCGTCCAGGACGAGTTCGCCGTGCGCACGCAGCACCGGGACCAACTCGGCCAGCATCGGCGCCAGCCGCTTGCCCGCGGGCGCGTTCAGCACCGCCCAACACTTCCCGAGCGCCGCAACGACTCCCGGGTCGTACTTCGGGGCCCGCGCCGCCCGCGGGCGGACCGGACGCGGCCGCAGCGCCGCCCGTAGCGCCCGCCGGGCGTAGTCACGGTGGTAGCCGGTCAACCCGCACACGGTGTCCAGGATCTCGCCCTTGAGTTCCTTCGAGGCGTCCCGATACTTCACGGCCAACGCCCTCGTGATCGCCTTACGCGTCGCCATCGCCAACTCCATCCGCCCAGGCCATCCCCGCATCCCGGGGAACCGGCGCAGCGACGCGCTCCCACGCGGACCTTCCTCTGTGAGGCAACGAACCCGCTACGCGGACCTTTTGGATGAGTCAACGCGGGGACTCCCACTGTCGTGTAGGGATCGATTCCCCAAGCGGTGGCTGTTGCGGAGCCAGGTTCTACGGTCGGTGCTCCTTGGCTCGGCAACCTGCCCGGGCGACCCAGTCGGCGAGGCGTTGACGGCTGGCGGCGAAGCCGCCGTGCCAGTCGAGCGGGGCGTCGCCGCGGGCGGTGTGGGCGTACGCGTACTGCCATGCGGTCCGCAGGGCGGACAGCTCCTCGACCAGGTCGCCGTGCTCGGGCCAGCACGGCGGAATCGTCCGGTGGTCGAGCCGGTACCGCTCGGTCATCCAGTCGACCCAATCGGTGAGGTCGGCGAGCTGCTCGCCGTGCTCCTCGATCGTCAGGGCTGGCCAACACACTGGGCTGGGTGGGAAGCCGTCGCGCACCCGGGAGCGGCCGGGGTAGAAGCCGTCAGGATTGGTCATGGCAGTGCGCTCCTCGTCTCGGGAGCGGTGTGCCGGCTGAGATCGTTCGCCTCGGTGGCGGCACGGGTGGACAGGCGGCGCCGGCGATCTTCCACTGTGTCGCCGTCGGCAGGTGCCCTGCGGTCGCCGTTGCCAGCGTCGCTGCTGAGGTCGCGGTGGGCCGCGACAGCGGCGACACGCCGCAGCCAATCCGCGCGGCCGTCAGGGTCGACGGGTGGCGGACCAAGCGGCCGCATCCACACCGGCCGGGATCGAGTTGTGGCATCTGCGGTGAGCGCGTCGAGGCGGCCTCGGGAGAGAGCGTCGAGCTTCTGGAGCACTGCGCCAACTGGGTCGTTGGGGTCGGCCGCGTCGACGTCGGGAAGGACCTCGACGAGAAGAGCTTCGGCGGAGTCGATGGCGGTCGTGGCGTCCTCGCGGTCCCGCAGCCACGCGGTAACCCGCTGGTGAAGGACTGCCGCGAGGTCGACGACCGGGTCGTCCGTCTCGGCGGTGACGCGGGCTACGGCCTGACGGAACAAGACCTCGGACATCGGGTAGCCAAGACGCTCACCGGTGCGGAGCGCAGCGAACAGTGCGCCGCGAGCGGGGGAGATCTGGATCCGCCGGACCTGCTCGGGGGATAGGCCACAGAGTGGAAGCAGGGTCATGCAGCGGCGGGCCGTGGCGTCTGCGGCCAAGGTTGCGGCGATCGGGTACAGCCGAGCCAGGGAGGCCGCGTCGTCTTGCAGTTGACGTACGGTCTGCATAGCTGATCGTTCCGTTCCGGTCGCGGCCAGGATGCTCTCCGCGATGTCGCGAGCCTCTCGGGCTGCGTCGGGGTCGGGGATCTCGTCCATGGTCGGGTCAGGCAGGTCGGTGGCCAGGTATACGTGGTTGGCGGTCCGCCCTCGGGTCATCCCGACGTAGAGGGCTTCCCGAGTCATGCCCGGGCCTGCGAGAACATGGCTGGCCTCGACGGTGATCCCCTGTGCCCGGTGAAGCGTCGTGGCGTAGCCATGTTCGACGTGGTCGTGTACGTATCGGGCGGGCAGATTCACCGTCATGGACGCGGTGGGCTGCGAGTTGGCGGCGGTGACGGTGAGGGATCCGTCGGGATGGATGGCGGCGATATCCCAGAGCATGCCGTTGCGGACGAAGTCCAAGTGGCCGCCGGATGCATTCGTAGGAATGGAAATCCGGCGGTTGTTGCGCCGGGTCAGGACCCGGTCCCCGATCCCGAGGACCGCGCCCGCGCGGTTGGTGATCCCTTCGGGTGCAACGGTTCCGGCTGTGACGCGGTCGGTGCGGGTGCGGGCGTTGAGGGCGTCGACAGTTGCGGTGTCGGCGGCGAGCAGGATGGCCGGACTGCCCGCGCTCTCCGACGTCCGGTAGGCGGTATAGGCGGCCTCGACCATGGCCTCCCATGGCCCGTCGTGGATTCGCCCGGCTTCGGTATACGTGTCCAAGCAGGCGGGGTCGCCGGCGCGAAGCAGTCGGGTGGCGTCGGCTTCCCAGCGGTGCCGGAATCGCCACAGCGAGGACAGTTCGATGGGGTAGCCGTGTTCGACCAGGAGCCCGAAAGCGCCTCCGGCGTCGACGGGGGAGAGTTGGCGGTGGTCTCCGACCAGCAGCAGTTTGGCGCCCGCGGCGTGGGCTTGGCCGGCGAGCGTGTCGAGGCTACGGGTACCAGCCAGGGATGCTTCGTCGACGATCACGAGCTGTCCCGGCCGCAGCATCCAAGCTTCGTGCTCGGCGCGTAGGCGTTCGATGGCCTCGGTCAGGCGGCGGACGGTCGCAGGGTTTCCCCTGCCGGCGAACGCGCCGCGTCGCGCCTTGCATTCGGCGAGTAGCCGAGCTCGGTGGACGGCGGCGGGTCCGCTGCTTTCGTGCAGCCACTTGGCGGTGTTCTCGCACCCGATGCCGAGAGCCTGCCCCAGCTCGCGGGCAGCGGTCGCTGACGGAGCCAGCCCGATCACTGACCCGGGCCCGTGTGCGGTCTCCCAGGTGTAGCGCAGGGCGAGCAGGGCCGTGGTCTTGCCCGACCCGGCGGGGCCGACCAGGACCTCAACCCTTCGGGACGACGTCGCAACGGTGGCCACGGCGTGGAGTTGGTCTGGCGCGAGTCGCCTCACCGGGCCGGGGCCGGCCGCGGGGTTGGCCGAACCGGATTCAATGGTCGGTTGCGGCGCCCGGACGGTCGGGCCAGTGGTGTCAGCGTGCGCGGCGAGCAGTCGGTCCTCGGCTGCGAGGATCTCGCGGTGGGTGTACTGGTCCTCCCCGGCCCGGGTGAACACGCTGACCCCATCGGGACGCCGGTACTCCTGCGGCAGCGTGAAGAGCTCGGGCGGGTCCAGGGCTAAGCACCCGGCCAGGACGGCGCCGACCACGCGCTCGTGCAGTGCGTGCCGCTGCTCGTCGTCCTGCATCCGCAGCCCGCGACATTGCCGGGCTGCCTCGGCGAGCACGTTCCACCGCGTCCACGTCGAGCGCCGTTCCATAACCGCGTTCAGGGTGTCGGTCGCCAGTACGGTAACGAGAGGCTCGGGGACGTCGTCGGCGCGGGCGGGCGGGTCAGCATCGGGCACTCGCTGCAAGGACGCTGTGACAACGTTCAGCGGGTTGCCGCGAAGCAGGTGGGTCGCCCTGGAGCGCCAGGTCTGCATCAGGTCGGCGAGCTTCTGGACCTTCTTTGTCGGCCGAGTGGCGAGCGTGGCCTGCTGGCGCAGGCGCAGGACCTCGACCCTGCTCGGGTCACGTCCATGGGCCGTGACGAACTCCGTCACCGCGGTCTGGACGCTACCGCTGATCGTCTTGGCTCGGGTGGAGAACTCTGCGAGGAGGTCGTCGTCGATGCCGTCGACCTCGAACGCAGGGGATCGGCGGGGCCCGCGGTCGCGCCACCCCCACCTGACCGGCAGGCGGGCGGCGAGGTTGTCGGCGAACAAGTCATCGTAAATCTCGGACACCGCCACGGCCGCCTTGTACAGAGCTCGGGAGTCCACTGAGCGCCACGCGCTGTCCGGGCCCTGGACCTTGTTGGCCAGGACGAGGTGGGTATGCAAGTTCGGGTCGCCCGTGCGGGTATCCCAGTGATCGAAGCCGGCGGCCACCGCCCCGTGGGTGGGGACCTGGGCGCAGGAGCGCGCCCCGACCCGGGTGAACAACACCCTCGCCTCGATGAACGCCACTGCGCCATCGACTGCGGCGCGATGTGCGGCCGAGACGGCCGCCTGTGTAGTGGGGTCGGCCAGGGCCCAGAGCACGCTCGCCGACTTGGGCGCCGTAAAGGTCAGGTCGAAGCCCGCCACCGCGCCGGGGGAGGCGGGGCGGCCGGCTTCGGCGGCCTGAATCTGGTCGGTGACGGTTGTGCGCTGCTCGATTGTCAAGGCGGCCGGCAAGGCGGCGACCCGCGCGGCGATCCGCTCGTCCACCGACCGGTACGTCGGGTACGCCCGACCCAACGGCTCGCCCGAGACGGGATCGTGGCCCGCACCGAACAGCGCCGCCATCGCTCCTTCGTCGACCGCTGCACCGGATGGCAGGCCGACGCCGTCGGCGAGACCGGCCAAACCTGCGCCGGTCCATCGCCCGGGCGGGTATCCGGACGCGGTGTAGTACGCCGTCAACGGAGTGTCTGCGGCCCGGTCCAAGTCGCCACACGCCGTGTGCCGCAACAGATACCGATACCCGGCTCCGGCGGACAGCCGGTGGATCGTCATCACGTCGACCACCGAGCCGCCAATGCCCGGTGGTCAGCAGTCATCTGACGGGTCGTTGCGTCCACGGGAGGAGGTGCGACGCCCGCGGCGCCAAGACCAAGATCGATAGGTCGGGAATCCTCAAGAGCCAGACGAGTGTCGAATTTGATCTTGGCCGCTCGGCAGTCTGTGCCGGCGCAGTTGTCCACAGGCCTTGGGACCGGTCGCGCCATCCACAGACCTTCGCGGGCTTGATCCCGTGCATTGAACTCGTGATGAGAGTGGCGCTGGGGCGTCGTACCGAGGCGTGCCCGGTGAGTTTGTCTGGCCGCGCGGTCAGGAGGAGGGCACACGATGGACCAGGTATCCGAGGCGCATGTCCGGGACGGCTGGGCAGCCGCGATCGCACTGGCCGACCACCTTGCCGCTGGGAAAGCCCTGCCCGCCGTGGGCGGCGGGTCGTCGGTCATCGGTGACGGCCCGATTCACCTGGACGCCGTTCTCGGCTACGCCCGGTACTACGCCACCGACGTGATCGTCGAAGTGCCGGAGATGTTCGTCGTCGGCCCACCGATCATGGTTCTCGCAGCTGCTGTGTGGATAGCGAGGCGTCGAGGTCGCGCGCAGGACCGAGCCGGGGCTGCTGCGACGCCGCAATGGCGCAACCGTGTCGCGGCACGAACGGTCGTCACCCCTGATGCGACCTGGTGCCGGCTCGACGGACGCTGGTTCGCGTTCCCCCACGGCGCCGTCGTGGACTACGTCCTTGACGGAATGACGATCGTGATGACGTTCCCCGACTGCGCGCCGCTCGCCTTGACAGGTCCTGCGGCCTGGATGCACGCGGTGATCTTCGCGCGGGCACGGTACGGCGACCCAGGATGGCAGGACGCGCCCTGGCTTCCTGCACGTCTCGTCGGGCACCCCTGACGTCCCGGGTGTTGGCGGCCGGCTTTGCGCACCTGCCGGTGTGACGTTGCCGCGCCGACCGCGCGCGGCCCAGACGAGAGGTAGGGCGATGTCTGTGTCCTGGCTGGAACCGACCCGGCTGCTCGTCGGTCGGGTGGAGCGGGGGATCGGTGGCTTGTGGTCGTTGCTGTACGCGGCGGAGATCGCCACGCTGCAGCTGGCGCTCGTGCCCGGCCTGGACGATGACCTATCGCTGACGGACGCTTCCGCCCGTCTCGGCGCCGCTGTCGACGAGCTGGAGCACCTACACCCGGAACTCCCACAGATGGCAGTGGCCGTCGATATGGGCCCCGCAGCCTTGGACGACGTCACTGCATGCCGTACCGCCATCCTCACCTTGATCAAAGCCGCGCGCGACGTCGTCGGCGAGGTCATCGGCGACCCGCGACTCACCTCGGCCGACATCCGGTGCATCGCGCGTGCGGTCCACAGGCTGACAGCTGCGCACGGGGATCTGACCGGACGTGCGTGATGAGCGGCCCGGCCCACTCTCTCGTCACACACGGCGAACTCATGAATCTCGCATGCCGTCATCTTGACGCCGCAAGCCTCGGGCTCGAACGCGATCCGTTGACGAGCAGACTCGATGCCCAGAACGCGATGACCGCCTATCGCGAGGTCGTCCACGCCTTGAACGGCCACGCTCGCCGCGTTTTTGGGCCCGAGGCGCGAGTCCGGACTATCAGAGAGGCGGCCAGACCCTACCCGGAAGAGGCGCTAGCCGTCCGGCTGCTGGACAGCCTCAGCCGTGCCGTCAACGTGCGACGGCCAGTACCGGACGCCGTCCGTGAAACCGCGGTCGCCGACCACTGGCTTGACGCCGCCAAGGCCCTACGCGCTGCCACCGATCTCCTGTCCACCCACCGCGCCGCCGACGGCACCTGGCGCACGCCTGACTCAGCCGCCCTGGACTCCCGAGGCGTCCGCAAGGCAGGGATACGCGAGGTCGCAGCCCTCATCGCGACAGCGGCCGACGCCGAGCCCGACCTGTACAGACAGGTGCGCGTTGCGGGACTACGGCATCACGAGGTCACCCGACGGCTGCCGGACATGGGCGCGGTCCGCGACGCTGCTCTACGCCTCGGGCGCCCTGCGGCGGCTGACCCAGGAGACGTCGCCCTGCTGGCGCGCACCCAGGTCGCCCGCCCCGCCATCAGGGTCGGCGACCCGGTCACCGACCTGGCCGACCTGCTCGCCACCCTGCGGTTGGCCGCTTGGCAACTGGCTGCGAGTGAGCGCGCCTCGATCACCAGCCTCGGCAAGATCGCCGCGATCGCCATCCGCTGGCATGCAACCTTGGAACTCGTGGGGACGTCGGAACCTGCGCCGCCCCCACGCTTTGCAGATGCGCTGGCTTCTGGTGGTTCGCCCGGTCCTGGGGGGCAATGGCGCGTCGCGCGGCTGCAGCTGCGCCGGCTCCGAACCCTTGGTCCCGCTTCACCGGCCATGGATGCACTGACGACGACCACCTGGCAGCGGCTCGTGTCGCTGGCACCACGTGGAGTCCACGGATCCGATCTCGGAGCAGGCGACCGGCAGCGGCTCGAAGCGATTCTTCTGCGCGGCACCGAGGTCTTCGGTGAAGTCGCCGACTGGAATGCCACGACCGTTCAGCGACTTTCAAACACCGGTCAGTTGTACGTCCCCGCCCGGGCTCTTACCGGCGACGAGGTCACAGACCACCCCGACCTCGCCGCAGCCAAGCTCGCCGGCAGGTATGTCGCTGCGCGACCTGAGCACCTCAGGCCTCTGCTGGTGGCTTACGCGGCCGCGAGCGCCGATGTCGCGCCGCTCAGAGGGCAACATTCGCTTGTCGCTGCAACCATTGCGCGAGCACGCCCACCTGCGGCCGGTCTGTGACCAACTCTGCCGAGTCGGAAACTTCGCCTGGGTCGTCGCCTCTTGGCAACGTTCCGAACGTCGCTCGACACCGGCTCCGATCCTGCTAGACCTACAGCAGGCTTTCTCCACGAGCCGCTTGCCCATGTTCAAGCGCCCGCGAGTCGATATCCTGATGAGGCGCTAGGCCCTCCGGGAGATACTGGCTGTGCCTTTGCTGGAGATAGACGACTCCCGTGTCATGGGTGGTCGTGTAGTCGAGACTCTGTTGGACGAACCTGTGCCGGTGTCGCGCGTCACCGATTACCTCGGCCCACGTCCGTACCCAGATCGAGTATCGCTTCGACGGCTGGACAAGGCCGAATGGTTGGTTGACCAGCTCGCGTTGGTCATCGACGCCCTGCGTGGTGCTGTTGCCGACGAGCACATAGGTCCAATGCGCGTTCGGCTGTTGGAACCGCTCATCCTCGGAGACGGCCACGGCGTAGGACCTGATCTGGTCGATATCCTCCGAGGCAAGTCTGTGAGACGGCCGCTTCAGTTCGACGACGAGATGCTCCCATTTGTTCTCAGACGTCTCAAGTGTCCTCGATAGCACAAGATCGGGGATCGCGTCGCTCCCGTCTTCGCGCAGGACCGGTGCGAGCGCGGCCAACTCGACATTCTGACCCAACTTCTCCAGGTACTTCGCCAATACCTGCGTCAACCGGTCATCGTCACCAATCAGCGCCCACTCCTCGCCGAAGATCCACGTCTCGTTGGCAAGGATGCGGTGCAATTGACGGCGCTCCAGGGTGTGCTTCCGACTGTCCGCGTCGAAGATCAGGGCGTCGAGTCCCGAAAGGAAGTCAAGCCGGGCGGCGATACGAGTGGATGCAGCGATGACCCCCGAGAGGGTCGTGCGGTCGAGCAGGGTCCGAAGCTCCAGGACCTTCTCCTCCGGCAACTCCAACACATCGAGCAATACGTCTTGAAGCGCGCTCGGCCCGGACTCTAGCGCGCTCTTGATCAGCCTAAGCGTGAGCTTCCGGGACCGCTGGGTTCCCTCGTTCACTATCGAGGCAGCAGAGAGCGCCACGATATCGAAGGTCTGACGCTCAGCCATCTGCGTCGGAGTCTCCGGCTCGCCAGAGTACGGGTAGACCCCGTCAGTTTCCCATTCTTGAATAACTTCCTTCTGCTTCTCAGCGAGACGACCCTTGAAATATTCGCGAACACGGGCCTTCGCCGCTGCGACCAGCTCACCGACGGTGCCGGAGTCCATCTCAGCGAGGATGATGTCGTGGCCGATTTCTTGGAAGCCCGACCAGTGCAGGTATGCGGTGAATTGATAGCCCGGCGCCTGGATCCCTGGCGGGACGTCCGCCAAAGCCGAACCGTGCTCGTCGCACAGGTACAGCCTGCGCTCGACCCTGATCCTCCACTCGATGATGTGAAGCTCCGCCGTCGTATCTGAATCAGACACGGTGATCGTCGATATGTCGGTTCTGTCGCGCAGGCCGGCCGGGTTGAGAGCGTTCCCCCGGTAGTTGATCTTGGTCTGTGGATACTGCTCCAAGTAGGGTGCGAAGCGTGTCGTTAGGTCTTCCCAGATGCTCTCGCGGAGCAACTCGCGCTGCGCCGCCTCCGTGAGTTGGGCGATGGTGACCACGGTGCCAGTAGCGTCCTTGGTCGGGGCGTCGTCCGTGACGACTCGGAAGCTACGCAGACTGCTCGCGTGCCCCGTCACCTTTAGTCGGTGCCGAGCGCCATCCTCATCCGCTACCGACTCCCAGACCGGGTATGCGCCGATCGAGAATGCCGTGTAGCGGCCCCGCCCCAGCTTGCCGTGAAGCGTCCGTCCGCCGGATGTAGCCGTAGCTGTTCGCTTCCATGAGTTGCCGAAGTTGCGGAAGCCAAAGGAGGCGTCGCTGGGTGTCATGCCGGTGCCGTTGTCCTTGACGATGACCTCGTCGATCCCGTCGAGGGGGTTCAGCTTGAACTCGACGCTAACGTCGGTCGCATCGGCGTCGAGGCCGTTCCACACCAACTCGGCGATGGCGACCTTGGGTGACCGCGTGAACGCGGCGAGGTGGTCTTCGCCCACCTCGACAGAGACTGTCTCATCCATACCGCTGATTGAACCACCGCCCACTGACAAGACCGGCGCTAGGCCTCCCGTCTGGGCTCCGGGGGTGGAGGGTGAAGGGGATCAAGCCCCGGATGCCGGCAGGGGTGGGGTCGGGACATCGCTGATGTGCGTAACATGGATGGTACGATTTGTTCAGTGGAGGGAGGCGAGTCGCATGAGCGCAGCGCCGAGTGGGTTCTGGCAGGACCTGGCCGAGGACCTAAAGGATGACGAGTTCCGGCACCAGTACCTACTGGAGTCCGAGCGGATCGCCACGGTCGATCGGATCGTCAACCAGCTCGACGACGTCCGGCAGGAGCTGGGGATCAGCAAGAGTGAACTGGCCCGATCGATCGGGCGGACGCCGGAGTCCATCCGTCGGCTGCTCACGGCCAAGTCCGTCAACCCTCAGCTGAGCTTGGTCGCGGAGTTGGCGAGCGTGTTGGGGTACCGGGTGACGTTGGAGCCGATGAGCGCGGCGGAGCGCCAGCGGGTGGCCGAGCCGTTGCGTCGGGGGACCAAGGCCAGCTGAGCCGGCCGCCGGGGTTTTATCAGGCCAGCGATCGTGGGTTGCGGTGCGAGTACTCCTGTCCGAGGGCGCGCACGTCGTGGTAGGTCGAGGTGGGCAGGGTGGTGCGGAACGGTTTGTCCGCCCCGGCGATGATGACCAGCAGCGGCCCAAGGCCCTCGGCGGCGGTGTCCAGCAGGCAGAAGAGCCGGTAGTGGTGTCGGCCGGGGCCGTCCACCCGTACCTCGAAGTAGCCGGCCATGTCGGCGTGCATCGCTTCCCAGTAGCCGCCGCCGGCGAAGCGGTGTGGTGGGGCGGCGGCTACCTGGGTCAGGACGGCGACCATCGTCGCGCGGACCTTGGGTGGGCACCGGCGCAGGAACTCTCGACCAGGGATCGCCTGCCCGGGATCGTCGTCAACGTGTCGGCGGAAGTACACGATGTGGTACAGATCGTCGGGGGAGGGACGCGACCTGGCCGGGTCGGCCCGTGCGGGTCGTCGCCGTGGCCGATGTGGCTTCTTGTCGGGGGTCACCGAGAGGACGTTCCCGTGCCTCGGCCTCGGATGCTCTGGAACGCGGCAAGCGCTCGGTCGTCGGCCTCGGGCAGGGTGTGCAGGTACTTCTGCGTGGTCTGGATCTGGGAATGGCCGAGGCGCTCCATGACGGCCTTGAGGTCGGCGCCGCCGGCCAGCAGCCACGAGGCGTGCGCATGTCTCAGGTCGTGCATCCGAACGTGGATTCCAAGCTTGGCGTCATCCAGCGCGGGGAGCCAGACCTTCGTGCGGAACGTGTTGCGGGACATCGGCCGGCCCCCGGCCGTCTCGGTCGAAGGGAAGAGGAGATCGTCCCGAGCCAGGGTGAGCCTGCCTGCCTGGGCGGCCAGGACGTCGAGGAGTTGCTGGCTGACGCGGAGGGTGCGCGGTTCGTCGTCCTTGGGGTAAGGCTTGACGACCATCCTCTCACCGGTGGGGGAGAGCTTCTTCGACACCTCCACGATGGTCTCTTCCACGGTGATCGTTCGGCGCAGGAAGTCGACGTGCCTGGGGCGCAGCGCGATCAGTTCTCCCCAGCGCAGTCCGGTCTCGATAGCGGTCAGCACCAGCGGCGTCCATCGGACGGGCACGCAGGTGACGAGCTTGTCGAACTCCTCAGGGGTCACGATCCGGGTCTTGCGCGCGACCACCTTGGGCAGCTCGGTGTCGGCGCACGGGTTGTGCCCGATAACCCGGTCCCGGACCGCCCGCTTGAACACTCCATGCAACATGACGTGGTACTTGACGACGCTGCGAGCCGAGAGCCCCTCGGCGACCGCCTTGGTCACCCAAGCCTGCACGGTGGAGGGCAGGATGTCGGCCATCGGGAGATCCCCGAAGAACGGCAGGAAGTGGCAGTCCAGGTTGGACCTGTAACCGGCCTTGGTGCTCACCTCAAGGTGCCGACTCGGCCACCACACCTCCTCGACGTAGTCGCGGAAGGTGATCCGCCCCGCGGTGCGGTCGAGCCATGCTCCGGTCTCGATGGTTCCTTCGGCGCGATGCCCGGCCCGCTCGGCCTCCCGACGCGAGGTGAAGGTTCCCGCCGAGCGCTGCCGCCCTGCCGGGTCCCGGTACAGCGCCGTGTACTTCGACCCTTCCGAACGGGTTCTCTTGCGCACCGATGGCATCGTGGCTCCTTTGTGTCCTGGCCTGCCGGTCAACGAATGGTCAACAGACGTCGCCGGAAATCGGCGACCACGAGTGGACGTTCGTGGACTGCCATTGTGTCTCTGACCTGGGACGACGACAGGCTGTCCACAGGTGAGGTGTGCATCATCCCGACCCAAGATGGGGCTCATAACCCAGAGGTCGCAGGTTCAAATCCTGCCCCCGCTACCAACGTAAAGCCGCAGGTCAGAGGCCGTTTCCGTCCGATACTTCCCGCGGTATCGGCCTGTCTTGCTGGGTGCTTTGTCCTGCTTGGACGGGTGTTCGTGAACATACTCGTGAGCATGATCTTGGTCGGCGGCTGCAGCGAAGCCGTCACAACGGAACGCCCAGAGTCGGGCCGCCACGGCTGGGACGGCTGGGACGCCTCTCCGGCTCGTCGCTAGGTCGCCAGCCCAGCGACGCGCGTCCTCGTCGGTCGGCACCGTCTCACGTGTGCCTGCCGGCGTGATCGAGGTTGCGACCACTTCGTGGCCGTCGGGCTGTTCCGGCGCCCAGCGGCGGTGCCGATGTGTGCCGCCTGGGGCCCGATGGCGGTCCAGGCACGGCCCGCTTGGTTCGACAGCTCTGGGCGAACGCCGCTACGCAGCCGGCGCCGATGGCGCGATCGTTGGAGTAGCCGTCGACCCGGGCGGCCACGTTTGCCCGCCCCCGCCGCGGAGGCCGAGGGGAGGCCAGCCATGTCGCTCCCGTTCCGAGACAAGATCGCCAGCACTTTGGTGCTGATCGCCGTCGCCGTCTACGGCTTGTGGCTGCTGTTCGTCGACACGACGACGGCGGGGACCCGGCTGATCGCCGGGTTGTGCTGCTGCTCGGATTCGCGGCGTCGGCCACCGCCGTGGTCCCGGCCTTCAGCGAGCTGCTGCAGGGCTCGCGCGTGTACCTGGCGGTCACCGGTGTGATCGGGCTGTTCGCCGCGATCGTCGGGGTCGTCACGCTCATCCGGGCCGATGCGGGGATGCTCGCCGCGCTCGTCGCGGCGACCGTCGTGATGTGGGTGATGGCCACGATGCGTCACCTCCGCGCAGCCGGCGCCGAGGGTGGCCGCGCGCAGCACCGGCCCAGCGCCGGGCGGCTCGTCGGTGCACGTCTGATCTGACCTGAACCGGCGGTGGGGGCTCCACCGACGGGCCCGGCCGCCGCGTCGATCACGTCGGCGTGAGGTGTGCGATGACCACAAGCCTGCCCTCGATGCCGTACGGGAGCGATCCGTCCACATCCGAGCGGGACGAGGCCCGTCGGCGGTTGGAGCGGCGCCGCAGGTTCCGCGGCGATGTGTTCGCCTTCGTGGTGGTCAACCTGTTCCTGGTCGCCGCGTGGGCGGTCACCGGGGCCGGCTACTTCTGGCCGGCGTGGGTGATGGCCGGCTGGGCGGTGTTGCTGCTCATCGACGGCTGGGCACATCTACGTCCGCCGTCCGATCAGCGAGGCGGACGTCGACGCCGAGGGTGCAGCGCGGCGGCCGCTGAGCCGTGACGCGGCAGCGCGTGCCTTTACGGTGTCGGCGCGGGCACGAGCTCGGCGAGGAGCGTCCGAACCCGGGCGTCGATCTCGTCGCGGATGCGCCGTACGGTGGCGACGTCCTGCCCGGCGGGGTCGTCGAGGTCCCAGTCGAGGTAGCGCTTGCCGGGGAAGATCGGGCACGCGTCCCCGCAGCCCATGGTGATGACGACGTCGCTGGCCTGCACGGCCTCGGTGGTCAGCGGCTTGGGGAACTCCTCGGTCAGGTCGAGCCCGAGTTCGCTCATCACCTCCACCACGGCCGGGTTGATCGTGTCGGCCGGCGCCGAACCGGCGGACCGGACGACGACCCGGCCCTCGGCGTGGTGGGCGAGCAGCGCGGCGGCCATCTGGGAGCGCCCGGCGTTGTGGACGCAGACGAACAGCACCTCGGGTCGGTCGGTCATCCGGTGTCCTTCCACGGTGGAGTGCGCGTGCAGCCGTTCCCGGGTGAACCGCTCGGCCAGCAGCGGCAGGAACCCGTGCAGGCGGGCTCCCCGGGCGAGCTGGGTGTAGGAGTCGACAAGGCACGCGGCGACGGTGTCGCGGCCGAAGGTGCCGGCGAACTCGGCAGCCAGCCGGTCCAGCCCGGAGGTGAGTTCGGGGTGGACGTACACCGGCGGGGCGCTCACGTCGCGGGATTCGGTCATCGGCGGTGCTCCCAGGTCAGGCGGCGGCGGAGGTGGAGGGCGACGTAGACCAGGGCGACGAGGACGGGGACCTCAATGAGCGGGCCGACGACGCCGGCGAGCGCCTCACCGCTCGTCACGCCGAAGACGCCGATCGCGACGGCGATCGCGAGCTCGAAGTCGTTGGACGCGGCCGAGAACGACAGCGACGCGGTCCGCTCGTAGGTGAGGTGCAGCCGGCGGGAGACCCAGAACGCGCCGAACCACATGACGGCGAAGTAGGCGAGCAGCGGCACCGCGATGCGTACGACGTCGAGCGGCTCGCTGGTGATGGTGTGGCCCTGCAGGGCGAACAGGACGACGACGGTGAACAGCAGGCCGTACAGCGCGATCGGGCCGATCTTCGGCAGCACCGTCTCCTCGTACCACTCGCGGCCGCGCCGGCGCTCGCCGAGGGTGCGGGTCAGGTAGCCGGCGACCAGCGGGATGCCCAGGAAGATCGCCACCGTCTTGGCGATGGTGCCCATCGACACCTCGAGGTTCGCGGTGTCCAGGCCGAGCCAGTTCGGCAGCACGTTGAGGTAGAACACGCCGAGCCCGGCGTAGAAAAGCACCTGGAACACGGCGTTCAGGGCGACGAGGACGGCGGCCATCTCTCGGTCGCCGCAGGCGAGGTCGGTCCAGATGAGGACCATCGCGATGCAGCGAGCCAGCCCGACGAGGATGACGCCGGTGCGGTAGGCGGGTTGGTCGGGCAGCAGCAGCCAGGCCAGGGCGAACATGACCAGCGGCCCGATGATCCAGTTGAAGATCAGGGACGTCGCCATCATGCGACGGTCGGCGGTGATGAGCCTGATCTCGTTGTAGCGGACCTTCGCCAGCACCGGGTACATCATCAGCAGCAGCCCGATGGCGATCGGCAGCGACGTCTGCCCGACCTTCACCGCATCCAGCGCGTCGTCCAGCCCGGGAAGGAGCCGACCGAGCAGCAGGCCGGCTGCCATCGCGGCGCCGATCACCAGCGGCAGCAGCCGGTCGACCGTCGACAACCGTGCCGCAACCGGCGCGGAGGCCGCCGCCGAGGTTTCCGCCGTCGAAGGGGTGCTCATGTGCACGGCCTCCGCACCTGCGACGCGCCGCGGGCGCGGTCGGCGAGGTCGGCGTAGTGGCCGGCCAACGCAGCCACCGCCTCCGGGATGAGCCGGTAGTACGTGAACCGCCCGGCCGGTTCGCCGCTGACCAGCCCGGCGTCGCGGAGCACCCGCAGATGGTTGGCGACGTTGGTCTGCCGCGCCCCGGTCAACTCGACGAGGTGGCACGGGCACAGCTGCTCGTCGGCGAGCAGCTCGACGATCCGGGCGCGCAGCGGATCGCCCAGCGCCCGCACCATCGACTCATCTGCACGTGATGTCAGCACAGACTGATCCGATCATCGGAGCACCGATGACGTCAAGAGGCAGTCGGGCACCGGCCCGCCGCATCACGGCCGCGTGCGCGTCGCAAGGATGAGTGGGGCACGATCCGCCTCATGCGGTTGGTGGCCGCAGCGGACGGCTGAGCGAGAGACCGTCTCCGGTCGTGGCCTCCGCCTTGGGTAGCGGGCCGTCGACCCACCAGGTCTGCAGCGGGCCCTTGCCCTTCACATCGATCTCGCCGCGGGGGACGCAGATGTACGCGTCGCGGATGAGCAGGTAGGTCTGCTCGGTGACCTGGATGCGGCCAGGGAGACCGTGGGACTCCATGCGGCTGGCCAGATTCACGGTGTCGCCCCACAGGTCGTACTGGAACTTGGCCTTGCCGATGACGCCGGCCACCGCGGGGCCGGAGGCGATGCCAATCCGCAGAGTCAACGGGCGGCCGCTGCGCGGGACGCTGAACCGGCCGGCGCGCCGCAGCAGCTCCAGCGCGAAGTCCACGACGGCGTACGCGTGGTCAGCACGCGGAAAGGGGATACCGGCGGCGGCCATGTACGCGTCGCCGATCGTCCGGACCTTCTCGAGGCCGTAGCGGCTGGCCAGGTGTCGTCGGCGTCGGACACCACGGCGTTGAGCATGGCCACGAGCTCGTCAGCGCCGAGCCGGCTGCTCAGCGGAGTGAAGTCGACGATGTCGGCGAAAACGACCGTCACCGCGTCGAAACGGTCGGCGATGGTCGCCTCGCGGTGCTTGAGGCGCTCGGCGACCGGTCCGGGGAGCACGTTGAGCAGCAGCCGCTCGGAGCGCGCTCGTTCAGCCGTCAGCAGGGCGAACGCGCGGTCCTTCTGCCCGACGAAGTACCGCATCGTCAGGTACGTGACCGCGGCGGTGCCCACCAGGTTGAGCACCAGGAACGCCGCCACGACGACGTCGGGAAGGTTGTTCGAGGTGCGCAGCCGGGGCTGCAGCAGCACCCCGAGCGCGACGAGCACGACGAAGGCGACCAGCAAGACCGCTGAGCTGCGCCGGCTCGCCACTAGTAGCGCCCCGATCGGCGCGAAGAACGACCAGACGATGACCGCGCTGCCGAGCCAGAACCCGCCCAGCGACAGCTGAAGCAGGAAGGGCAGTACGAGCATGAGCGCGAGCTGCGTCGTCCGGTAGGCGCCGAAGCGCCGAGTGGCAGCCAGTAATGCCAGGCTGGCGAAGGACAGCAGGCCGTAGCCGAAGGGGATCGCGCCGGCCAGCGGCTCCCCGAACGCGATGTAGGTCAGCCCCCAGCAGAGCCCGAAGACGGACACCACCACCGAGGAGGCGATGAGCACCCGCTTCTGCAGCGCCAGATCCGAGGGGTCACCCGGGTCGGCGCCGATCCCCTCCAATACGGACACGATTCGCTTCGGCACGGCGAGGACTGTAGAGCCCGCGGCCGCTGCCCCGGCGCTCGAACGGCAACGCCGTATCGCGGCACCAGGCGCCGATCCCACTTGGGATGGCGCCACCGGAGCGACGTCAGGATGCGGCGCGGAGCACGCCGCGCAACGCCTCCAACGCCGCCGGCACCACCGCGT
Organism: Actinomycetes bacterium; assembly: GCA_038246575.1. Taxonomy (GTDB): domain Bacteria; phylum Actinomycetota; class Actinomycetes; order JACCUZ01; family JACCUZ01; genus JACCUZ01. The sequence continues at coordinate 14,842 of JBBRVU010000010.1, read as the reverse complement.
ACCACACGTTTCGGCCGATCCGTTTGTTGGTGACCAGTCCGGCGTCGGCGAGCACCTTGAGGTGGTGACTCACCGTCGGCTGGCTTCGGCCGGTCGGCTCGACCAGGTCACACGCGCACACCGCGCCGCCCTCCGCGGTGGCGAGCAGGCTCACCATGCGCAACCGCACCGGGTCGGCGAGAGCGGCGAACTGGCTCGCCAGCTGCTCCGCCTCGGCCGGACCGATCACCTCCCTGGCGATCGGCGCGCAGCAGGCGCGGACCTCGGGCTGGTCGAGCAGCGGCAACTCGCGGACGGGCACATGGACCCCTTGACACTTCGACGGCGGTCGATACATTGGTGTACGTCAATACAACAGTAGCGCGTCAGCCGCCGGACCGAGGAGAACCTCGTCATGACGACCACCACCACGCCCGACCCGACCGAACTGTCCCCGGAGGAGCTGCGCGACGCGGTCCGCGACCGCTACGCCGCGGCTGCCCGGCGCAGCGCCGCCCAGCCGTCGGCCGGCTCGTGCTGCGACAGCTCCTGCTGCGGCGGCGACGCCACCGTCGACGCGGACGCGGTCTCCTTCTACGGCCACGAGGCGGGGCAGGTGTCTGCTGCCGCGCTGGCCGCCTCGCTGGGCTGCGGTAACCCCACCGCGCTGGCCGACCTGCAGCCGGGCCAGACCGTGCTGGACCTCGGCTCCGGCTCCGGGCTGGACGTGCTGCTCTCCGCCCGCCGGGTCGGCCCGACCGGCATCGCGTACGGGCTGGACATGACCCCGGAGATGCTCGACCTGGCCCGCCGCAACCAGGCCCAGGCCGGCGTCGCCAATGCACGATTCCTGCAGGGCACCATCGAGCAGGTTCCGCTGCCCGACGCCAGCGTCGACGTCATCATCTCCAATTGCGTGATCAACTTGGCCGCCGACAAGGACGCCGTGCTCCGCGAGGCCCACCGCCTGCTCGTCCCGGGTGGCAGTTTCGCCGTCTCCGACATCGTGCTGCTCAAAGACCTGCCCGAACCGGCCCAACACGCCATGCGGCTGTGGACCGGCTGCATCGCCGGCGCGCTGCGCGACACCGACTACCTGGCCAGGCTGCGTGCCGCGGGCTTCGCCGACCCCAGCGTGGAGATCACCCGCACCTACACCCGGGCGGACGCCGCCGACCTCGCCGACCAGCTCCGCGACGCCGGCGACACCGGCATGGACGTCGACGCGCTCATCGACTCCCTCGACGGCGCCGTCGCCAGCGCCTTCATCCGCGCCGCTCGACCCGCCTGACCGCCACGCCACCGCGGTCACCCTGGCCGGCGGCCGCTGCACTCTGCGTGCCCGGTGAAGGGGGTGACGACGATGGACAACTGCTGCAACGACGATCTGTGCTGCCCCGAAAGCTGCTGACAGCGCCGCGAATCGAGGGGAGCGGACCCCGGGGCCCCCGCGAGTGCCGCCGACGGCGGCCTGCGCCGGTGTCCGCAGGCCTGTACTCCCTGAGACCACTTGCCCGTCGCCCGCCCCGGCATCGTCGGGGCGGTCAGCGCTTGGCCGTGGTTGTCCAGTGCCGGCGTATGGGCGCTGTCTGGGCCGGCGCGGCCGCCGACGCTCCGCTGGATCCGCACCGCATCACCTGGGCGGGGGTCGGCTGCCGAACGCCGCGGCGGGCCACGGCGGCCGGGGTTAAGGTCCGCCCGTGGTGGGCGAGGTCCGGTACGCGCGGAACGGGGAGGTGCACATCGCGTACACGGTGGCGGGCGAGGGGCCGATGGACCTGGTCTACTCGAACGGCATCTGGTCCAACCTCGACGTGATGTGGGACGAGCCGCGGTGGGCGCGGCACCTGGACCGGCTGGCCTCGTTCTCCCGGTTGATCGTGTTCGACCTGCGCGGGGTAGGCCTGTCCGACCCGGGGCCGCTGTCGCCGTCGCTGGAGGTGCAGATGGACGACCTGCGCGCGGTGATGGACGCCGCCGGCAGCGCAAGCGCCTTCCTCTTCGGGACGGCCCACGGCGGGGCGATGTCGATGTTGTTCGCCGCCACCTACCCGCAGCGGACGAAGGGCCTGGTCCTCTACGCCGCGCTGGCCAAGGCCGTACGCGGCCCGGATCACCCGTACCGGCGGAGCGCGGAGCAGCAGCAGGCGTTCCTCGACCGCTCCGTCGCGACGGTAGGGACCGGCCAGGACCTGGACGTGCATGGGCCGAGCGGGCTCGCCGACCCGGGCTTTGTGCGCTGGTGGGCCCGCTTCGAGCGGCTGGCCGCCACCCCGGCGTCGTACCGGGAACTCATCGGGATCTTCGGCGACCTGGACATCCGCGCCGTGCTCCCGGCGATCCAAGCCCCCACGCTCGTGCTGCACCGCAGCGGCGACCGCGTCGTGCCCGTGCAGGCGGCGCGCCATCTGGCGGCCGCCATCCCGCACGCGCGGCTGGTCGAGCTGCCCGGCGAGGACCACATCCCGTTCCTGGGCGACGCCGACGCCATCGTCGACGAGATCGCCGAGTTCGTGACCGGGACCCGACCGGCACCCGAGCTCGACCGGGTGCTGTCCACGGTGCTGTTCACCGACATCGTCGACTCCGCCATGCAGCAGGCCAGGCAGGGCGACCGAGCCTGGCGCGAGGTCGTTCTCGCGCACCACGCCACCGTCCGCGAGGCGCTGGCCCGCTGGCGAGGAGTGGAGAACGACACCGCCGGGGACGGCTTCTACGCCACCTTCGACGGCCCGGCCCGCGCAGTCAGGTGCGCGCTGGAGGTCCGGCACCGGGTGCGAAGGCTCGGCATCGAGGTCCGCGCCGGCGTGCACACCGGCGAGTGCGACCTGCTGGAAGGCAAGTGCGCCGGGCTGGCGGTGTCCATCGGCGCCCGGATCGCGTCGGCGGCCGGCCCGTCGGAGGTGCTCGTGTCGCAGACCGTGAAAGACCTCGCCGCCGGGTCGGGGATCACCTTCGCAGACCGCGGCACGCACTCTCTCAAGGGCGTGCCCGCCTCCTGGCACCTGTACGCCGTGCACGCATAGCCGGCGGCGCTGCACATTCAGGCATAGCCGGCGGCGGCTCGACATTACCGCCGGCGAGTGCCGCCGATGAGCATGAAAGCCCTGGCTTTGTTCACCTGGTTGGGCGCTCGCTGACCCACGTCGGCGTCGTGGCGAGGCCGACCGCCAGGCCGCAGAAACCGGTCCCGCAGCCAATCACGCCTTGGCGGCGGCGACCGGCTCGCGGCGATGCCCATGGTGGTCGGCTGCGGCCGGTGTAGAGGTCGAGCCGGAAGAGCATGGCCACGATCATGGCGACGCACGCGGGTCCGCAGAAGCCGAGCATCCAGTTTCGCAGGCTGCCGTCCGAGATCCAGCCCAAGCGGTAGCCGATCACGAGCAGTACGGCGACGCCGACCGTCGCGGCCGACATCTCCACGACGGGCCGCCAAGGCATGCCCTGCAGCCGCATCCAAGCCGCCATCGGGATTGTGTAGTTCACGCCGATGACCAGCAGCGAAACGGCGGGCGTCGCTCGTCTGAGGTCGGTGGTGCCGCTCATCGCAGGCCACGCGACGAAGACCAGGGCGTTGAGCACCCACCCGCCGACGCACATCGCGACGCACATCTCGAGGAAGTGTCGAGCAAAGGTCCACACGGGCCGCTGCACCGGTCTGCTGATCGTCGTTTCCATCGCAAGCCCTCCCGTCGGCATCCGCCGTGGGAACGTGACGTGCATCACGCGACGCCGGGCGCGGGAGGGGGGCAAGGGTCGCAAGTCCCCCGCTGGCTAACCGAGCGGGATTCCCTTGGGCCGCGGCACCCAGTCACGGCTCAGCCATCACGGTCGAGAGCGGCCTCGCCACCCGGCTGGTGGTCATCACCGCCGCGCGGTCACGCGATCACCGTGGCGTTTGGTGGACGGGCTGTTCGTCCACGGGGTGAAAGACCCTGTGGTAGCACCGGTCCTGTACGTCGCCAACACGCGGTGGTGGCCGCCGACCTGCCTCGTGACCGACTGGGTCGCCGGCGCCGTCCTGGCCGGTGCGATCGCGACCGGCCTCCACTTCCGGTAGCAGACGAACACTGTGAGCACCGTTGGCCGCCGGGGCGACTGGATCACCGCTGCGCGGCGGGGGAGGGCTCGCCTGCGGGTCGCCCGGCCTGCCCGGCCGAGGCAGGCGGGGCCGGCGGCGCGGGCACCCGCAAACGCTTGAGCAGCAGGGCGTTGACCGCGACCAGCAGGCTGGATCCGGACATCGACAGGGCCGCGATCTCCGGCCGGAGCACCAGCCCGAGGGAGGGCTCGAAGACGCCGACGGCGATGGGCAGCGCGATCGCGTTGTAGCCGATCGCCCAGCCGAGGTTCTGCCGCATCTTCCGCAGGGTCCCGCGGCCGATCCGCAGCGCTACCGGCACGTCGAGCGGGTCCGAGCGCATGAGGACGACGTCGGCGGTCTCGATCGCGACGTCGGTCCCGGCGCCGATGGCGATGCCGAGGTCGGCTTGGGCGAGGGCGGGGGCGTCGTTCACCCCGTCGCCGACCATGGCCACCCGCTTGGCGGCCCGCTGCCGCTCGGCGACCTGGGCGGACTTGTCGCCGGGCAGCACCTCGGCGATGACGGTGTCGATGCCCAGCTTGGTGGCGAAGCGCCGCGCGGTGGCCTGGTTGTCCCCGGTGAGCATGGTGACCTCGGCGCCGGCGTCGTGCAGAGCCGTCGCGGCCGCCGCGGCGGTGTCGCGGGCGGCGTCGGCGAGCGCGATGACGCCGACGGCGCGGCCGTCGACGCCGACGAACACCGCCGTACGGCCGGAGGCGGCCAGCTCGTCACGGACGGCGGCCAGCCGGCCGAGATCGACGCCCTCGGCGGCCATGAGCATGCGGTTGCCGACGACGACGCGGCGGCCGGCGACCTCGGCGCCGGCGCCGTGACCGGGCACGGTGCGGAAGCCGGCCGCGGCCACGACGGGGGCGCCACGCTCATCGGCGTACCGCGCCATGGCCGCGGCCAGCGGGTGCTCCGACTCCCGCTCCACCGCGGCGGCCAGGCCGAGCATCTGGCCCTCGTCAATGCCGTCGGTGATGACGTCGGTGACCTCCGGCTCTCCCCTGGTCAGGGTGCCGGTCTTGTCGAAGACGACGGTGTCGATGCGCGCGGAGGTCTCCAGGGCGGTGGCGTTCTTGAACAGCACGCCGCGGCGCGCTCCGAGGCCGGTGCCCACCATCATGGCCGTGGGTGTGGCCAGACCCAGCGCGTCCGGGCAGGTGACCACGACCACGGTGATCGCGAACAGCAGCGCGGTCTGCACGCCGGCGCCGGCGGCGAGCCAGACCAGGAACGTGGCGGTGCCGCCGACGAGCGCGACGAGGACGAGCCAGAAGGCGGCCCGGTCGGCCAGGCGCTGCCCGGCGGCCTTGGAGTTCTGCGCCTCCTGCACCAGGGCCACGATCTGCGCGAGCGCGGTGTCCGAGCCGACCCTCGTCGCCCGCACGCGCAGCGTGCCCGTGGTGTTGACCGAGGCGCCGATCACCTCCGCTCCAGTTGCCTTGGTCACTGGCAGGCTCTCCCCGGGTGACAATCGACTCGTCGACCTCGGAGTCGCCGTCCTCGACGACCCCGTCCACCGGGATCTTCGCGCCGGGCCGGACCAGCAGCAGGTCTCCACCTGCACGTCCGCCGTGGGCACCTCGACCGGCTGGCCGTCGCGCAGCACGACCGCCATCGGGGGAGCGAGCTCGAGCAGCGTACGGGTGGCGTCGTTGGCCCCGCCGCGGGCCCGCATCTCGAACCAGTGGCCCAGCAGGACGAACGCGGTGAGCACGGTGGCGGCCTTTTAGAACACCTCACCGCCGCCGGTCAGCGTGACGCCGAGGCTGTACAGCCAACCCGCGCCGACGGCCACCGCGACCAGCACCATGTCCAGCGTCCGGGCGCGCAGCGCCCGCACCGCACCGTCGAAGAAGACCCAGGCCGAGTAGAAGATCACCGGCAGGGACAGCAGCAGCGAGCAGACGTCGTCGCGCAGCCCGAACGGCGCCGGGGCCGTGAACCCACGACGTCACGGCCGATCAGCGACCACAGCAGGTTCGGCACCGACAGCACCGCGGCGACGAGGAACCGGTTGCGCATGCCGGCGACCATGGCGTCCATCGACATGCCGCCGTGGTGCCCGCCGTGTCCCATCACCTCCCGCCGGGTTCGCCCGGTGGCGGGACCGTGTCCGTGGTCCCCCTCGGGCCGGCCGGTGTCGGCAGCCGGCTCGGCCATCGGGTCGCACACGTGGGCCGGAACCGACTGTCCCGCGCAGTGGTAGCCGCAGTCGCGGATCCACCCGGCGAGCTCGGCGACGTTGGTGCGTGCGGCGTCGTAGGTGACCGTGGCCGTCTGCGCGACCGGGTTGGCGTCTACGGCCAGCACCCCGGGCCGGCGGGACAGCACGGCCTCGGTCACCGGCTTCGACGACGCCCAGTGCACACCGGACACCTCGAGGACGGCGGTCTTGACTGCGCCGGTCACGTCGCGTTCCCGGTGAGAGTGGCAGCGCCGGCGGCGCTGTCGGCCTGCGGGCCGGTCATCCGGGCAGGATGCCGAGCAGATGGTGGACCGCGCGTCCGGGTGGTCGAGCCGGTCGTACGGAGAACCCGTTGCGGGCCAGCAGGTCGGGAAGCTCCCCGGCGAGCTGGGACCGCATGTTCGCCCGGCCGTCGAACAGGCTGCCGGCGCGGAGCAGCGCGCCGGTCCACGCATCTCGCGGTGGCCCGAAGTCGACCAGCAGGAACCGGCCCCGGACGGTGAGCACGCGCCGGAGCTCACCGACCGCGGCGTCCTTCGCCGGATCGGGCAGGTGGTGGAACACCAGCGTGCTGACCACGACGTCGACGCACCGGTCGGGCAGCGGCAGCTGCTGCGCGGACGCGCGGAGCAGCCGCACCGGTGGCCCGCCGGGCAGCCGGCGGGAGGCCCGGGCGAGCACCGCCGGGTCGGGGTCGACGCCGATCAGCTAGGCCCGTGGCTGGGCCCTGATCAGCTCGGCCAGCAGGGTCCCGGTGCCGCAGCCCAGGTCGAGCACCCGATCGCCGGGCGCCGCGGCCGCCTCCGCCGCCACCCCGGCTTTGAACGCGGGACCGAACCCGAGCGCGGCGACCGCGACGTCGTACAGCGGCGTCAGCACCCGGAACGCCAGCGCCGGCGTGTATCCCGGGTTCTCCGGTGCCGGCACCGTGGGCGGGCAGGCGCGTCCGCCGGGGGTCGGCATAAGGTCACCGCCGGTACTCCAGGGCGATCATCATGCCGGCCTCGGCGTGGTAGACGTTGTGGCAGTGCAGCATCCACTCGCCGCGGTTGTCGGCCTGGACGTCGATGGGTATCGCCTGCATGGGGGCGAGCAGGACGGTGTCCTTCCCCAGCCCGCTGGGCAGCGCGAAGGTGTGCCCGTGCAGGTGCACCGGGTGGCTCATCATCGTCATGTTGGCCAGCTGCAGGCGCAGCCGTTGCCCGGCGGCCACGGTGAGCGGCTCGCCCTGCCCGTACGGGGCGCCGTTGATCCCCCACACGTACGGCCGCATCGATCCCTGCAGCGCGACGGGTGCGGCGGCGTCCGGTGACCGCTGCGGCAGCCGCGACGACTCCGCCGCCCGCAGCTGCAAGCCGATGAGCACCGGGCCGTTGAGTTCCGCCGGCCACGTGCTGGGGCTCGGGGCGGCCCCGGCGCCGGTGCGTACGAGGGCCATGCCTTGTCCCTGCTTGCCGAAAGGCGTGGTGACCAGCGGGAAGACCCCGTCGTCGAGGGTGACGGTCGCGTCGTAGCGTTCGCCCATCCCGACGTACACCGCGCCGACGTCTTGTGGCTGCACCGGGTGCCCGTCGGTGTGGGTGACGGTGAGGCGGTGACCGCCGAGCGCGACGGTGAAGATGGTGTCGGCGGCGGCGTTGATGATCCGCAGCCGGACCCGCTGTCCGGGCCGGGCCCGCCAGGTGTGCGGCGCGGCCGCGACCCGGCCGTTGATGAGGAAGTAGGGGTAGGAGACGTCGGCGGCGTCACCCCACGGCGCCGGGCCCATGCCCATCCCGCCCATGCCCATCCCCATGTCGCCCATGTCGCCCATGGGGCCGCCGCCGTTGCCGGAGCCGCCGCCGGCGGCACGCAGCCCGGCGAGGACCTGGCCGGGGGTGCGGCCGGTGCCGTCGACCCAGTCGTCGAGGACGACCACCCATTCGGCGTCGTAGCGGCCCGGCTCGGCTGGGTCGTCGATGATCAGCGGCGCGTAGAGCCCCCGGTCCAACTGCACGCCGACGTGGGGGTGGAAGAAGTACGTGCCGGGGTCCGACGCGGTGAACTCGTATCGGAACGACGCCCCGGGTGCGACCGGGTCCTGGGTGAGGCCGGGCACACCGTCGGCCGCGTTGCGCAACGCGATGCCGTGCCAGTGCACCGTCGTGCCGGCCGGGAGCCGGTTGTCCAGCCGGACCCGCAGCAGGTCCCCGGCGGTGGCGCGCAGCGGTCGCCCCGGGACGCTGTCGCCGTACGCCCAGGTCCGCACGACGGCCCGCCGAGGTCGACGGCGACCGGTCGGGCGACCAGGGTGGCGCTCACCACGCGCTGCCCCGGCGAGGGGTTCAACCGCGGCGGGGCGCCGAACGGCGAGCTCCTCGCGGATGTGTCCGCCGTCGAGCAGCCGCCCAGCACGGCGGTGCCGGCCAGCCCGAGGCCGCCCAGCAGGACCGCGCGCCGCGACGGCCTTCCTGCGGCGCCGGGCTCAGTGGCCATCGACCAGCAGTCGGCGACGCTGCTCGTACTCCTCCACGCCCATCTCCCCGCGGGCCAGCCGCGCGTCGAGCAGCTGCAACGGGTCCGACGGCGCCGGCGGGGATCCGTTGCGGCGCTCAATCACCAGCGCCCGCACCACGATCGCGACCAGCACCCAGAACCCGAGCGTCCCGAGGCCCACGAGCAGCCACATGCCCCAGCCCATCGTCCAGCCGTTGAACCACATCATCGAAACCCCTCCTGATCACTGCGAGCGGCCGCCGACGCGCTCCATCACCATGCTCGGCGGGCCGTTTTGTGGTCGTGGCCGAGGTTTCATGAAGATCTGACGAAGGTTCCGGCCCGGCCGGCCTGCAGCGTCAGGATCGACCGCCGCGACGGCGCGACACAGTCGCCGTGACACTGCCAGCCGGGGTCGGCGACACCGCGCCGGTGGCAACGGTGCTCGTCGTCGACGACGAGCGGGAGCTGGCCGGCCTAGTCGCGGCGCATCTGGAGAAGGCCGGCTACCGCACCCGGCTGGCGTACACCGGGCCCGAGGCGCTCACGGCCGCCCGGGGCCGAGGAGCCCGACGTGGTGATCCTCGACCTGGGCCTGCCCGGCCTGGACGGCATCGAGGTGTGCCGGCAGCTGCGGACGTTCAGCGACTGCTACATCCTCATCCTCACCGCCCGGGCCGACGAGATCGACACCCTGATCGGCCTGTCGGTCGGGGCGGACGACTACCTCACCAAGCCGTTCCGCCCGCGCGAGCTGGTCGCCCGCGTGCAGGCCGTGCTGCGCCGCCCGCGGGCGGCCCGGCCGGCCGATCAGCTCCCGCCGGAGCGGCCGCCGGTGGTGTTCGGGGACCTGAGGATCGACCTCGCCGGCCGGGAGGTCCACCTGGCGGGGGAGGCGGTCGCGCTGACCCCCTACCGAGTTCGACCTGCTCGCCGTACTCGCCACCCGACCCAAGCTCGCGTACTCCCGGCGGCAGCTCATCGAGGAGGTCTGGGACACCAGCTGGGTGGGGGACGAGCACATCGTGGACGTCCACGTCGCCCATCTGCGCCGCAAGCTCGGCGACGACCCCGCGAACCCGCGCTACGTCAGCACCGTCCGCGGGGTGGGATACCGGATGGGACGAGGAGGATGACCATGGCCGCCCACCCGCTCACCGGCCGGCCGCGGCCTCGCCTCCCGGCTGCTGCTCGGCCAGACCGTCGTCCTGTTCGCCGGCGTGCTCACCGCCGCAGTGGTCGCCCTGCTGGTCGGACCGCCGATCTTCCACGACCACCTGGTCCAGGCCGGACACCCCCCCAACTCCCCCGAGCTGGTGCACATCGAGCGCGCCTACGCCTACGCCACCACCCTGTCCATCGGCGTCGGGCTCCTCATCGCCGTGCTCGCCGCCTTCGCCGTCACCTTCCTCATCACCCGCCGGCTGCGCCGCCCGCTGGACCGGCTCACCCGTGCCGCCCGGGAACTCAGCCGCGGCCACTACGCCACCCGGGTGCCGGCCACCGGCGCCGGCGCCGAGCTGGACACCCTCGCCCAGGCCATCAACTCGATGGCCAGCCGGCTGCAGCACGTCGAGGACACCCGGCGGCGGCTGCTGGCGGACCTGTCCCACGAGATGCGCACCCCCATCGCGACCCTCACCGCCTTCCACGACGGGCTGCGCGAAGGAGTCATCGGGTGGAACGACGAGGTCGCCCAGGTGCTCACCGACCAGACCAACCGGCTCGCCCGGCTCGCCCGCGACATCACGGAGGTCTCCACCGCCGAGGAGGGCCGTATCCCGCTGCGCCGCTCGCCGCACCAGATGGCCGCGCTGGTGCGGTCCGCGGCGGAGAACACACGCGCCGGCGCCACGGCCAAGGGCGTCGCCCTGCTCATCGAGCTCGATCAGGCCGAGCAGCTGAGCGTCGACGTCGACCGCGAACGGGTGGGGCAGGTGTTGGCCAACCTGCTCGACAACGCCCTGCGCCACACGCCGACCGGCGGCACGATCACCGTGGCCGCCCGGCGCAACGGCGACGAGGCCGAGATCGCCGTCCCCGACACCGGTGACGGCATCGCTGTCGAGCAGTTGCCGCACGTCTTCGAGCGGTTCTACCGCGGTGACGCCGCCCGCGACCGCGACCGCTCCGGCTCGGGAGTCGGCCCGACCATTAGCCGCGCCATCGCCGAGGCCCATGGCGGCGCCCTCACCGCGGCCAGCGACGGCCCCGATCGCGGCTCGCGGTTCGCCCTCACCCTGCCCGTCAATGCTCGCGCCGCCGCGTCTCAGCGCCTGCGCTCTCGCCCCCGTTGACCCCGCCAGCATCGTGCCCTCATGCGGGCGTCGCGGTCGCCCGTTGGGTCTGCGCCCGCAGCGCCAGCACGCCGACGTGCGCGAGGACAGGCCTTTCGGCTGACGCCTGGTCACCTGGTTGCGGGCCGCCCGCGTGAGCGGATTCGTGAGCGAGACGCTTCGACCGGCACGGCACACGTCTGTACGGCGGGGACGCGTCAGATGGCATCGCCGCAGGTCAGTGGCTTGGATAGGACCTGGCCGGTCGGCTCGGACACGGCCTGAGGCGGCTCATAACCCAGAGGTCGCAGGTTCAAATCCTGCCCCCGCTACCATATAGCCGCAGGTCAGGGCCATGATCACCGAACTGGTGTTCATGGCCCTGAGTTGTGTGAGCACCTCGTAAGCAGCGAACGTCGGTAAGACGTACGGGACGGCGGACCGCAGTGGACGCGGATGGCGGAACGACGCAGTGTTAGCCGTACTGCTCGGGATGTTGATCAATCGCGTGAGGGCGCTTTGACTTTGCGCAGGCAGAATGGGGTCGGTGATCGTTGTACTGATGCAGTCATGCTTCCACGGCCTTTCGGCGCTCGAGTTCTGACCGATAGCAGCGGGCATAGTCTCACCCGTCGGCCATGGTCGCAGTGGAAGCGCTCGACCTTGCCGACATCGGAAAGTCTTCCGCTTCACCGGTGATCCGCCCTGAGGCGCCAAAAGAAGAGAAACCCGCATGGCTCCCACCTTACGGTTGCGCCTGCTTCGGCAACGTGAGGATCTCGGCTCCGTCGCTGATGATAGGGATCGTGTGCTCACTATGGGCTGTCCGGCAGCCTGTCGCACTTCGGAGCGTCCACCCGTCGGCATCAGTGATGAGTTCGGCGGTGTCCGCCATGACCCACGGTTCCAGTGCGAGCAGCAGCCCAGGGCGCAGTGTGTATCCACGGCCGGGCCGCCCGGCGTTTGGGACGTGCGGGTCCTGGTGCATCGTTGATCCGATGCCATGACCTCCGAACTCGGTGTTGATCGGATACCCCGCCTCGCTGAAGACCGTGCCGATGGCGTGGGAGATGTCACCGATGCGAGCTCCGGGCCCGGCAGCCGCGATGCCTGCGCTCAAGGCGCGTTCGGTTGCGCTGATCATCGCGACGCTCTCCGGGGGTTTTGAGTCGCCCACGATGAAGCTGATGGCAGAGTCTGCAGCGGCTCCGCCTTGGGAGACGGCAAGGTCGAGCGTCACCAGGTCGCCGTCGGCGAGCGTGTAGTCGTATGGCAGTCCGTGGAGGACGGCGTCGTTGACGGACGTGCAGATGTAGTGGCCGAACGGCCCGCGTCCGAACGATGGCGCGTAGTCGACGTAGCAGGACAGTGCTCCGGCTTCGACGATCATGGCCTGGGCCCACCGGTCGATGTCCAGCAGATTCGTGCCTACTGGGCTGCGGCTCTTCAGTGTCTGCAAGATGTGAGCGACCAGGGCACCTGTCTCTCGTGCTCGGGCCAGTTCGGTGGGGCTCAGGATCTCGATCATTCGACGCCCTTCTACACGTAGCCCATAACTGTCCCGGCCATGATATCTCGGTATTAGAATCGGAGCCATGGTCAGGTTGCCGCCCACACCCGCAGAACTCGGGCGCGGAAAGCGCCTCGGTGCCCTGTTGCGCCGCGCCAGGGGAGAGCGCCCGATGCTTGGGCCCGCGCTCGATGCACGTGTCTCACCGGAAGCCCTCCGGAAGATCGAGACGGGCCGGGTAGCTACTCCTGCCTTGCCGACTATCGCGGCGATCGCCGATGTTCTCGGCCTCTCCCTCGATGCGGTGTGGGCCGAGATCACCAGCCCCAGCGTGGTGGTGAACCGACCGGCTCTGGCCACAACGCACGTGAGCGGTTGGCCTCGTAATCTCAAACCCGCAGCTGCGTTAGAGGCGTCGACGAGAGATAAACCGCGGGCGCGGCTCTCAGCCAATGTCCCCGGTCGCGAAGCTGGCTCTTCGCGGTGGATGGTGAGACCGGGCGTGTCGTAGCCGGCTGAGCGGGCGGCGGCCTCCCACGCTGATCGGTGTCTTAGGTCCGATCGGCGAGGAGGCCACCGGTGAGCGACGCTACGTCGTTGTTGTACGACCTTCCAGGGTTCCGCGTCGTGTCCTGCGCCCTGACCGCGCTGGGCATCCGCCAGGTCGTGGTGATGCAGATCGAGGACGAGCACGCCTGCCCGCAGTGCGGGGTGCTGGTCGGTGGCCGCCCTACGACGTGCGCGAGATGCGGATCAAGGACCTGCCGATGGGGCACCGGCCGCTGCAGGTGACCTGGCGCAAGCGGCGCTACCGCTGCGGTGAGTCGGCGTGCCGGGTGCGGGTGTTCACCGAGCGATCGAGCCAGGTGCCGCCGCGGCATCGGCTCACCATCCGGCTCCGCGAGCGGCTCGAGCAGGCGGTGTCCCGGTCGGCGCGGTCGGCCGCCGACGTCGCCGCCGAGTACCGGGTGTCGTGGCGGGGGTGTGCAGAAAGCGTTGGTGGACAAGGCGTCCAAGCTCACCGACGCCAAGCCGGCGCCGGTGCGCATCCTCGGGCTGGACGAGACCCGGGCCCGGTCGGTGCGCTGGTTCTGGGCCGACGCGCAGGACGGCGCCCCGGCCGGGTGGCGGCTGAGCAACCCGTGGATGACCAGCTTCGTCGACGCGACACCGACCGGGCGGGCTGGCTGCTCGGGCTGGTGCCCGGGTCGCTCCGGCGCCGCCGTGCAACGGTGGCTCACCCAGCGCGACCAGGCGTGGCGGGACGGCATCGAGGTGGTGGCGCTGGACCCGTCCGCCCCGTTCGCCGCGGCGATCCGCCGGCTGCTGCCGCAGGCCACCATCGTGGTCGACCACTGGCACCTCGTGCGGCTGGCCAACCAGGCCCTCACCGAGGTGCGGCAACGCGTCGCCCGCCAGCAGCTTGGCCGCCGCGGCCGGCGGGCCGACCCGGCGTGGGCGCACCGGCGGCTGCTGCTGTCCGCCGGCGACCGGCTCTCCGCGAAGGGCCTGGCCCGGCTGCGCCGGGTGCTCGCCACCGACGACCCCACCAACGAGATCGCCGCCGCCTGGGCGGTCAAGGAGCTCCTCCGGCAACCCCTCGCCACCCGCGACGTCGAGCAGGTCCGGCACCGGCCGTGGCGCTTCTACGACGCCGCCGCCCGCGCCGACCTGCCCGAGACGACGCGGCTCGCGTACACCATCCAGACGTGGTGGCCGGCGATCGAGGCGTTCCTGCGGCTACGCATCACCAACGCCCGCACCGAGGGCACCAACCGGGGTGATCAAGCAGATCAAGAGAATATCGGTTAACCGGCCCTCGGGTGCGGGACGCGCCGAGGCGGCATGACGCCCTCGACGCCTGGATGGCCGCCCGCGGCCGGCAACGCGCCCTTCCGCACCCACGCACCGGCCGAGCCGTCGACTTCCTCTTCACCGTGGGCGGGCAGCGGATCGGCCCGTCCCGGATCCGCCGCGGCCTCGCCGCCGCCATCGGCGGCACCGGACTGCGTGGCCCCACCGGCCAGCCACTGCACATCACCCCCACCAACTCCGCCACACCTACGCCACCAGCCTGGTCAACGGTGGGATGAGCCTGCAGGCGCTGATGGCCCTTCTCGGCCACGTCACCCCCGAGATCACGTTGCGCTATGCGGCACTCGCCGACGGCACCGTTCGCGGTGCCTAAGAACGTGTTGGGAAAGCACTCGGCGAGCCTCCGTGACTGTTGTGACTGAGGTGGCCAGTGTGGCGGTATGGCGTCCACTTCCCCGCGCCCCTATCCCTCCGATCTGACCGATGAGCAGTGGGCGTTGATCGCGCCG
>JBBRVU010000009.1:0-51538 GCA_038246575.1 Actinomycetes bacterium | reverse complement strand
GGGGCGCCGGGCAGCCCGGCGTGCAGGTGGTTGCGGATCTCGGTGAGCAGCTCGTCGCGGTCCGGCGGCGGCAGCGCCTGCGCCGCACGCTCCAGCCGGCTCAGGTACTCCTCGGCGAGCGGGTGCATGGTGGTCGTCACGGTGTCCTCTCGATGACTGTCGTCACGGTGTCCCCTCGATGACTGTCGTCACGGTGTCCCTTGATGACGATGGTGTCGACGGTGTCCCGGAACCGGGCCCACTCGGTTGCGAAGTCGTCGAGGGCGCGACGGCCCTTGCCGGTGATCGCGTAGTACTTGCGCGGCGGACCGCCGGAGTCGGAGTTGCGCCACGTCGTTGCCACCCGCCCGTCCTTCTGCAGTCGGGAGAGCAGCGGGTAGAGCGTCCCCTCGCCGGTCACCATGCCGTCCATCGCGCCCAGGCTGCGGACGAGGTCGAAGCCGTAGCGCTCCTCGCGGGAGAGCAACCCGAGCACGCAGTACTCCAGCGCCCCTCGGCGGAGCTGGCTGAGCACGTCGGCGGCGACTACCACGGTTCGCAAGGTACCTCGGCCGACGAGGTACCGCAAGGGGGTTGCGGGCCGGTCAGTCGGACGGGTCGTCCGCCTGGTCAGCTCGCGGGCAGCCCGAGGGCCTCGGCCATGTCGCCCTTGATCGCCGCCAGCGCCTCGGACGCCGTACGCCGGGCGCCGCGGACGTCGTCGCCGGCCACCGGCACGACCACCTCGAGGTAAGCCTTGAGCTTGGGCTCGGTGCCCGAGGGCCGCACGACGACCCGACCCCCGTCGGCGAGGCGGTAGCGGAGACCGTCGGTGGGCGGCAGCTCCGGGGATCCCTCGGCGAGGTCGTCGGCCGTCTCGACGGCTCGACCGCCAAGTGCGGCCGGGGGGTTCGCCCGCAGCCGGGCCATCGCGTCCTGGATCAGCGACACGTCCTCGACGCGCACCGAGAGCTGGTCGGTGGCGTGCAGCCCGTGCTCCCGGGCGAGGTCGTCGAGCAGGTCCGGCAACGTCCGCCCCTCGGCCTTGAGGGTGGCGGCGAGCTCGGCGACGAGCAGGGCCGCGGAGATGCCGTCCTTGTCGCGCACGGCCGCCGGGTCGACGCAGTAGCCCAGCGCTTCCTCGTAGCCGTAGCGCAGGCCCTCGACACGCGAGATCCACTTGAAGCCGGTCAACGTCTCGACGTAGGTCAGCCCGTGCGCACCGGCGATCCGGCCCAGCAGCGACGACGACACGATCGACGCGGCGAAGGTGCCGGTGAGGTCCGGCGTGCGGCGCAACAGGTGGGAAGCGAGCAGGGCGCCGACCTCGTCGCCGCGCAGCATCCGCCAGCCACGCGGGTCGTCCGCGTCCGGGACGGCGACGGCGCAACGGTCGGCGTCGGGGTCGTTGGCCAGCACGATGTCAGCGCCGGTCTCGACCGCCGCCTCGATCGCGAGGTCGATGGCCCCCGGCTCCTCGGGGTTGGGAAAGGCCACGGTGCGGAACTCCGGGTCCGGGTCGCCCTGCTCACGCACCACCGTGGGTGCCGTGAAGCCGGCAGCCTCGAACGCGGCCAGGACGACGTCGCGGCCCACTCCGTGCAGCGGGGTGTAGACGATGGTCAGGTCGCGCGGTGACGCCGGGTCGACCAGTGCGGCCACGTGCTCGACGTACGCACTGAGCAGATCGTCGTCCAGCGTCTCCCAGCCGTCAGCGCGCGGGACGACGGAGAGCGGGCCGACGGCGTCGATCTCGACGGAGATCTCCTTGTCGGCCGGGGACACGATCTGCGAGCCATCGCCGAGGTAGACCTTGTAGCCGTTGTCCTGGGGCGGGTTGTGGCTGGCCGTGACCATGACGCCGGCGTCGACGCCGAGATGACGGATCGCGAAGGCCAGCACGGGCGTCGGCAACGGCCGCGGCAGCACGAGCGCGTGCAGCCCGGCGCCCTCGATGACCTCGGCGCTGTCGCGCGCGAACACATCGGACTTGTGCCGGGCGTCGTAGCCGATGACGATCCGTTTTCCACCGCGGGCGCGCAGGTACGTAGCGAGCCCGGCGGCGGCGCGGCTGACCACGACGCGGTTCATCCGGTTCGGCCCGGCACCCAGAGCCCCGCGCAGGCCGGCCGTGCCGAACTCGAGGTGGGCGCCGAACCGGTCGGCGAGCCCGTCGGTGTCCTCGGCGGCGAGCAGGTCCTGCAGCTCGGCGCGGGTGTCGGGATCGGGGTCCTCGGCCAGCCACGCGTGGGCGACCTCGGTCACATCGACGGTGTCGCCACTGTGGCGATGCTCGTGGTGGGTGCTCACGCGTCGCCCGGTGTCCCGAGCCGGCCCAGCACCTGTGAGAGCAGCTCGCCCATCCGGCCGGCGGCGTCCTTGCCCGCGCTGAGGACCTCCTGGTGGTCGAGGGGCTCGCCGGTCATGCCCGCAGCGAGGTTGGTCACCAGCGAGATGCCGAGCACCTCGGCTCCTGCCTCGCGAGCCGCGATCGCCTCCAGCGTCGTCGACATCCCGACCAGGTCGCCGCCGATCGTGCGCACCATGCCGATCTCCGCCGGGGTCTCGTAGTGCGGGCCGGGGAACTGCACGTAGACACCCTCCTCCAGCGTCGGGTCGACCTCGCGGCAGAGCTGCCGCAGCCGGCTGGAGTAGAGGTCGGTGAGGTCGACGAAGTTCGCCCCGACGATCGGCGAGGTGGCCGTGAGGTTGATGTGGTCGCTGATCAGCACCGGCTGGCCGGGGGAGAAGGTCGCCCGCAGGCCGCCGCACCCGTTGGTGAGCACGATGGCCCCGGCACCCGCTGCGACGGCCGTGCGCACCCCGTGGACGACGGAGGCGACGCCCAGGCCCTCGTACAAGTGAGTTCGCCCGAGGAACACCAGGGCGCGGCGGTCGTCGCCGAGGCGCACCGAGCGCACGGTGCCGGAGTGGCCGGCGACCGCGGCCGCGTGGAAGCCGGGCAGCTCGGTGACCGGGTGCTCGGCGACGGTCTCGCCGAGCATGTCGGCGGCCGGGAGCCACCCCGAGCCCATCACCAGGGCGACGTCGTGGCGTTCGGCGCCGGTCAGCTCGCGCACGCGCGACGCGGCGTCTCGAGCGAGCTGGTAGGGGTCCGGAGAAGGCTCTGTGGTCACGGCCGCGACCCTAGCGCCAGGGCGCCGGATCCGGTCGGGTGAGCGACGTCGTCGCAGGTCAGGCGGCGGCGAGGAACGCGCGGCCGTACGAGCGGTCGAGCACGGGCGATGCGGTCGCCACGAACTCAGCCAGCTGCTCCGCCGTTCCGGTGACGATGCCATCGACCCACCGCACGGCGATGCCGCGGGTCTCGGCGACGGCGATCTGGCAGTGCGCCGCGAACGCGTGGGCCTGCAGCAGCTCGGCGATCGAGCGCCGCGTGCGCGGGGTGCTGGTCGAGATCCGGATGGTCACGAGCTCGTTCGCCTCGTGGTGGCGCAGCGCGGCCAGCAGGCGGTCGCCCGTGGCTGGCGGCGACGTCCGGACGAGTCTCATGCCTGTGACTATCGGCGCGTCCGGCGCCGGGCTGAACACTTTGCGTTGACGTCCCGGTGAGCTAGGGCCCGACGGAGGTGCAGGGGCGCGAACGCAGCTCGGCCACGTAGTCGTCCGGCGCGTCCGCGGCCTCGGCGGCGTCGGCGATGATGCCGAGGTAGCGCGCCGACGGGAGGCCGCCCTCGTAGTCGTCGAGCACGTACATCCAGGCGGTGACCTCGCCGTCGAGCGTCTGCACCCGCACCCGGACCTTGCGGAAGAGCTTGAGGTCGGCGGCCTCCCACCGGTCCATCTCCCGGGCGTCGGTGTCAGTCACGTCGTAGAGCACGACGAAGACCTGCCCGAGCTCGTCCTCGACCACGGTGGCCAGCGGGCCTTCCCAGCCACGGTCCTCGCCGCCGAAGGTCAACCGCCAGCCCATCAGCCAGCCGACTCCGCGCATGGGCGAGTGCGGAGCCCGCAGGATCATCTGCGCGGGGTCCATGTTGCTCGCGTAAGCGGCGTAGAGGGCCACGGCACCGCAGCGTAGAGGGGAGCGGGCCGTGGGGAAGAATGGCGCGCGTGACTCGCATCGCGATAGTCGGCGGCGGCCCTGGCGGCTATGAGGCGGCCCTGGTGGCCGCCCAGCTCGGGGCCGAGGTGACGGTCGTCGACCGGGACGGCCTGGGCGGATCGGCCGTGCTCACCGACGTCGTCCCGTCCAAGACGCTGATCGCCACGGCCGAGGTGATGACCGACGCGGCCGAGTCCGGCGAGCTGGGCGTACTTCTGGGCGGCGCGGCTGACGGCGGCGCGGCTGACGGCGGCAAGCCGTCAGGTGGGTCGCCGCAGAGCCGGGTCGGCGTCGACATGGCCCGGGTCAACGTCCGGGTCAAGGCACTGGCGCAGGCGCAGTCCGACGACATCGCGGCCCGGATGGAGCGTGAGAACGTCCGGGTGATCGTCGGCACCGGCCGGCTAGACGGCCCGCGCCGGGTCGTTGCCACGACCCCGGACGGGGCTGAGCAATCGCTGGACGTCGACGCCGTGCTGGTGGCCACCGGTGCTCATCCCCGCGTACTGCCCGATGCGGTTCCGGACGGAGAGCGGATCCTGACCTGGGAACAGGTCTATGACATCGACGCCCTGCCCGAGCATCTGATCGTCGTCGGCTCCGGCGTCACCGGCGCGGAGTTCGCGTCGGCGTACACCGCGCTGGGCACCCGGGTGACGCTCGTGTCCAGCCGCGACCGGGTGCTGCCGGGGGAGGACGCGGACGCGGCGAACGTGCTGGAGGGAGTGTTCCGCCGGCGGGGCATGACGGTGCTCGCGCGGGCGCGGGCCTCGTCGGCGAAGCGGGTCGGTGACGGAGTGGTCGTGACCCTGGCCGACGGTCAGACGGTCGAGGGCAGCCACTGCCTGATGGCCGTCGGGTCGATCCCCAACACGGCCGGGCTGGGGCTCGAGGACGCGGGCGTGCGGGTCGACGACGGCGGGTTCATCGAGGTCGACCGCGTGTCGCGGACGTCGGCGACAGGGGTCTACGCCGCGGGAGACTGCACCGGCGTGCTGATGCTGGCCTCGGTCGCCGCGATGCAGGGCCGGATCGCGATCGCGCACCTGCTCGGCGACGCCGTGTCGCCGCTGAACGTGCGCGCCGTGTCGTCGAACGTGTTCACCGACCCGGAGATCGCCACGGTCGGCTGGCTGGAGAAGGACATCGAGGAGGGCTCGACCTCCACGGTGACGCTGAAGCTGCCGCTGGCGACCAACCCACGGGCAAAGATGCAGGGCGTGCACGAGGGCTTCGTCAAGCTCTTCGCGCGTACGGGGTCCGGCACCGTGGTCGGCGGGGTGGTCGTGGCGCCGCGGGCCAGCGAGCTGATCTATCCGGTCGCGCTGGCGGTGGACGGCCGCCTGACGGTCGACCAGCTCGCGCACTCGTTCACGGTCTACCCCTCGATCAGCGGCTCCGTCGCCGAAGCGGCCCGGCAGCTGCACACCAAGGTCTGGCGCGGCTAGCGCCCGGAACGCACTCACCCGGACGGTCCCACCCGGACGCACTCACCCGGACGGTCCCACCCGGACGGTCCCACCCGGACGGTCCCACCCGGACGGTCCCACCCGGGCGCCCGTACGCCCGACGGCCGACGTCGCGTACGCCCGACGGCTCAGCGTGGACCGGCCGCCTTCTGACCGGAGCGGACCGGGGCGCGCCGGGGTACCCACCGCGCGCCCCGGTCCAGTCCGGGGTTGCGGGGGGCAGCCTGCGGTGGAGCAGGACCAGTTGCGTTGCAAGCGGACCTGGGCGCGCCGGTGTACCCACCGCGCGCCCCGGTCCAGTCCGGGGTTGTCGGGGTGCTGGGCGCGCCGGTGCTGCCACGGCGCGCCCCGGTCCGCTCCGGGTTGCCGGGCAGTCGGGGGTTGGCCGTCAGTCCTTGATGTCGCAGATGGTGGCGCCGGTGGTGACGGTGGCACCGACCTCGGCGGTGAGGCCGGTGACGGTCCCGGCCTTGTGCGCGGTCAGCGGCTGCTCCATCTTCATCGCCTCGAGCACCACGACCGGGTCGCCGGCGGCCACCTGCTGGCCGTCCTCGGCCACGACCTTGACGATCGTGCCCTGCATCGGGCTGGTCAGCGAGTCCCCGCTGGCCGCAGCTCCCGCCTTCTTCTTGGCCCCGGCGCGCCTGGGCCGGCCCACCCCGCCGCCCGCTGACCCGCCGCCCCCGCCTGCGCTGCCCGCGCCGAGCCCGGCCGGCAGCACGACCTCGAGTCGCCGGCCCCCGACCTCGACGACGACGCGCTCCCGCCCCCCGGGCTCGGGAGCCTCGGCCGTGTCGCCGGCATACGGCTCGAGGGTGTTGTCGAAGTCGGTCTCGATCCACCGGGTGTGCACCGTGAACGGCTCGGCGGTGAAGGCCGGGTCCGACACCACCGCCCGGTGGAACGGGATCACGGTCGGCATGCCGTCGACGTCGAACTCCGCGAGCGCACGGCGCGACCGCTCCAGCGCCTGGGTCCGGTCGCGCCCGGTCACGATCAGCTTGGCGATCAGGGAGTCGAAAGCTCCCGGGATCGTCTCGCCGTTGCCGTAGCCACCATCGAGGCGCACCCCCGGCCCGCTCGGCGGCGACCAGCGGGTGAGCGTCCCGGGAGCCGGGAGGAAGTTGCGCCCGCCGTCCTCGGCGTTGATCCGGAACTCGATGGAGTGACCCCGCGCGGGCGGGTCGTCGTAGCCCAGCGCCTCGCCGTCGGCGATGCGGAACATCTCGCGGACGAGGTCGATGCCGGTGACCTCCTCGGTGACCGGGTGCTCGACCTGCAGCCGGGTGTTGACCTCGAGGAAGGAGATCGTGCCGTCCTGCGCGACGAGGAACTCGCAGGTGCCCGCGCCGACGTAACCGGCCCCGGCGAGGATCGCCTTCGACGCTCGGTAGAGCTCGGCGTTCTGCTCGTCGGTGAGGAACGGAGCCGGCGCCTCCTCGACGAGCTTCTGGTGCCGACGCTGCAGCGAGCAGTCGCGGGTCGAGACCACCACGACGTTGCCGTGGCTGTCGGCCAGGCACTGCGTCTCCACGTGCCGCGGCTGGTCGAGGTACTTCTCGACGAAGCACTCGCCGCGACCGAATGCGCTGACGGCCTCGCGCACCGCTGACTCGAACAGCTCGGGGATCTCCTCGATGGTTCGGGCGACCTTCAGGCCGCGTCCGCCGCCGCCGTACGCCGCCTTGATCGCGACGGGCACGCCGTGCTCCTCGGCGAAGGCGACCACCTCGTCCGCGCCGCCGACCGGCTCCTTCGTGCCCGCGACCAGCGGGGCCCCGGCCTGCTCGGCGATGTGGCGGGCCTTGACCTTGTCGCCGAGTGAGTCGATGGCGCTCGGTGGCGGCCCGATCCAGGTCAGCCCGGCGTCGAGCACGGCCTGGGCGAAGCCGGCGTTCTCGGCGAGGAACCCGTAGCCCGGGTGCACCGCGTCGGCGCCGGACGCCTTGGCCACGGCGAGGATCTTCTCGACATCGAGGTACGAGTCGGCAGGCGTCGCGCCCTCCAGAGAGAAGGCCTCGTCGGCCGTACGGACGTGCTGGGCGTCGCGATCAGGTTCGGCGTAGACCGCCACGCTGCCGATGCCGGCGTCCCGGCAGGCCCGGACGATCCGGACCGCGATCTCGCCGCGGTTGGCGATCAGCACCTTGCGCACGCTGGGCCCCTTCGTCGGACTCGCTGGCCCCGGGAGTCTAGAGGTCGGCCTCGACGGCCTGTCGATTCCCCGCGAGGCTGCTCGTCGTAGGGGTGAGGAGACCGACGGATGCCCCGCAACGGTCGGCGCGACGCCCTCCTCTCGAGAGAGGAACACCCATGAGCAGGTTCCTGGCGCTGTACCGCGGCCCGGCCACCCCGCCGAGCGAGATGAGCGAGGAAGCCGTGAAGAAGTCCATGGGCGAGTGGCACGCGTGGATGGAGAACGTCGGCTCCGCGCTGAGCGACCCCGGCGCCCCCTGCGGTGCCCGGGTCGCTCTCAAGGACGACGGAACCACCGCCGAGCCAACCGACCAGAACGGCTACTCGATCGTCGAGGCGACCGACCTGGACGCGGCGAAGTCGCTGTTCGAGAAGCACCCGTTCCTGTCGGAGGGCAAGGGGCGCTTCGCCGTGGAGGTCTTCGAGCTCATCCCGATGTAGGGACCGGCCACCCTCGGGCCGTCGCGGCAGCCGCTGCGACGGCCCGACCCGGCTGGGCTGGACGCTGACCTGGTCCCACGTCGCGGCCGTGGACAACCCCGGTACTGGTCCGGCGCGCACCGACCTGGAGAACGCGGTGGACGTCGACGCGAGATCGGCGCACCATCGGGCGGGGACCGTCGCCGAGGGAGCACATGGTGGTCGAGCCGGACGAGGCTGACGCCGGAACGATGTTCGTGCGTTCCGTGGAGGAGTTCCAGACGAGGGTGCGGGCGGTGGAGACGGCACCGGCCTGGACCCGGCCGACGCCCTGCCCGGACTGGGACGTGCGCGCTTTGGTGAACCACCTCGTCGGCGAGCAGCGCTGGGCCATCCCGCTGCTGGCGGGCAAGACGGTGGCCGAGGTGGGAGCCGCGCTGGACGGCGACCTGCTCGGTGCTGCCCCGCAGGAGACGTCGCAGGTCGCGGCGGAGGCAGCCGTCGTGGCATTCGCCGAACCAGGCGCGATGGAGCGGACCGTGCACCTGTCCTTCGGGGACTTCCCGGCCGCCGACTATGCGTGGCAGCTGGCCGCCGACCACGTTGTACATGCCTGGGACCTCGCCGTCGCGGTCGGCGCCGACTCGCAGCTCGACCCGGACCTCGTCGCAGAGATCGCGCGCTGGTGGGAGCCGTGGGAGGCCCTGTACCGGGAGGTGGGGGTCGTGGCAGAGCCGGTGGCCGTCGGCGCGGACGCGTCGGACCAGGACCGGCTGCTCGCGTCCTTCGGCCGTGACCCCCGTTGGGGTCAGTGACGGGTCAGCGGAAGACGCCGGTGTGGCCCAGGGAGTAGCGCCCGGGCTGCGGGTAGACGGCCAGGCCGTGCGGCCCGCTGCCGACCGGGATCCTCTTGATCAGGTGACCGTCGACGGTCGAGATGGCGTAGACCTCGGCGTCGTAGCGACCGGCGACCCAGAACACCTTGCCGTCGCTGGACAGCCCGCCCATGTCGGGGCTGCCACCGCCGGGGATCCGCCAGCGGTCCACGAGCTTGTTGGTGGCGAAGTCGAGCACCGAGATGGTGCCCTCCTCGCGGTTGGTGATGAGCAGGCTCTTCGAGTCGCGGGTCACGTAGAGCCCGTGGGCGCCCTGGCCGGTGGCGATGAACCGCTTGACCCGCAGCGTGTTGCCGTTGATGAGCCAGATGCCGTCGCTCTTCATGTCAGCGACGTAGAACGTCTTGCCGTCCGGTGACATCTTCACGTCCTGCGGCATCGCCTGGTCCTTGCCCGGCCTGGTCGGCAACCGCTTGGTCCGGGTGACCTTCATCGTCACCGTGTTCACCTTGAGCAGGGTCGCGGAGAATTCGCACGACACCACGAAGAACTGGCCGTTGCTCGAGAAGTCGGCGTGGTTCACGCCGTAGCAGGGCACCGGGGTGCGGTGGCGCACCTTCATCGTCTGCGGGTCGCGGAACACCAGCTCGCGGTCGGCCGAGGCCATCACGACGGCGTACTTCCCGTCGGGGGTGAAGTAGAGGTTGTACGGGTCGTGTACCGGGATCGGCTTGCCGGGCTTGCCGGTTCGTGGGTCGATCGGGGTGAGCGTGTTGCCGAGGTCGTTGTTGATCCATAGCGTCTTGAGGTCCCACGACGGGACGACGTGCTGCGGCTGCTCCCCGGTGGCGAAGGTCCGCACGACCTTGAACGTCTTCGGGTCGATCTCGGTGATCGTGTTGCTCTTGGTGTTGGGCACGTAGATCAGGTCGCGGAAGCCCTCGACCACCGGGGAGAGCTCGTCCGGGCGGGTCGCGGCCCAGACGTCGTTCGGGTCCAGCGGCGGCGGCATCCCGGGCAGCAGGTTGTCGGCCGGCGCGGTGGACGCCTCCGTCGACGGGGTGGTGGTCGCGGACGTCGAGGGATCGGCCGGCGCGGGGGTGCTCGCGCTCGTCGCCCCGGCTGCCGGGGCCCCGTCGCTTGCCGCATCACCCGTGCTGCCCGCGCACGCCGAGAGCAGCAGGGCGACCGCGAGAAGCCCTGACGCATACGCGGCCGGGCCGCAGCGAACGGCGGGACGTCGCTGGGAGGTCACGCGAGCAGCTCCGAGAGGGTGACGGGTCGCAGGCCGCGGGAGCGCAGCCGGTCGATGATGGCGGGCAGGGCCGAGATGGTGACCGGATGGCCGAGGTGCAGGCTGATGATCGACCCGCGGCGGCTCCCGTCGAGGACCGCGCGGGTGACGGTGGCCGCGGACGGGTCCTGCCAGTCGAGCCCGTCGACGTCGTAGGAGATGCAGCGGTCGTAGCCCCCGCGTGCGGCCGCGCGCCTGATGGTCGAGGTCGTCACCTGCGTCCCCGAGGCCCGAAAGAACGACCCCGGCGAGCCGCTGACCCGCTGCAGCACCTTGGCGCAGCCTCGGACCTCTGCGACGGCGCCCGCGGCCGACAGCCCGCGCATCGGGTAGTGGTGCAGCGTGTGGTTGCCCAGGTCGTGGCCGCCGTCGGTGATCCGGCCGGCCATCGCCGGCTCGGCAGCCAGCCAGGTGCCGACCGCCATCACAGTGGCCTGCACGTCGTTGGACTCAAGCAGCCGGAGCAGCTGTTCGGCCAGGCTGACGTCGCCCGAGCCGTGGAAGGTCAGTGCCACCTGCGGCGAGGACCGTGGGCCGTGCCGGACCTCCGGCGCCGAGCGGGTGGGTGCGGCGGACGTGGACTCGGTGGCTGAGGCTGAGGCGGCGGAGGTCGCTGTCGGGGCGCCCGTGCTCGAGCCCTCGGGCGAGGGCGCCGTCGAGGTGGTGGCAGCCGTCGACGGGGCGCCGTCATCGGCCGCCGGGGCACAGGCTGCGGTGAGCGCGGCAGCCGCTGTCGCGCGCAGCAGGTCGCGTCGGGAGAGCGGCACGCGGACACGGTACGTCGGTGCGGGTTAGGTGCCGGTAAGACCCGGCGTGGTGTTCACCGTGTCGGGACGGTGCCCTCGAACGTCGCTAAGTGGTGGCGGCCACGACCACACCTTCTACCTGTACCGAATCCGTTCCTCGCCGAGGGCAGGTGCCGGTTCCGAGCGGACCGGGGCGCGCCGGCGTTGCCACCGCGCACCCCGGTCCAGTTGGCCGCCGCGCACGCACTACGCGATCACCGTCGAGGCGGTCGAGCTCAGGTCGATGGGCTGACCACCGCACCGGGCGACCGCGACGGTTCGCCAAGCCCGCCCCGCCGGCCCCGGGGCAGGCGTCGGTCAGGTGGCCGCGGGGCGCTCAGCCCCACAGGTCGGTCAGGGAGACCCCGAGGTCGGCCAGCAGGCGGCGCAGCAGCGGCAGCGACAGGCCGACCACGTTGTGCGGGTCGCCCTCGACCCCGTCGACGAACGGCCCGCCAAGGCCGTCGATGGTGAACGCTCCGGCCACCTTCAACGGCTCGCCGGTCGCGACGTACGCCTCGATCTCCGCGTCGGAGACGTCGGCGAAGTGCACGACCGTCGAGGCGACCTCGGCGGCGTCGCGTCCGGCGCCGGTGTCGATGAGGCAGTGCCCGGTGTGCAGGACTCCGGTCCTTCCCCGCATCCGGTGCCAGCGGGCGATGGCGTCGGCAGCGTCGACGGGCTTGCCCAGCGCCTCGCCGTCGAGGTCGAGCACGGAGTCGCAGCCGAGGACGAGGACGTCACCGTCGAGCCCGGCTGCCACCGCGGGGGCCTTGCGGACGGCGAGCGTGAGCGCGACGTCGGCCGGTGGCCCGGTCACGGTCGACTCGTCCACCCCGCTGACCACGACGTCGGGCTGCAGTCCGGCCTGCCGCAGCAGGGTGAGCCGAGCAGGGGACGCCGAGGCGAGGACGAGTGTCGGTGGGGTCACAGCGTCGAGATCCGCCGGCTCAGCGGGGGAGGGCCGAGGCGCGCCATCCACCTGACGACGGGTGCACGGCGGGGCGCACGAGCCGGCCCGGGGCGTTCCACGCCGTGCGCCGAGCGGTCGGCCGGTCCGCGTTCGCAGCGGCCCTCGCCGTCACGACTGCGACCAGTGCCGCCAGCTCCGGCGCGCTCGGGTTGCCTCGCACGACGCGCAGCATCGGCTCGCTCACAGTGTTCTCGGTTCGCTCGTGCGCCTCGCTGGCGCTCGTCGCTCGCTCACAGCGGAATGTTCCCGTGCTTCTTCGGCGGCAGGCTCGCCCGTTTAGTACGCAGTGTCCGTAGCGCCCGCACGATGTACGTCCGGGTGAGTGACGGCGGGATGACCGAGTCGACGTAGCCGCGTTCGGCGGCGATGTACGGATTGGCCAGCGCGTCCTCGTACTCCGACACGAGCTCTCGGCGTCTCGCCTCGCTGTCGTCACCCGCGTCGCCGAGCTCTCGTCGGTAAAGGATGTTGACCGCACCCTGCGCACCCATGACCGCGATCTGCGCGGTCGGCCACGCCAGATTGATGTCAGCACCGAGGTGCTTGGACCCCATGACGTCGTACGCGCCGCCGTACGCCTTGCGAGTGATGACCGTGACCTTGGGCACCGTCGCCTCGGCATAGGCGTAGATGAGCTTCGCCCCGCGGCGGATGATCCCGTCCCACTCCTGGGACGTGCCAGGGAGAAATCCCGGCACGTCGACGAACGTCAGCACCGGGATGTTGAAGGCGTCGCAAGTCCGCACGAACCGCGCCGCCTTCTCCGAGGCGTCGATGTCCAGCGTCCCCGCGAGCTGCATGGGCTGGTTGGCGACCACGCCGACGCTGCGGCCCTCGACCCGGCCCAGTCCGCAGAGGATGTTCGGTGCGAACAGCTCCTGAACCTCGAGGAACTCGCCGCCGTCGAGGATCTTCTCGACGACCCGGTGCATGTCGTAGGGCTGGTTGGCCGAGTCGGGCAGGAAGGTGTCGAGCTCGCGGTCCTCGTCGGTCACGTCGAGGATCGCCGCCTCGTCGTAGGCCGGCGGGTCCTCGAGGTTGTTGCTCGGCAGGTAGGACAGCAGGGACTTCACGTACTCGATGGCGTCGCCTTCGTCCGGGGCCAGGTAGTGCGCGCTGCCCGACTTGGTGTTGTGCGTGCGTGCCCCGCCGAGGTCCTCCTGGGTCACGTCCTCACCGGTCACCGTCTTGATGACGTCGGGCCCGGTGATGAACATGTACGACTTCTGGTCGACCATCACGGTGAAGTCGGTGATGGCCGGCGAGTACACCGCGCCACCGGCGCAGGGGCCCATGATCAGCGAGATCTGTGGCACGACGCCGCTGGCCAGCACGTTGCGGTAGAAGATGTCGCCGTACAGACCCAGCGACACCACGCCTTCCTGGATCCTGGCGCCGCCGGAGTCGTTGATGCCGACGACCGGGCAGCCGACCTTCATGGCGAGGTCGAGGACCTTGACGATCTTCTCGCCGAAGACCTCGCCGAGCGAGCCGCCGAACACGGTGAAGTCCTGGGCGAAGACGCAGACCTGCCGACCGTCCACGGTGCCGTAGCCGGTGACCACCCCGTCGCCATAGGGCCGGGACTTGTCCAGGCCGAAGGCCGTCGAGCGGTGCCTGGCCAGCTCGTCCATCTCCACGAAGGAGCCGTCGTCGAGCAGCGCCTCGATGCGCTCGCGGGCCGTCATCTTGCCCTTGGCGTGCTGCTTCTCGACCGCGCGCGCCGACCCGGCGTGCACGGCCTCGTCGTTGCGCCGGTGCAGGTCGGCGAGCCGCCCCGCCGTGGTGTGGATGTCGATGTCGTCCGGCACCTCGGTGCCCGCGGACTCGGGGGTGTTCGGCGCGGCCGTCATGCGCCGTAGCGTAGTGAGGTGTGACCAGTCCCTTCACCGACCTGGACCGACCGCCGCTGCGCGCCGCGGCGGTGCGCGGCGCCCTGGTGGTCGAGGGTGGGCTGTGGTCCGCGCTCGAGGTGGTCGAGCAGACCGGCTCGACCAACGCCGACGTCGCGCACGCGGCGGCTGCCGGGGCCGCCGAGGGCCTGGTCGTCGTCGCCGAGCACCAGAGCGGCGGCCGGGGCCGCGCCGACCGTGCCTGGGTGGCCCCGCCACGGTCCGGGCTGACCTTCTCGGTGCTGCTGCGCCCCGACCCGGACACCCGTGCGCACTGGGGCTGGCTGCCGCTGCTCGTCGGTGTCGCGGTGGCGCGCGGCGTGAGCCGCATCGGCGAGGTGGCGGCCGACCTCAAGTGGCCCAATGACGTGCTGATCGAGGACCGCAAGCTGGCCGGCGTGCTCGCTGAGGTGGCCGGCGACGCCGTGGTCGTGGGCATCGGCCTGAACGTGTCCCTGCGTGCCGACGAGCTGCCGGTGCCGACGGCCACCAGCCTGCTGATCGCCGGCTCGACGGTGGTCGATCGGGACACCGTGCTGCGCGCGGTGCTACGCGAGCTCGCCACGGTCTACGGGCGGTGGCGCGATCACCACGGTGACGCCGAGAGCGCTGGACTGCTGACGACGTACCGCGAGCTGTGCACCACGATCGGGCGCGACATCACCGTCGCGCTGCCCGACGGCAGGTCGCTGCGGGGGGGCGCCACCGGCGTCGACATCACCGGGCAGCTCCTCGTCGACACCGCCGACGGGGAGACCCGGCTGGCGGCGGGGGACGTCGTCCACGTGCGCTGAGCGCTCGATCACCGCTCGGCCGGCCCGGTCGGCTGGCAGGATGCCAGCGTGACCGGGATCCCCGACAAGCTGCTGGGCGAGGGCGAGAGCGTCGAGATGGCGATGCGCCCGCACTGGAAGGAGCTCGTCGGCCCCGTGCTGCTGCTGCTCGTCCTGAGCCCCTTGACGACCTATACCGCCACGGTGGTGCCGGACAGCGCCGCCCAACCCTGGCTGCGCCTCGCGCTCGTGGTCGTGGCCGTTCTCGTCCTGCTGCGGTGGGCGCTGTGGCCCTTCCTCGGCTGGCTCACCACGTCCTACGTCGTCACCGACCGCCGGCTGATCACCCGGTGGGGGGTCGTCGCCCGCCACGGCCGGGACATGCCGCTGTCCCGCATCAACGACGTGAGCTTCGAGCACAGCAGCATCCTCGAGCGCATGCTCGGCTGCGGCACCCTGGTCGTGGAGTCCGCAGGCGAGCGCGGGCAGCTCGTGCTGCGTGACGTGCCGCGGGTCGAGCACGTGCAGCGCGACATCTACCGGCTGGCCGAGGCCGACGAGAACCGCCGGGACCGGGACGATCGGTGACCGGCGACGAGCGTGCGCGCCGATCGCCGGAGGAGATCGAGACCCGGCTGCTGGGAGCGGAGCGCCGCTACCGGCGCGACGAGGTCGCCGAGAACGCAGGCGTCCCGGTCGAGTACGCCCGCCGGCTCTGGCGGGCAGTCGGCTTCCCGAACGTCGGTGACGTCGCCGTCGCGTTCACCGACGAGGACGTGGCCGCGCTGCACCGGCTGCTCGGCATGGTCCACGACGACGTGCTGGACGAGGACCTCGCGGTCAGCGTCACCCGCGCGCTCGGCCACAACAGCTCCCGGTTGGCCGAGTGGCTCTTCGACGCGCTCGTCGAGCACCTCGAGGACGGGGAGGGGCTCCCGCCAGACGAGGCGGCCCGGGTCGCCGTCGAGCGCGTCACCGACAACCTCGACGAGCTGACCGCGCTGCTCGTCTACTCCTGGCGCCGGCAGCTCGCGGCGGTCGCCGGCCGGGCCATGGCCTCCGCCGAGAGCGGAGCGGTGAGCGGCCGGCTCTCGGTCGGGTTCGCCGACCTCGTGTCCTACACCCGGCTCTCCCAGAAGCTCGAGGAGCGAGAGCTCGCCCGGCTCGTGGACCGGTTCGGGCGGCGCAGCGCCGACGTCATCGCCGGTGCCCGCGGCCGGCTGGTGAAGACCGTCGGCGACGAGGTGCTGTTCGTCGCCGACTCGCCCGCCGACGCGGCGACGATCGGCCTCGAGCTGGCCGAGACGATGGCCGAGGACCCTGGGCTGCCCGATGTACGGGTGGGGATCGCGACCGGCACGGTGCTCACCCGGATGGGCGACGTCTTCGGCCGCACGGTCAACCTCGCCAGCCGGCTCACGGCGCTCGCGGCCCCCGGGACCGTGCTGGTCGACAGCGATACGGCGAAGGCGTTGGCCGACGTCGAAGGCATGTCTCTGGACATCGAGCGCACCCGCGCAGTGCGCGGCATCGGGCTGGTGCGGCCCGGTGTCGTGCGGCGCACGCGTTAGCCTCGGCGCCTGTGACCGAGACCAGCACCGACGCGACATCTGATGACTACGCCCACGTCACGGTGCGCCGGCATGGCGAGCGCGGTCACGTCGCCGAGCTCGTCCTGGACCGCGCCGAGGCGCACAACGCGCTGTCGACCGCGATGGCGCGGGAGATCGCTGCCGCCACGACGCAGCTCGCCGCCGACACGTCCGTGCGTGCGGTCGTCCTGAGCTCGGCGTCGGAGAAGGCGTTCTGCGTCGGCGCTGACCTCAAGGAGCGCAACTCCTACAGCGACGCCGACCTGATGGCGCAGCGCCCGCACTTCCGCGCCGCCTTCACCGGGATCCTCGACCTCCCCGTGCCGGCCATCGCGGCCGTGCACGGGTTCGCGCTCGGCGGCGGACTGGAGCTCGCGCTGTCTTGCGACCTCATCGTCTGCGACGAGACGGCCGTCCTGGGCCTTCCCGAGGTCACTGTCGGGGTGATCCCCGGCGGTGGCGGAACACAGCTGCTGACCCGGCGGATCGGGGCGGCGCGAGCCGCCGACCTGGTGTTCACCGGGCGGCGTGTGGACGTGACCGCGGCCGAGCGGCTCGGCCTGGTGGACCGCCGGGCAGCCACCGGCGAGGACCGGACGGTGGCACTGGAGCTGGCGGACACGATCGCGGCGAACTCGCCAGTGGGAGTACGCAACGCCAAGCGGGCGTTGCGACAGGGAGGTGACGTGGATCTCGCCACCGGCCTCGACGTCGAGGACGGCGCGTGGCGGGCGACCGCCTTCTCGGCCGACCGGGTCGAGGGCGTGGCCGCGTTCAACGAGAAGCGTCGCCCGGACTGGCCGGGCCGCTGACGGGCACCTGGGTGGACCCGTACGCACCACACACGCCGCACGAGCGGTGTGTCGGAGTCCACAGGAGAGGGGTGAGGGGATGAGCGACCTGCCGCAGCAGCTCTCGGTCCGCGAGGTCGGCCCGCGCGACGGCCTGCAGAACGAGGCTCCCGTCCCGACCGAGACGAAGGTCGCGCTCATCGACGCCCTGTCGGGCACCGGCGTGGGCCGCATCGAGGCGGTCTCCTTCGTCCACCCGTTGGCCGTGCCGGCGATGGCTGACGCCGCGGAGGTCTGGGCGGCGGTGACGCCGAACCCGGCGGTCCGCTACTCCGCTCTGGTGCCCAACCGGCGTGGTGCCGAGCGGGCCGTGGACGCCGGGTTCACCGAGATCGAGGTCGTCGTCTCCGCCTCGGACACCCACAACCGGGCCAACCTCAACCGCTCCACCGAGCAGTCCCTCGACGACATCGCCGGGATCGTGGACCTCGCCCACGCCCGGGGCGCGACGGTGCAGGTCATCGTCTCGACCGCATGGGGCTGCCCGTACGAGGGAGATGTCCCGGTCGAGCGGGTGCTGGCGGTCGCCGGCCGCGCGTTGCGCGACGGGGCGGACACGCTGTCCTACGGCGACACGACCGGCATGGCGACGCCGTCGCGGGTGACGCGCCTGGTCGGGGAGACCCGGTCGACCCACCCCGAGGCCGCGCTGAACCTGCACTTCCACAACACCCGTGGCACCGGGCTGGCCAACGTGCTCGCCGCCCTGGAGCTGGGCGTGAGCGACTTCGACGCCTCGGTCGGCGGCCTCGGCGGCTGCCCCTACGCGCCGGGCGCGACGGGGAACATCGCCACCGAGGAGCTTGTGCACATGGTCGAGGACATGGGTGTCACGACCGGCGTCGACCTGGAGGCGATGATCGAGGTCGCTGCCGAGGCCGAGCGGCTGGTCGGGCGCAAGCTGCCCTCGCAGGTCCTCCGCGCCGGGCCACGCACCCGGACCATCGCCGGACCCGGTCACTAAGGCGGGCGGCACGCGCTGCGCAGCCTCGCCGCCAACGTCGGACCTCTGGACCAGCCGGATCGGAAGGTCCCACGTCAGCCGGTGGCGGACAGGCCCGTTGTCCGGCATGGTCAGACAATGCCCGGAACCGGAGACGACGCCGTCCGGTTGCGTTCCCTGCTGGAGATCGCCCGCGCCGGTGGCTCGGTCCGCTCGGTGGACGAGCTGCTCACGCGAGCAGCGGCGGAGGCCCGGCTGGCCCTGCGTGCCGCGTCACTCTCGATCGAGGCGCACGCCGGTGGAGGGGAGCAGAGCGACCTGTCCCGCTTCACCCTCCAGGTCCCCGTCCTGGTCGGCGGCAGCGCCTGGGGCCGGCTGACCGCCGCCCGCTCGGAGGGCCAGCAGCCCTTCGGTGAGGCAGATGTCGATTTCGCTGCCACCGTCGCGAGCCAGGTGGCGGCCGGCATCGTCCAGGTCGACCATCTCAGCCGCATCGAGGCGCTGGCCTTCACCGACGCGCTCACCGGCCTGGCCAACCGGCGCGCCGTCGACGACCGCCTGGAGGCGGACCTCGCGGCCCACCGGGAGTCCGGGCGGTCGGTGGCGATCGTGCTGGCCGACATCAACCGGCTCAAGCAGGTGAACGACTCCTTCGGGCACGAGACGGGCGACCGGCTGATCACCACCGTGGCCGCTTGCGTCGCCCGGGCCGCCGCGACCGTGCCGGGCAGCCTGGCTGCGCGCATCGGCGGCGACGAGTTCTGCGTGCTCGTGAGCGGGGAGCCTGAGGAACGCGCCGTCGAGGTTGCCGAGGCGCTGTGCCGGCTGGTCGACGAGGCGCCGATGAGCACCGGGGTGTCGTGCGGGGTGGCCTCGACGGAGGTACGCGGGGGCACCGTGCAGACGGCGGCTCGGCTGCTGCGG
Source organism: Actinomycetes bacterium (assembly GCA_038246575.1). GTDB lineage: Bacteria > Actinomycetota > Actinomycetes > JACCUZ01 > JACCUZ01 > JACCUZ01. Next base: position 32,545 of record JBBRVU010000009.1, on the reverse strand, counting down.
CTGGCCGACGCCGCGCAGTACCGCGCCAAGCGGGCGGAATCGCGCCGCCCGGTGGTCGCGGGGAGCACAGCCCCGCTGCTCGCCGACACGGCCCAGCGCGAGCGGCGAGCGGGCCGGGGCGGGCTCGACGACGCCCTGCCGCTGGCCCTGGAAACGGGGTTTGCCCGACTCGACGACCTCGCCGCGGCCTCTCAGCAGGAGCGGTTGGAGGCCGTTGGTCAGCACGTCTGCGACCTGGTCGACGGCGCCGGGTGGTGGCTGTCGGAAGCAGACGTCACCGCGCGACGGCTGCACACCGTCAGCAGCTCGGTGCTGCGGGTCGCGGCCCACGTGGACAGCCGGGCCGAGTCGTTCCTGTCGATCGGTGAGGTGTTCGCGCTCGAAGACTTCCCGGCCAGCGAACGAGCCGTGCTGCAGGCGGGGTCGTTCGGCGTCGAGATCGGTCGGCCGGGCAACGACCCGGCCGAGGAGACGGGGCTGGTCATCGCCGGCTACAGCGCGATGATCGCCGCCGGCGCGTCGGACGGCGAGCGAGGTTGGCTGATCGAGCTCTTCGCCGACACGATCAGCCTTCCGGTGCTCCCGTTCGAGCCGGTGCTGCGCGGCCTCGTCGCAGTTGCCGTGGCCGGCGCCGAACGGCGGGCCGGGGCCCGGCCGCCCGTGCAGCGCCCACCCGACCCGTCCCGTTAGGCTCCCCGCGACCCCCAGCCGCCCGACCACGAGGTGAGTGTGTCCCCGGTCCCGTCCTCCGAGCACAACCCGCTGCCTGCGCACCCGCCGGTGCCCGACCTGCGCGCGCAGGTCGAGGCGGGCGGAGCCGAGAAGTACCACACGTCCAACGCCGGCAAGGGCAAGCTCTTCGCCCGGGAGCGCATCCGGCTGCTCGTCGACGAGGGGTCCTTCGTGGAGGACGGGGCCTTTGCCAACGTGACCGCCGGGGACCTGCCCGCCGATGGCGTGATCACCGGCACCGCGACCATCGACGGCCGACCGGTGGCCGTGATGGCCAACGACTCGACGGTGAAGGCCGGCTCGTGGGGGGCGCGTACGGTCGAGAAGATCATCCGGATCATCGAGACGGCGTACCGGACCTCGGTGCCGATGGTCTACCTCGTCGACTCGGCGGGAGCCCGGATCACCGACCAGATCGACCTGTTCCCCGGCCGCCGCGGTGCCGGGAAGATCTTCTGGAACCAGGTGCGCGCCAGCGGGTCGATCCCGCAGGTCTGTGCCCTGTTCGGCCCGTCGGCGGCGGGTGGGGCGTACATCCCGGCCTTCTGCGACATCGTCGTGATGGTCGAGGGCAACGCCTCGATGTACCTCGGCTCGGACCGGATGGTCGAGATGGTCACCGGCGAGAAGACCACGCTCGAGGAGATGGGCGGGGCGCGGGTGCACTGCTCCGAGTCCGGCGTCGGGCACAAGCTGGTGGCCACCGAGCAGGAGGCCCTCACCGCCGTTCGGGACTACCTGTCGTACCTGCCCTCGAACTGGGAGAGTGCGCCGCCGTCAGCGGAGCCTGCCCCGCCGCCGGCGTCGGCGGACCTTGCCGCGCTGGTGCCGGAGAGCGACCGGCAGGCCTTCGACATGCGCCGCTATGTCAAGGGTCTGCTCGACGAGGGCAGCTTCTTCGAGATCCACGCCCTGTGGGCCCGCGAGGTCACTGTCGGCTTCGGCCGTCTCGACGGTGAGGCGGTCGGCGTCATCGGCAACAACTCGATGTTCAAGGGCGGCGTGCTGTTCATCGACTCCGCCGACAAGGCGACCCGGTTCGTGCAGCTCTGCGATGCGTTCAACGTCCCGCTGGTGTTCCTCTCCGACGTCCCGGGCTTCATGGTCGGGTCGGCGGTGGAGAAGGCCGGCATCATCCGGCACGGCGCGAAGATGATCACTGCGATCTCCGAGGCCACCGTCGCGAAGATCTGCGTCGTCGTGCGCAAGGCCTACGGCGCCGGGCTGTACGCGATGGCCGGCCCCGGCTTCGAGCCGGACGCGACGCTTGCGCTCCCGACGGCCAAGATCGCGGTGATGGGAGCCGAGGCGGCGGTCAACGCGGTCTACGCGAACAAGATCGCCGCGATCGAGGACGAGGACGAGCGGGCTCAGTTCGTCGCGGACAAGCGCCGCGAGTACGACGAGGACATCGACATCGTCCGGCTCGCCAGCGAGCTGGTCGTCGACGACATCGTCACCCCCGACCGGTTGCGTGACGAGCTGGTGCGCCGGCTGCGGACCTACCGCAGCAAGGACCGGCACTTCTCCCGCCGCCGGCACGGCGTCACCCCCGTGTGACCGCACCCACCGGCGACGGCACGCCCTTCGCTGACTTCGCTCGGCGCAGGACGAGCCGGGCCACCCGCCCGCAGTCCCGCGTCGTCCCGCCGACGAGCATGGACGTGAAGCCGAACTGGAACAGAAGCCCGGCGAAGTAGAGACCGTCGATCGACGTCGACGCGCCGTGGTGCTGCTCCGGCCACCCGTCCGAGCCGAGCTCGAGTCCGTCGATCCAGGCGAAGTCGCGCCGGAAGCCGGTGCACCACACGACATTGCGGACATCCACCGCCGTGCCGTCCTCGAGCACCGGGCGCCCGCCGCGTACCTCGGTGACGCGCTGCTCGTCGCGGCCGACTCCGGCAGCCGTCAGGTCGGCCCGCCGGACCCTGAGCAGGGGGCCGCCGTGCGAGCGGATGTCGCTGCGCGCCTTGCGCCCGAGCGGAGTGCGCTCGGTGATGACGTGCGTCGCCAGGAACCACAGCACCGGGAGGATCAGCTGAGCCGGTCGACCCTCGATGTCGAACGGGATCTCGCCACGGTGGGGTCCCACCAGGTGCGTGTGATGCCCCGCTGCCGCGACATCCAGAGCGATGTCCGCGCCGCTGTGGGCCGCCCCGACCACGAGCACCGGGCCGTCGGCAAGCTGTCCCGCGTTGCGGTACTCGCTGGAGTGCAGCTGTCGGATCCCCGGGTCGAGGTCGGCCGCCAGCGCGGGAAGTCGCGGCAGTAGCTGAGGTCCGGTCGCGACGACGACCTGCGCCGCCTCGAGCTCCCGGCCCGCGGTGCTGACCACGAAGGTGCCGTCGTCGTCGCGCCGCACCCGGTCGACGGTGACGCCGCACCGCACCGGAAGCGCGAAACGCTCCGCGTACTCCTGCAGGAAGGCCGCCATCTGCGCCCCGGTCGGGAAGGACTGTCGCGGACCCGGGAACGCCATGCCGGGCAGGCCGTCGTAGCGCGCCGGTGTGTAGAGCCGCAGCGAGTCGTACGTGGCTCGCCAGCGGTCGCCGACCTTCGGGTGCCGGTCGAGGATCACGAAGTCGTGCCCGGCGCGAGCAAGCTGTGCGCCGACGGCGAGGCCGTTCTGCCCGCCGCCGATGATGATCGTGTCGAAACGTTCCCGGACTGGCTGGTCCATGTCGTCGTCTCCCTGCATCGACTGCTCCGGTGGTCCGGACCCGTTCGACGCTAGGAGCGCGGGTGGCCTGCGCGCGTCGGGCGACGTGACCATCTCGTCGCATCGGCATGGGCAGAACTGTGTAGTGCTGGTGCTCGGGGGGCTCAGACGAGGTCGTGCTGATAGGCGTACGCCGTGGCGGCCGAGCGGGAAGGCAGGGCCAGCTTCCCGAGGATGTTGCTCACGTGTCGCGCGACGGTCTTCTCGCTGAGGACGAGGTCGCCGGCGATCTCCCGGTTGCTCTTCCCCGCCGACACCAGGGCCAGCACCTCGAGCTCGCGTGCGGTCAGTGGGCCGGGCGGCCGCGGCACTCCGCCCGACGCTGCCAGCTGGTCGACCCGGGTGACGTCAGGGGCGGCACCGAGCTCGTGGAAGGCCTGGCGCGCCGCGTCGAGCTCCAGGCCCGCCGCGTCCTGGTCGCCGAGCGCCCGACAGGCCAGCCCGAGCAGGACCCGGGTGCGCGCAGCGTCGTAGGGCATGTCCAGCTCCCGCCAGCCGCCGAACGCCCGACGCAGCACCGTCAGGGCGGCCCGGGCGTCGCCCTCGGCCAGCAGGACCGCGCCCTCGGCCAGCGCGGCGGAGGCGTCGGACCACGGCTGCTGCAGGCGGGCCGCGACGTCGCGCAGCTGGTCGGCCACCGTCCGGGCTCGTGCCGTGTCCCCGCCCGCGAGGAGGACCTCGACGGCAGCCGCCAGCATCCGCGGCTGGTCGATCGTGGTCGGCTCCGGGTCGACCAGCCGGGACACCGCTGCGAGCGCGTCGTGGGTCCGGCCCTGGGCAAGGCGGAGCAGGGTGAGCCCGGGCTGCGGCTCGTGGCCGAGCTGGTGAGCGCGCCGGTAGCACTCCTCGGCGACGGTGAGCTCACCGCGCATCCGGTGCACCTCGCCGAGCTGGTGGTAGGCCATCCCGATCGCGGGCTGGCCGCCCGGGTCGGAGAGCCGGTCACGAGCCCGCTCGGCCTCGACCAACGCCTCCGACCAGGAGCCGCGGGCGAGCAGGATCTCCGACCGGTGCACGAGGCACTGCCCCCGGTAGGGCACCAGCCCCTGCTGGCTGTCGCACCACCGGCTCAGAGCCGCCGTCCACTCGCCCGCGCGGCGCATGTCGAAGATGCCCTGGCAGGTGCTGATCAGGGAGCAGTAGGCGAGCCCGGCCACCAGCGGCGACACCTCGTTGCCGACCACCGCCACCATCACCTCGTCGAGCAGCGCCAGTCCCTCAGGTATCCGCCCGGACGCCACCCGGGCCTGACCTTGACCGATCAGGGCGAGCGAGACGAGGTCGCTGTCGTGATGCCGCCGGCCGATCTCGGCCGCCGCAGCGAAGATGGGCTCGGCTGCCACCGGGTTGCCGCCGAAGAGCTCGCGCAGGGCCGGCGGAATGCCGAGGTAGCCGCGCTGAGCACAGTCCGCCGGCGTGCCGTCATCGAGCAGTCGCTGGACGCGGGCGAACCAACCGCCCGCTCGGGCGCCCTCACCCGCGTTCATCAGCAGAAATCCCAGCCAGAACGCGGATTCCGCAGCACGCGGCAGGTCGCCGGTCTCGGCGAAGGACTGCGACGCCTGCGCCATCAGCTCGTGGCTGCGTGCATCGCGGCCGACCAGGTAGGCCGTGGTAGCGAATGCCTCGAGGTCCTCGGCACCGAGGGCACCGCCGGTGCGAGCCTCGGCGTCCTGGGCCGCGGCGAACCCGTCGTACGCCGTGGTCCACACCCGGCCCCGGAACGCCTCGCGGGCACGGTCGAGCCCGCTCGGAGCAGAGTCCGGGTCCATCAGCGCCCTCCCTCGGCCACGATAGCGCCGGCGGGGCTCACTCCGATCTGAGTACGCGTACGGGTACGGCGGAGGCGCCCGTCGGCCGATGATCTCTCTCATGGAACCCATCGTCCTGGCCGGACCTGTCGAGTTCTCCACGGCGGACGTCATCGCCATCCTGGCCGTCCTCGCCGCCGTCTTCGTCATCGTCACCGCACCTGGCTGGCTGACCCTGGCGATCGTGCTCGGCCGCCGATCGGCCGGCCCAACGAGGCGTCGGGTGCTGGCCGGCGTCGGCGGCGCGCTGCTGGGGGTCGCCGTGAGCGCGATGGTCGCGGCAGCGTTCCTGGCGCTCGGTGGCGCCTCCGAACTCGGTAGCGTGGGGGCTGCGCTCGCCGCGTGGGCGTCGTGCTGGGGGCTCGCGCTGATGATCCGCCGCCGACCAGCCCCGACAGCGGCGTCGGCACCCGCCGGGTCGCCCGCCGCCCCTGCACCTTCGGTTCCTGGCGCCCCTGGGCCGTCGGCCTCTGGTGCTCGGCCGCGTCCGGAAGAAGGGTGGGGACGATGATCGACGAGCGTGTGCTGGCCGACCCCGGGCGCTGCCCGGCCTGCGCTGCCTTACTGGGAACGTCCCCGGACGCCTGCCCGGCCTGCGGCCTGCGACTGTCCGGCCCGACCGCGAGCCAGCTGTGGCGGGTCAGTCAGCGCACCGCCGAGCTGCTGACCGAGCGCGACCGGCTGCTCGCCGTGCTGCGCGCCGAGGGCGCCCGAGTTCAGCCGACCGGCACCGGCTCCCCGGTTCCCCCGGCCCCGCCCCTCCCCCCGCGGCTGCCGGCCGCGCCGCGGGCCGAGTGGACGCCGCGGCGGGTGCAGAACCTGCTGCTCGCACTCGGGGTCGGCCTGCTCGGCGTGGCCGCCGTCATCTTCGTCGTGGTGTCCTGGGGCCAGCTCGGCGTGGGTGGTCGCGCAGCGGTGATGACCGGGGTCACCGCTCTTGCCGTCGCAGGTGCCGTGGTGGCAGCCCGCCGGGGGCTGTCCGCGTCCGCCGAGGCGCTCTCGCTGCTCGCCGTCGGCCTGGCGCTGCTGGACTGCGCCGGTGCCTGGGCGTCGGACCTGTTCGGCCTCCGGTCGGTGGACGGTCCCTACGCTGCGGCCGGGTCGGCGGCCCTGGTCGCCATCGCCGCCGGCGCCGGGAGCTCGACCCTGCGGACCCGGTCGCTGCGCCTGTCTGCGGCGGTGCTGGCGCAGCTGGCGCTGCCACTCGCCGTGACCCACCTCGCCGACTCGGTCGACCAGCCGTTCGCTCTGGTGGCGGCGGCAGCCGCGGCGCAGGCGATCGCCGCGCTCGCCGTCGCGACCGCCTGGCCGTGGGGCCGCGGGACCCGGGACGCACGGCTGACCGTCGGGATCGGCGCGCTGCTGGCGGGACTGGTGGCGGTCGTCCTGGCCCTCGTCGCGGCCTACGGAGAACAGGGTTCGCTGGTCATCGGGACGGCACTGCTCCTCGTGGCTGCCGGTGCGATCAGCGTCGCCGCCGAGCTGGCACGCGGTCGGCGCTCCCTGACGGCTGCTGCGAGCAGCACGCTGCGCGCCGTGGCCGCGGCCGTGGTCGTGGCTGCCGTCTGGGCGCCGGTCGTGGAGCTCTCCGCTGATCGATGGCTCGCACCGCTGCTGGCGGCGACCGCTGCGGCGCTGCTGTTTCTGATCGTCCTCGTCCCCGTCGACCGTCGGCGTGCTCCGGCGGTGGTGGCGCTCGCCGCCGCCTGGCTGCCCGCACTCGCTGCCGCGCCGACGCTGGTCACCGCGGCGGCCGGCCGCGTGCGGTGGCTCGACGCCGCCTGGACGGGGCAGCCCGGCCCGGCCCGCGACCTGCTCGCCGGCGCCGACCTGGAGTCCTTCGGGGAGGAGGCGATGCGCTGGGGCCCGACTGCGACGCTGCTGCTCGTGGTCGCGGCGGCCGGCGCACTCGCGACCCTGGTCGACGCCCGGCTGCGGCTCGCGACGTGGGCTGTCATCCCGGCACTCGCGGCGGCCGGCCTGCTGGCCGTCCCGGCCATCGACGGCGCGTACGCCATGGGGCTGACCGTCGACCTCCTCCTCGCGCTGATCCTCCTGGCCGGAGCGGTCGCGCTGACCAGATCCGGCCGGACCGGGACCACGGCGCTGACGATGACCAGCGCGGCCTCCGGCACGGTGGTCCTCGGGCTTGCGGTCGCCTGGGCGTTCGCCGTGGAGACCGCAACGCTCGCCGCGCTCCCGGTGGCTGCCGCGGTCCTCGCCGGCCCGGTCGCGCTGGGGCACGGGATCGCCCGGTTGCGCACGACCCGGGTGGTCGCAGCCACGCTTGCCGTCCTGCTCCTGGTCGGAGAGTCGGCCGCGCTCGCCCGCCACGGCTCCGCCGGCTGGCCGGCGGTGACCTCGGTGGCACTGAGCCTGCTCGTCGTGGCCGCGCTCGGCGCGCTGGCCGCCGCGGTGCTGCGCGCCTCGGCGACCGACCCGTTCTGGACCGTGGTCCGGGAGCTGCTGGCGCTGGTCGCGGTCGGCGCGGCCCTGGCAGACGTCGCCGCCCTCACCTGGTGGCGGGGGGCCGGGTCGGGCGGCATCGGCCTCGCGGTGTGCGTCGCTGCGGGAGTCCTGCTCGCGGCAAGCACCCTCGAGGTGCCCGAGCGAGGCGTGACCTCGCGGTCGGGACTGATAGCGGTGACAGCGGTCGCAGCGACGGTCGGGTTGACCGCGGCCGCCGCGGACGGAGACCGCCTGTGGGTCGCGCTGCTGGCTCTCGGCGTCGGCGTCGCCGTGCAGGGCATCCGGCTCGACCACCGCGCCGGGTGGCTGTCGGGCCTGCTGCTGGCCGCGAGCAGCTGGGTGCGCCTGGCCATGTCCGAGGTGACCGCGCCGGAGGCCTACACCGTGGGCCCGGCGCTGGCCCTGCTGGCCGTCGGCTGGTTCCGGCGGCGTCGGGATGCGGCGTACCCCTCGTGGAAGGCCTACGGTGCGGGCCTCACGCTCGGCCTCGGCCCGAGCCTGCTGCGCGCGGTGACCGACGCCGGCGACCTGCGACCGCTGCTGCTCGGCCTCGCCGCGCTCGCGGTCCTCGCCGTCGGCGTGGTCCGGCGGCTGCAGGCACCCCTGGTGCTCGGTGGCGGCGTGCTCGCGGTGGACGCCCTGGTCCAGCTCGCGCCCTACCTCGCAGCGGCCTACGAGGTGGTCCCGCGCTGGGCCACGATCGGCGTCATCGGGCTGCTGCTGCTGGGTGCCGGGGTGACCTACGAGCAGCGGGTCGGCGATCTTCGCCGCGTCGGACAACGGATCGGGCGCCTTGGCTGACTAGCATGCCCGCATGACCCGCGTCCTCCTGGCCGAAGACGACCAGGCGATCTCCGAACCCCTCGCCCGCGCCTTGCGGCGCGAAGGGTACGAGGTCGAGGTCTGCGAGGACGGGCCCGGCGCGCTGGAGTCCGCCGTCCACGGCGCCCCGGTCGACCTGGTGGTGCTCGACCTCGGCCTGCCGGGTATGGACGGGCTGGAGGTCTGCCGGCGGCTCCGGGCCGAGGGCAGCGGGGTCCCGGTGCTGGTGCTCACGGCCCGTGCCGACGAGGTGGACACCGTCGTCGGCCTGGATGCCGGCGCTGACGACTACGTCACCAAGCCGTTCCGGCTGGCCGAGCTGCTGGCTCGCTCGCGCGCGCTGCTGCGCCGTGGTGGCACCGAGCTCCCGGCCGGTGTGCAAGGGGTGCGCATCGACACCGAGTCGCACCGCGCCTGGATGGGGGAGCGCGAGCTCACCCTGACGGCCAAGGAGTTCGACCTGCTGCGGGTGCTGCTGCGCGAGAACGGCAAGGTCGTGACCCGCGAGCAGCTGATGCGCGAGGTCTGGGACACCGCGTGGTGGGGATCGACCAAGACGCTGGACATGCACGTGTCCTGGCTGCGCAAGAAGCTCGGTGACGACGCCGCGGATCCGCGGTACATCACGACGGTACGGGGCGTGGGGTTCCGGTTCGAACGCGAGTGAGCGCATCGACCGGCTGGGTGTCTCGGCGGTCGAAGTGAGGCGCCGCCTCTTCATTCTTGCCGTCGGCATCGCGCTCGGCACAGCCCTGCTGGTCGGAACGCCGCTCGTGCTGCTCGACGCCGCATCCGGGGACGGCCCGGATCCCGGCGTGCTGGCCACACTGGCCGTGGCCATGACGGCGGTCGCGCTGGTCGCGGCCGTCGCTGTGGGTCGCTGGCAGGGTCAGCAGCTGGCCGCGCCGATCGAGAACCTCGCCGCTCGCGCGGAGTCGCTGGGCTCGGGGCAGACCCGCGCACCGCTGCGGGAGAGCGGCATGGTCGAGATCGACCGCATCGCGATCCTGCTGGAGCGCAGCGGTCACCGAATCGACCAGCTGATCGCGGGTGAGCGCCAGTTCGCCAGCGACGCCTCGCACCAGCTGCGTACTCCCCTCACGGCGCTCTCGATGCGGCTGGAGGAGATCCTGCAGGCCGAGGACCCACGCACGGTGCGGGAGGAGGCCACCATCGCCCTGGCCCAGGCCGAGCGGCTGGCCCGGGTCGTCGAGCACCTGCTCGACAGCGTGCGCGACAACAACCTGCGCGCCGGCCCGGTGCCCTTGGACGACGTCGTGCTGCAGCAGGTCGTCGAGTGGGAGCCGGCCTTTCACGTCGAAGGGCGCACGATCCGGGCGGTGGGGACCCGTGGCCTGGTCGCGCTGGCCACACCGAACGGGCTGTCCCAGGTGCTGGCGACCCTGCTGGAGAACAGCCTGATCCACGGCGCGGGCACCGTGACCGTGTCGACCCGGTCCACGGGGATCTCGCTGGTCGTCGAGGTGACCGACGAAGGCCCCGGTGTGCCCAGCGAGCTCGGGTCGAGGATCTTCGAGCGCTCGGTCAGCGGGCGGAGCGGCACCGGGCTGGGGCTGGCCGTGGCCCGTGAGCTCGCCGAGGCCGACGGCGGCCGGCTGGAGCTGGTGGCGCAGAAGCCGCCGGTGTTCGCGCTCTTTCTCAGCGCGGCCGGGGCCGGCCCTCGCTGATCGGCTCCTGTTCGGAGTGGTGCAGTGGCGCCGCCGCGTCAGGGTTCGTCCGGGGGAACACCCACCTGCGGTAGGACCAGAACCGGAACGTCGTGCCCAGCACGAGCCCGACCCCGTTGGCGGCGATGTTGTCGGCCAGCCGGCCGGTGAAGCCCAGCACGTAGTGGGACACCGCGAGGCAGCTCACGGCGATGAGCAGGCCGACGCCGTTGAGCAGGAAGAACAGCACGTACTCGCGTCTGAAGCCGGACCGGCCGCGTGCCCGGAAGGTCCAGGAGCGGTTCCCGGCGTACGCGAAGGTCGTCGCCACCACCGTCGAGAGGATCTTCGACGTGATCGGCTTGCCGGTGAGATGCAGCAGCAGGTTGAACAGCCCGACGTCGATCACGAAGGCGAAGGCGCCGACGACGCCGAACTTCATCAGCTCCCGCACCAGCGCACCGAGTCGGTAGTACGCGCGGAGCAACGCCCTCACGGGCTGGGCGGGTTGATCACAGGCACGAGCAGAGGGTACGTCGTCGGTCCCGCGACATGGCACCATACGTACTGACACGTGACACGTGGGCGCTGTTCGGGACCTGCGGTGACACATCGTCTCGACCCGGCACCGGGTCGACCTCGACTTCCAGGAGTGACCTCGTGACCGGCATGCACCTCTCGACCGAGCTGGAGTCGCTGCGCAAGACCGTCGAGGAGTTCGCCCACGAGGTGGTGGCGCCGGTGATCGGCGACCTCTACGAGCGTGCGGAGTTCCCGTACGAGATCGTGCGCGGGATGGGCGAGATGGGGCTGTTCGGGCTGCCCTTCCCGGAGGAGTACGGCGGCATGGGTGGCGACTACTTCGCCCTGTGCGTGGCCCTGGAGGAGCTGGCCCGGGTCGACTCGTCGGTGGCGATCACCCTCGAGGCCGCGGTGTCGCTCGGCGCGATGCCGATCTTCCGGTTCGGCACCGAGGAGCAGAAGCGCGAGTGGCTGCCGCGGCTGTGCGCGGGGGAGCTCATGGGCGCCTTCGGGCTCACCGAGCCCGGTGGCGGCTCGGACGCCGGTGCCACGCTGACCACGGCCCGTCTCGACGGGGACGAGTGGGTGATCAGCGGGACGAAGGCGTTCATCACCAACTCGGGCACCGACATCACCGGCCTCGTGACGGTGACGGCAGTGACCGGCGAGGACGCGGACGGTCGCAAGGAGATCTCCTCGATCATCGTGCCCGCTGGCACGCCGGGCTTCACGGTGTCGAAGAAGTACTCCAAGGTCGGCTGGAACGCCTCGGACACCCGGGAGCTGTCGTTCAGCGACTGCCGGGTGCCGGCGGCGAACCTGCTGGGGGAGCGCGGCCGGGGCTATGCCCAGTTCCTCTCGATCCTCGACGAGGGTCGGATCGCGATCGCGGCGCTGGCCGTCGGGCTGGCGCAGGGCTGCGTCGACGAGTCGGTCCGTTATGCCAAGGAGCGCTCGGCGTTCGGGCGGCCGATCGGGGCCAACCAGGCGATCCAGTTCAAGATCGCCGACCTGGAGATGCGGGCGCACACGGCGCGGCTGGCGTACTACGACGCCGCTGCCAGGATGCTGCGCGGCGAGCCGTTCAAGAAGGAGGCGGCGATCGCGAAGCTGTACGCGTCCGAGATCGCTGTGACCAACGCCCGCGAGGCGACCCAGATCCACGGCGGGTACGGCTTCATGAACGAGTTCCCCGTGGCCCGGATGTGGCGAGACTCGAAGATCCTCGAGATCGGCGAGGGCACCTCCGAGGTCCAGCGCATCCTCATCGCCCGCGAGCTCGGCCTCTAGCCACCGCTCCGAAGTGGACCGGGGATCGCGGTGAGATGCGTGGCGCGCCCCGGTCCACTTCAGGCCGTGGGTTGCCCGGTCAGCCGGTGAGGAGCGTGGGCGACGTCCAGCCCGTGCGCGCCCGGTAGGACGCTAGTCGCATCCGGGACTTCGCCGGGGGGACCCAGCCGTGCGACGACAGCGCCTCCGCGATCATCAGCATGCATCGCTCGATCTGGTGACGCACGGCGTACGAACTCATGTCGACCACCATCCGCCCGGTGAGCTGGAGGGCGAACCGCCGTACGTCGTCGGCCTCGCTGAGCAGCAGCTCGTAGTGCTGGATGCCATTGACCTCGACAGTCACGGCGTAGTCGACGAAGTCGGCGTCGAGGTAGTAGGTCCCGTCCGGTCGCCGCACTCGGCGCTGCCGGCTCGGCTCCGGCAGCCCGGCGCGACGGAGTCCGCGCGAGAACTGGACCTCCGGCAGCGAGTGCGCGCCACCGGCGACGTCGTCGGTCGTCTCGAGGACGAGCCGTCGACCCGGCAGGGTCGTGCGACTGACGGCGTACGTCGCCAGATCGCGTGATCTGACCAGTCGCTGCTGGACCGAGGCCGCCAAGATGGCGCGAGTCCGGTTCGGTGCCCGCCGGGCCGACGCGGAGGCGGCCTCGACGACGGCCCTCGGCAATAGGATCCGGGGCGGTTGCGCCACGGGGTGTACGTCGTCGGCGCCCAGGTCTCGGGTCTGGTGGACAACGATCCGCAGCGCGGGGTGGGTCAGGCCGGTGACCTCTCGGCCGTGCCGGACCGCGATGTGGACCGTCGGTGTCTCGAATCCGGTCAGGCCGCCCGCTTCGGCTGCCGTGAGGCCCGTGAGCGCGACTCGCGGCTCGGCCGTCTGGGTGCACGGCACGTACGCGTGCAGGATGCCGGCCCACCAGCGTTGCTCGCGGGTGAGTGGGCCACCGGTCAGGACGACGATTCGCGGGCCGACGGTGCGCCAGGTCTTCGCATCGACCCGCCGGGCCACGACCTCGCGGTCGATCCCGAGGCCGGTGAGCTGGTCCCGACTCAGCAGCAGATGCTGGCGGTGAGCCAGTTCCGTCGCCGACGGGTTTGCCTTCGTCACGGTCACATCGTGGACCGGTGCGCCCGATCCCGGCCCGGCATCATCCACAGGCCGGCCATCCACAGGCAGGCCATCCAGCAGCGGACCGGGGCGCGCCGTGCCGCTCACCGCGCGCCCCGGTCCGGCCGGCCCCTACTCGCACCGGCCCGGGGGTGTGCCCCGCAGCGGACCGGGGCGCGCCGTGCCGCTCACCGCGCGCCCCGGTCCACTCCGGGCCTCGGGGGTAGAGGGGCACCTGGCGGAGGGCCGCCCCCGGCGGTGGGTAGGGTCGGCGCTCGTGGCGAAGGCGCGGACCGGCGGGTTTCCGGTGGTCGGCGTGGTGGGCGGCGGCCAGCTGGCCCGGATGATGGCGCCGGCAGCGGTCGGCCTCGGGATCACCCTGCACGTCCTGGCCCGTGACCCGCACGACAGCGCGGCACTCGTGGTTCCCGGCGTCGAGATCGGGGCCGAGGACGACCTGGAGGTGCTGCGCCGCTTCGCCGCGTCCTGCGACGTCCTCACCTTCGACCACGAGCACGTGCCGACCGAGCACCTGCGAACCCTGCTGGCCGAAGGCGTGACGGTCCACCCCGGGCCGGACGCGCTCGAGCATGCGCAGGACAAGGCGCTGATGCGGCGTCGCCTCACCGACCTCGGGGTGCCCTGCCCGCGCTGGGCCGTCGTCGCCACCCAGGACGAGCTCGCGGAGTTCGGTGACACCGTCGGGTGGCCGCTGGTCCTCAAGACCACCCGAGGCGGTTACGACGGCAAGGGTGTCCGGGTCGTCGACAGCCTCGCCGACGGCGCCGACTGGCTCGACCCCACCCGGCCCGTTCTCGCCGAGGAACGCGTCGCCTTCACCCGCGAGCTCGCCGTGCTCGTCGCCCGCAGCCCGCACGGGCAGGCCGCGGTCTGGCCGGTCGTCGAGACCGTGCAGGTCGACGGGGTCTGTCGTGAGGTCCTCGCCCCCGCCGACATCACCGACGACCACGCGGTTGCCGCCCAGCAGGTCGCCCTGCGCATCGCCGACGGTCTTGGCGTCACCGGCGTGATGGCGGTCGAGATGTTCGACACCGCGGCCGGGGTCCTGGTCAACGAGCTCGCGATGCGCCCGCACAACAGCGGGCACTGGACCATCGAGGGGTCGCGGACCAGCCAGTTCGAGCAGCACCTGCGCGCCGTGCTCGACCTGCCCCTCGGCGACACCACGATGACCGCCCCGCGCGTCGCGATGTCCAACGTGCTCGGCGGCGACATCGCCGAGATGTACTCGGGCTACCTGCACTGCTTCGCCCATGACCCCGGCGTACGCATCCACATGTACGGCAAGCAGGTACGCCCTGGGCGAAAGGTCGGCCACGTGAGCGTTCCTGGCGAGGATGCTGAGGACGTCCGCACCCGGGCCCGCCACGCGGCGGCCTTCCTCCGAGGAGACATCGATGAGTGACGCACGCGAGCCGCTGGTCGGGGTCGTCATGGGCAGCGACTCGGACTGGCCGGTGATGGAGGCCGCGGTCACGGCGCTGGAGGAGTTCGACGTCCCCGTCGAGGTCGACGTCGTCTCGGCACACCGCATGCCGCGGGAGATGCTGACCTACGGCGAGCAGGCCGCCGGGCGTGGCCTCAGGGTGCTGATCGCCGGTGCCGGTGGCGCGGCGCACCTGCCCGGCATGCTCGCCTCGGTCACCCCGTTGCCGGTCATCGGCGTGCCCGTGCCGCTGGAGCACCTGGACGGGATGGACTCGCTGCTCTCGATCGTGCAGATGCCCGGCGGGGTCCCGGTCGCGACCGTCTCGGTCGCCGGTGCCCGCAACGCGGGGCTGCTGGCGGTGCGCATCCTCGCCGCGGCCGATCCGGCGCTGCAGGAGCGGATGGTGGCCTTCCAGCGTGAGCTCGGCGACAGGGCGAAGGCTAAGGGGGAGACGCTGCGCCGCAAGCGTGGTGGTGGCGGCGTGGGCTTCGGCGTGTGACCCGCTTCGGCGAGCTGCGCACCGCCCGCCTCGTGCTGCGTCGCTGGACTGCGGAGGATCGGATGTCCTTCGCCGCGATGAACGCCGATCCGGAGGTCATGCGCTACTTCCCGGCGCCCCTGGACCGCACTGCGAGCGATGCGTTCGTCGATCGCATCGAGGCCCGCTTCGAGCAGCTCGGCTACGGCCTCTGGGCCCTGGAGGTCGAGGAGTCGGGCGAGTTCATCGGGTTCACCGGGCTCAACCCGATGCCCGACGCTGTGCCCGGGGCCGGCGGCACCGAGGTGGGTTGGCGGCTGGCCCGAGCGGCGTGGGGTCAGGGGTACGCCACCGAGGCCGCGCTGGCCGCGCTGGACGTGGGAGCTCGGGCCGGACTCCCGGAGGTGTGGTCGATGACCGCCGTGCTCAACCTTCCCTCGCAAGCCGTGATGCGCCGCATCGGTCTGCAGCCGCACGCCACCTTCGACCACCCCGCGGTCCCTGCGGGCCACCCGGTCCGGCCACACGTGGTGTACCGGGCCGACCTGCCGGCAGGTGTCGGCTCGTGACGGCCTATGTCGCGTTGCTGCGCGGCATCAACCTCGGCGGCAGGCGCAAGGTGGCGATGGCGGATCTGCGGGAGCTGGTCGCCGACCTCGGTTACGTCGACGTACGCACCCATCTACAGAGCGGCAACGTCGTGTTCGGTGCGGACACGCGGTCAGCCGCGACGGTCGAGAAGGCGTTGGAGCAGGCCATCGCGAGCACCCTCAGGATGGACGTCCGGGTCGTGGTCCGCAGTGCGAAGCAGCTCGCCGCCGTGGTGGCGGCCAACCCCTTCGAGAGCACGGCCGATGATCCGGCTCGTTACCTGGTCGTGTTCCTGGAGAAGGCGGTCCCGGCGTCCTGGGTCGCATCGGTCGACCCCGAGAGCTTCGCGCCCGAGACGCTTGCGGTAGCCGGCAAGGAGCTGTTCCTGTGGCTGCCGGGTGGGGTCAACGACAGCCCCCTGGGCAAGGCCGTGCTGACCAAGAAGCTGGGTGGCGCCGCGACCGCGCGCAACTGGCGCACGGTCACCCGGCTGGCCGAGATGGCCAGCGAGTAGCAACCACCGCGCTGCCGAGGACATCTCAGCCGCCGTAGCGCAGCAGGTCGCCCGGCTGGCACCCGAGCTCTCGGCAGATGGCCGACAGGGTCGAGAAACGCACCGCCTTGGCCCGGTCGTTCTTGAGCACCGACAGGTTGACGATCGTCACACCGACGCGCTCGGCGAGCTCGGTGAGAGTCATCTCCCGGGCGGCCAGCACCTCGTCGAGATGCACCGTGATCTCGTGCTGCTCCTCGGCGACCACTCAGACCAGCCCCTCCAGGTCGGCGCGCATCAGTGCGCCGCGGCGGAACACCTCGGCGAGGGTGAGGATGGCGAGGCCGGCGACTATCGGCAGGAACGAGAGCGTGAAGTCGAGCTGGACGACGTCCGAGGCTGCCGACGAGGCGAGCATCTCGTTGCGGGCGAAGTCGCTCAGACCCTGAGCCAGCAGGCCGCCCGCGCCGACGACGAAGGCGATCCACTGCAGCCGCCGGGCATTCGCCAGTACGAACGGGTCACCCGTCTCGATGGTGCGCACGATCAGCAGCAGCAGCACGATCACGACGAGCGTGACCAGGGGGGCTGCGACGCTCGAGGCGATGTACAGCGCACGTTGCCTCGGCGTGGGACTGAGCAGGCTGACCTGGGCGTTGAAGGGCCCGGTCACCTCCGCGGGCGGACCGCCGGTCCGGGAGTCGACCGACCCGTTGTCTCCGTCGACGATCCTGGGCGACCGGGGGACCCGGACCTCGGTGTCCAGGGTGGCCCGCACAGCCACCGGCTGGCCGAACGTCTCGCCGCCTACGAGCCCCAGTCCGGGTGAGCCGACGACTGACGGGCCGATCCCCAGGACGACCACGACGGCCATGGCCAGGATGAGGACGCCGGAGAAGCCACGATGGCTGAGCTGTATTGCACGCATGTCGATCTCCCTCGCTAGGTACTATCGAAAGACGATAACATCGACAATCGATAAGTCAAGGGATCCGGTCAGTGTGCGAGGGCCGCCATCTCCTGCCAGTCCTCGGGGCCGTAGCCGCTGTAGTGGTAGAGGCTCGCCCCGCTCACCCCGGTGTCGTTGCACGCCTGGACGAACGCGCGGGTCTCGCGGCGGCTCAACCGGGCCGCCTGGCCGCCGATGACGTGGATCGCTTGCTCCGGCCCCAGCCGCTCGCGCAGGATGGCGACGTTGTCCGCGGTGTAGACGTACGTCGCCGCGGGGCCGTGTGCCCGGTTCGTCGAGTAGCTCATCGGCAGCGCGACGTCGTAGAAGCGACCGATGATGCCGAACGGAAAGTCCGGCCAGTACCTCGGGACCCGCTCCATGCCGACCGGCGACGGGAAGATCGCGCCGAGTGGGTAGTGGTCGCCCACCGACGCGCGAAGGCGCCGGCTCAACCGGCGCAGGTTGGTGTCGCGCGAGGCCCCGCGTGGCGTGGTCGCCGACGGCTCGATGTCGAGCGCGAACCCGTCGAACCGATCGCCCCGGACCGTGCGAAACCTGATGGCTGCGAGCGCCCGGTCGCGCTCGCGGCCCACCCGACGCAGCGGCGGGAGGTACCACGCCACCACTTGCATGTCGCGGGCGTGGGCGGCGTGCAGGAAGCGCGCCAGCGCCGCCCGTCGGTACAGATCGGTGCCGACCGGCGAGCTCGAGCTGGCGGTCTGCAGGTACAGCGTGCGCACCCCGCGCGCCCTCATCTGCTGGACGTGGCGGGCCGGCCGGTCCCAGATCGCGTCTCCGGAGAACATCGACACCCACGTCCCGGCGCCATCGAACGGGCGGCTCAGCCGGGCTGCGTCGGCCGGCGAGGCGGGGGCCACGACCAGGGCGGCGCAGACAGCCATCAGGAGTGCGAGCGCGCGGCGTACGACCATCCGATAGCCCCGGTCTACCTGGGCCACTCGATCACCGGGCAGCGGTCCATCACCATCTCCAGACCGGCGTCACGCACCCGGCACGCGGCTTCCTCGTCGATGACGCCCAGCTGGAACCAGACGGCACGGGCCCCGATCGCGACCGCCTGATCGGCGATGTCGCCGGCCCGGGTCGAGTTCACGAAGACGTCCACGACCTCGACCGGGAACGGGATGTCGGCCAGCCTGGCGTATGCCGTCTCGCCGAAGACGTCCTGCGCATGCTGGTGTACCGGCACGATCCGCTTGCCGTGCGACTGCAGGAACCGAGCCACGCCGTAGGCAGGACGCACCGTGTTCTGCCGCAGCCCGACGACCGCCCAGGTCTGGCACGCGAGCACGCGTCGCACCACCTCGAGCCCGCCGGTCGGCGGCGCGGGTCGCGCTGGCGAAGACATGGGGCGAGGCTATCCGCCGCACCCCGCGGACTCGTCGCACGCAGGGGTCGTAACCTTTTCGGCGTGAGCGACTTCGACTCCTTCCGCCTCTCCGACGAGCACCAGATGCTGCGCGAGGCCGTCCGTGCCGTCTGCGACGACAAGATCGCGCCACTGGCCGCGGAGGTGGACGAGTCCGCAGAGTTCCCCCAGGCTTCCTACGAGGCGTTGCGCAAGGCCGACTTCCACGCGGTGCACGTTCCCGAGGAGTACGGCGGGGCAGGCGCCGATGCCCTGGCCGCCTGCATCGTCATCGAGGAGGTGGCCCGCGCCTGCGCGTCCACCTCGCTGATCCCCGCGGTCAACAAGCTGGGCACGATGCCGTTGCTGCTCGCGGCGTCCGAGGACCTGCGCAAGCGCTACCTCCCGGCCATCGCGTCAGGTGAGGCGATGTTCTCCTACGCGCTCTCCGAGCCAGAGGCCGGCAGCGATGCCGCTGCGATGCGCACCACGGCCACCCGCGACGGCGACTCGTACGTGCTCAACGGGGCCAAGCGGTGGATCACGAACGCCGGGGTCTCCGAGTACTACACCGTGATGGCCGTGACCGACGCCGACTCGGGAGCAAACGGCATCTCGGCGTTCGTCGTCGAGAAGTCCGACGAGGGATTCACCTTCGGGGCCCCGGAGAAGAAGCTCGGCATCAAGGGGTCCCCGACCCGCGAGCTGTACTTCGACAACTGCCGCATCCCGGCCGACCGCCTGATCGGCGCCGAGGGCACCGGCTTCAAGACTGCGCTGCGCACGCTCGACCACACGCGCATCACCATCGCCGCCCAGGCCGTGGGCATTGCCGCCGGCGCGTTGGAGTACGCCGTCGGCTACGCCAAGGAGCGTCAGCAGTTCGGCTCGCCGATCGCGAAGTTCCAGGGCATCCAGTTCCTGCTGGCCGACATGGCGATGAAGGTCGAGGTGGCTCGGCAGATGACCTACGTCGCTGCTGCGAAGTCCGAGCGCGGCGACGCCGACCTGACGTTCTTCGGTGCGGCTGCGAAGTGCTTTGCGTCCGACACCGCGATGGAGGTCACCACCGACGCGGTGCAGGTGCTCGGTGGCTACGGCTATGTCAAGGACTACCCGGTGGAGCGGATGATGCGCGACGCCAAGATCACCCAGATCTACGAGGGCACCAACCAGGTGCAGCGGCTCGTGATAGCCCGCCAGCTGCTGTCCTGACCTACCGCGGTCAGTTCTCCTTGAGCCCGCGGAACAGTTTCAGCGCGCGGTCCCGGTCCCAGCGGACCGCGGAACCCGCCGGCGTCGAGTAGTTCGGGTCGGCGACCGGCACGGTCACGCGCTTGCCCTTGCCGCCGGCCACCGCGCGCATGGTCAGCGCGAACTTCACGAGTGACACCGGGCCGTCGCCGTCGTCGATGCGCAGCGAGGTGGTCGCCGCGTTGCCCAGCCCGACCATCCGGAACGGGTTGAGCAACGTCATCGGGCTCTGTGCCTTGTCCGAGAGCGCGCCGAGGTACTCCTGCTGGCGCTCCACCCGGCCGAGGTCGCCCTTGGGGTCGAAGTACCGAGCGCGTACGTAGGCCAGCGACGTGATGCCGTCCATCTCCTGGCAGCCCTTCTTCACCCGCAGGCCGCTCTTCTGGTCGCGGATGTTGCGCGTCGGGCACAGCGTCACGCCGCCGACGGCTTCCGTCATGTTGACGAAGCCTCCGAAACCGATCTCCACGTAGTGGTCGATGCGCAGCCCGCTGACCGCCTCAATGGTCTGCGCCAGCAGTGGTGCGCCACCGAAGGCGTACGCGGCGTTGATCTTGTTGCGGCCCTTGCCGGGGATCGGCACGTACGAGTCGCGAGGCAGGCTGACCAGCGTCGGCGGACCTGAGGCCGGCTCGTGGAGCAGGATGATGGTGTCGGTGCGCCTGCCCGCGGCCCGGCCGACGTGCAGCGCCTTGACCTGCTTGCGGGTGAGGCCCTCCCGGCTGTCCGACCCCACGATCAGCCAGTTGGTTCCTGACGCGGCCTCGGGTCGCCCGTCGTAGTCGCTGACTGCGTCGACCTTGTCGATCCGCGAGAAGAAGTACAGCGACATGCCCACGACGAGCGCGATGATCACCAGCAGCGCGATCACCGCCCGGCGTGCCCACCGGCGGCCGCCACCGCCGCGCCTCGGCCGGGTGCGCTCGAACGGGGGCGGCGGGTGCGCACCGCGACGGGGCGGCTGGACCTGGTCGTCCCGCCGGTTCCGCCCGGGCGGCACGCGCATGACCTGGGTGCGCTCGGAGTCCGAGCCGCTGGGCGCGCCGGGAGCGCCGTCGGAGCCGTCGCCCCGCGACCACCCCTGGGGCCAGTCCCGCGATCCGCTCACGTCCACCTCGTCGTCCGGTCGGCCAGTTCAGGTCCGACGGTACCGTCGGACCCTGGGTGCGCCCGAACCGCGGAGGTCAGGAGCAGGGCGATGCGGCCGCGGTGCGCGGGGTCGTTCCGCCGCCGCTCGCCGGCGTCGCTGCCACCTTGACCGCGCTCGTCCCCGTGTACGAGGTGCCGATGATCACCTGCATGGTGCGTCCCAGCCCGTCGACGGCTACCAGACGGGCTCCGGGGAGCGCGGCAGCCGCCGTCTTGATGCTCTCGGTGTAGCGGGAGTCGAAGCGGATCAGCGTCCGGGCCACCCCGGTGCTCCGCCAGTCCTTCGCGGCGCCGGCCACGTCGAACCCACGGCTGGCGAGCTCCTGGCTGGCCGCGGTCCCCAGCCCGGCCGTCCCGACGCCGTTGTAGACCTGGACCCGCACCTGGGCCGGGTCGATGGTGGGCCGGTCCTTGCGCGCCAGCTGCTGCTTGGCCTCGGGCTGATCCGTGCGCAGCCTGGTGAAGAGCTCCTGCGCCGCGGTCTCGTCCCAGAGGGCGACCGCGCCCGCGCCAGGTGCCCGGTAGGAAGGATTGGCGATCGGCACGGTCTGGAACGCGATGTCCCGCCCGGAGACGTGGCGCAACGACGTGCCGAGCTGGACGAGCCGGCTCTCGCTGAGTCCCGGGTCGGCGCGGACCGCGGACAGCGCTGCCTCCAGGAACCGCACCAGTGCTCGAGGGTCGAGCAGGACGTCGCTGCTCGTGACGCGGCTGGCCATGGCCGCCAGGAACCGTTGCTGACGTTCGACCCGGCCCAGGTCGGCACGGGCGTCGAAGTACCGGGCGCGCACGTAGGCAAGGCCCGTCCTGCCGTCCACGTGGCTGGTGCCACGCGGCAGCCGCAGACCGGATCGGCGGTCCCGGATGCGCACCGGGGTGCAGACGTCCACTCCACCGACGGCGTCGACCAGCTTGACGAATCCGACGAAGTCGACCTCGACGTAGTGGTCGATCCGCACGCCGGTGGTGCGCTCGATGGTGCCGATCGCCAGCGGGGCGCCGCCGAAGGCGTACGCGGCGTTGAGCTTGTTGCGCCGCTCCGGCACCCGGGACCCGTCGGTGCCCGCATGGGCGGGAATCGTGACGTAGGAGTCGCGCGGCAGGCTGACCGCGGTCACCGTGCCGCGGTTGTCCGAGACCTGCACCAGCAGCATCGTGTCGGCGCGACGACCGGCCGCGGTGGCGAGCGTGCCGACGTGCAGGTCCCGCATGTCCGCCTTCGACATCCCCTCGCGGGCGTCCGAGCCGACCAGCAGGAACGTCGTGGTGCCCGCCGCGTTGCGCGCCGGGCGGTCGGTGAGGCCGGCGAATGCGTCCACCCGTTCGATGGACCCGCTCGACCACCGGATCAAGGCGTAGCCGGACGCGCTGACGGCCAGGACCAGCAGCGACGCGATGGCGGCCAGGACCAGCGCGGCCCCGGGCCCCCAGCGCCGCCGCCGTCGGGGCGTCGGGGCGGGGACGACGCGCGGCGGTGGGAGGGTGCCCACAGCACCGGGGCGAGCGGGCATCGCAGCGACAGACCTTCCCTCGGGTGACGACGTCGGCCCCGAGGCTAAGCGCGTGGCGGCACCCGATCCGGCAGGCTCGCCGTCAGGGCGCGCGCGGGGCCTCGAGGGCGCCGGTTCCCGTCGGCTCCCACGCGGCCGACATGAGGGCCCTCGACTCGCGCCAGCCGCGCAGCAGCGCCCCGGTGCCCGTGAGGCTGTGCTCCACGGCGATCAGCCGGACGAACTCCTTGGCCAGGGTCAGCGCGGTGCCGACCCCGAACCCCACCGGCGAGTATGCGTCGAGGTGGCGCAGGTAGTGGGCCATGTAGCCGCGGTTGCGCATGACGTGGAACCGGAAGAGATCCGACGCGTCGTTGAGGTGGCGGACAGCGAGGGACACCTGACGCTGCTCGCGCTGCCGGCGCAGCGAGAAGTGGTCCACGTAGACCACGGTGGTGACTCTCGAGGCCACCAGCGCGTAGACCGCGTCGTCCCAGGTGATGAAGAACCGCGGGTCCGGCGGGCCGATCTGCGCGACAACCTCGCGGCTGACCAGCATGCCCTCGAAGACCCCGGAGTTCGTCTCGA
The DNA here is from genome assembly GCA_038246575.1 of Actinomycetes bacterium. Taxonomy (GTDB): domain Bacteria; phylum Actinomycetota; class Actinomycetes; order JACCUZ01; family JACCUZ01; genus JACCUZ01. Next base: position 9,588 of record JBBRVU010000009.1, on the reverse strand, counting down.
ACACGGTCTCACCGCCGGCGAAAGGGTCCTTGAGATAGGGCAGCGGTATACCCAGGAACTCGTTGATCCGTGGCTGCCAGAAGAAGGCGCCGCCGTGGAAGTCGACCCGGCGGCCGTGGATGCAGCCCGACCGGTCGGAGAAGCGGAGCAGACCCTCGAGTCCGTCAGGGATGGCGGTGACGTCGTCGTCCATCAGCCAGAACCAGTCGTGGCCGTCCTGGTAGGCCCGGATCACGCCGGCCGAGAAGCCGCCCGAACCACCCGAGTTGGTCTCCAGCAGAATGGGCGTCACGACCGGGTGGTCGGCGTACTCGCGCGCCAACCAGTCCCGCGTGTCGTCGGTGCTGGCGTTGTCCACGACGTAGATCGCGTCCAGCGGGCGGGTGGAGGCCAGCAGGGAGGGCAGCAATGCTGCGAGGTAGTCCCTGCGGTTGTACGTGACGACGACGGCAGCCACCGATCCGTGCTCGTCCGGACCGCCTGCCACGTGTGCCTCCCTGGTCCGGCCTGCTGTGGCCTGCTGCGGATCGGTGCCCGGTGCTGGCTACTGTCTAGCGGAAAACCGGACGGCTCGACAGTAGAGGAGCAGGCGTGGACCCCGATCTCGTGGTGGTCGGCTCGGGCTTCTTCGGGCTCACGGTCGCCGAGCGGGCCGCCACCGAGCTCGGCCTGCGCGTGCTGGTCATCGACCGTCGCGACCACATCGGCGGCAACGCCTACAGCGAGGACGAGCCCGACACGGGGATCGAGGTGCACCGCTACGGCGCCCACCTGTTCCACACCTCGAACAAGGCGGTGTGGGACTACGTCACCGGGTTCACCGACTTCACGTCCTACCAGCACCGGGTCTACACGACCTACCGCGGCGAGGTCTTCCCGATGCCGATCAACCTCGGCACCATCAACCAGTTCTTCCGGTCCGCGCTGAGCCCCGTGCAGGCCCGCGCCCGGGTCGCCGAGCAGGCGGCCGAGATCGAGACCGGCGAGGCGGACAACTTCGAGGACAAGGCGATCTCGCTGATCGGGCGCCCCCTCTACGACGCCTTCATCCGCGGCTACACCGCCAAGCAGTGGCAGACCGACCCCCGTGAGCTGCCGGCCGAGGTGATCAGTCGGCTTCCGGTGCGCTACACCTACGACAACCGCTACTTCAGCGACACCTACGAGGGACTGCCCACCCACGGCTACACGGCGTGGATCGAGCGGATGGCCGACCACCCGAACATCGAGGTGCGGCTGTCCACCGACTTCTTCGACACCTCCCAGCCGGTGCACAAGGCCGCCGTGGTCGGCCAGGTCCCGGTCGTCTACACCGGGCCCGTCGACCGCTACTTCGACTTCGCCCACGGCGAGCTCGGCTGGCGCACGCTGGACTTCGAGCAGGAGGTTCTCGGCGTCGGGGACTTCCAGGGGACACCGGTGATGAACTACGCCGACGAGGACGTGCCCTACACCCGCATCCACGAGTTCCGCCACTTCCACCCCGAGCGGGACTACCCCGAAGACCGCACCGTGGTGATGCGCGAGTTCTCCCGGTTCGCCGATCGCGATGACGAGCCGTACTACCCGGTCAACACCCCCAAGGACCGCGACCGGCTGCTGGCCTACCGCGACATGGGCAAGGCCGAGGCGGACGTGTTCTTCGGCGGCCGGCTAGGCACCTACAAGTACCTGGACATGCACATGGCGATCGGCTCGGCGCTCACCTTGTTCTCCGGCCAGCTCAGCGACCACCTCCGGAGCAGGCGCCGGTGAGGGTGCGATGAAGGCCCGTCGTCTCGGACTCGCCCGCCGGGCGCGCGACTCGGTGATGTACGTGGCCAGGCGGGCGGCTCTGTTGCCGTCCGGGACGCCGGACCGGCTGGGTGACGACGAACGCCTCGCCGGCCAGCGGTTCGACCAGACCGTGCTGGTCTACTTCCCGGACACGCTGCAGAACATCTATCAGCTCGAGCAGTGGTACGGGCCGCTGAAGGCACTCGACGAGCGGCATCCGGTGGTCGTCGTCCTGCAGGACTCGAGGGTCGCCCGGAAGGTGCGGGCCGAGCTGGGCCTTCCGACGCACGTCATCGCGCACTACTCACGGCTGGACGACGTGCTCTCGCGCAGCGACGTCAAGCTCGTGCTCTACGTCAACCAGAGCCCGCAGAACTTCTCCGCCCTGCGCTTCACGTCGCTGGCCCACGTCTTCCTCAACCACGGCGAGAGCGACAAGGGCGTTTCGGTGAGCAACCAGGTCAAGGCCTACGACTTCTGCTTCGTCGCGGGGCAGGGTGCCATCGACCGGATGGCGGCCAACACGATGCTCTACGACGCGGTCGCGCACTGCATCACGATCGGCCGGCCGCAGCTGGACTTCGACCCACCGGCCAGCGAGCGTTCCGTCGCGGGCGGCCGGCCCACGGTGCTCTACGCACCGACCTGGGAGGGAGCCCAGCCGTCGCTGGCCTATGGCTCAGTCGCCACCCACGGGGCGACGCTGGTGCGTGCCCTGCTCGCGAGCGGGTCGTTCCGGCTCGTCTACCGCCCTCATCCGCTCAACGGGCTGCTCGATGGCGCGTACGGCGAGGCCGACGCCGAGGTGCGGCGCTTGGTCGAGGCCGCGGCCACCGCAGACGGTGTCGGGCACGTGGTCGAGACGGTGCGCCCGCTGGGGGCCTGCTTCGCCGCGGCCGACGTGCTGGTGTGCGACGTGTCCGCGGTCGCGATGGACTGGCTCCCGACGTCGCGGCCGCTGGTGGTGACGGTCCCCGCGTCCCCCGCGGTGGTGACGGCCGGCACCCGCCTGCTCGAGGTGGCTCCACGGCTCGCGGTCGAGGATCTGCATGGGGTCGCCGGGCTTCTCAGCGATCAGCTCACCCGCGACCCGACGAAGGACGAGCGGGTCGCGCTCGTCGACTACTACCTCGGCGACACGACCCGCGGCGCCGCGACCCGCCGGTTCCTCGATGCCTGCACCCGGGTCATCGCGACCCGGGACCGAGCGTGGCCGGCACGCCCAGCGCCTCGCTGAACGCGTCGGCCCAGTCACGGTATCCACGCTCGTTCGGGTGGAACTGGTCGGCGCTGAACTTCCCCTGCCACGGTGGGCCGGTGTGCGCGTGCAGTCGCACGAGGACCAGGCCGTGGCTGGCGGCCTCCCGGTCGAGGACGTCGTTGACCTCCTGCGTCTGGGCCCGGCGCATGCCCTGTGGCAGGTCGGCGACCAGCGTCCCGGAGGGCAGCCTGGACATCAGGTCGCGGAACGCCTGCACCAGGGTTGCGGCGTCCATCCGGCGCAGGTCGTTGATGCCGACCGCGCAGGTGACGAGGTCCGGGGTCGCGCCCATCGCGGCGAGAACCGGGAGCTGACGCTTCACGAGGTCGGCGATGCGGCCGCCGCTCACGGACAGGTTGACGACCCGCCACGGCTGGCCGTCGCGCGCCTCGAGCCGGCTCTGCACCTGCCCGACGTAGCCGTCCCGTCGCTGCTCAGCGCCGATGGCCTGCGCCGTCGAGTCACCGAGAACGACCCACAGCCGACCGGTCGCGGCGCCGTCGGCGTTCGCCTCGTCGTTGTCGGCCAGCCAGCCGGCGGCGTAGGTCTCGACCTGGGCCCGGACCCGGCGGACCACGGGCAGCAACCCCAGCATCCGGCCGAGAGCCAGCCGGCCGAGCCGACCGAGCCGGCCCGTCTGCTGCGTCACGAGAGCGACCAGCCGGCAGACCAAGGTGCGCACCCGGTCAGCGTGCCACGTCAACGTGCCGTCATTCCCCGGACCAGGGGCAGCATCGCCGGTACGTCGTTGACCACGACTGCGTCGACACCTGCCTGGACCAGGGTAGCGGCCTCACCCGGTCCCGGGCACCAGGCCAGGACCTCGAGGCCGGCTCGGTGCGCCACCTCGATGCTGTGCGCGGGGTCGCGGTGAACCGGGCCTGGCTCGACAGGGTTCGCGACGAACGACCGGTGGTGCAGGCCCAGCACGTCGACGCGGAGCCGGGCCGCCATCGGCACTGCGATGCGCAGCGGGAAGTCCACCCAGGTGAGCAGACCCACCGGCAGTCCCGGAACCTCGTGGCGGACGCGGGTCAGGACGGTCGCGTCGAACGAGGACACGAGCAGGCGGCGCCGCCGCTGCTCACGACGCAGCGCCGGCAGCAGCAGGGCGAGGGTGTCCGGGTCGGCGCCGGCGTCCTCGAGGACCGGCTTGACGTCGAGATCCAGGCCGACGTCTGTCGGGAGCGCGTCCAGGACGTCAGCCAGTGTGGCGACCCCGCCGCGGACCAGATCGGCGACGCTGCGCTCGACAAGGAAGCCTCCGTCGGTCAGCGCCGGGTTGTGGTGCACGACGAGGACGTCGTCGGACGACCGCGAGACATCGAGCTCCACCCAGTCGACGCCGGCGGTGACAGCAGCCTCGAGCGACCCGAGGGAGTTCTCCTGGTGGCCGCCCACCAGGCCCTTGCCGAGCCCGCGGTGGCCGATGACGGTCGGCCGGGTCGTGAAGACCGCTCGGTCAGCTGTGCTCATCCACGTCGCCGCTCGTCACCCGGCGGTGACCACTGAGCAGCGAGTCGCGCTCGGCGACCAGTGCGCTGACAGCGGCCATGAACCTGGTCGAGCTGTCGCCCGGTTCGAGGTCGCCGAAGTAGTGCTGGCGCGTCTTGGTCCTCGCCTCAGCAAGACCGTCGTCCGCGAGCCGCGCAGCGAGGGTCTCGCCGAAGGACGCCACCGTGGAGGAGTCGATGATGTCTGCGCCGGTCGTCAGCGGGGTGTCCCTCTCCAACAGGGCTCGGTCATCCCGGCGGTCGGTGAGGAAGATGGGCCGGTCGGGACGGAGGTAGAGATAGTCCAGGGTCACGCTGGACACGTCGCCGACGAGCACGTCCGCCCGGTCGAACATGGCCAGGATGTTGCCGGTCATCCGGACCTGGTGGCCCGCCTCCGGATCGCGGGTCCTGGCGGCCCGGATCAGCGCCACGATGCGCTGGTGGGCGGCGGCAACCGGCTCGTCGGAGGTTCGCTCGACCCGCGGGTGCGGCTTGTAGATGAGGCGCATGTCGGGCAGGGACAGGATCTGTTCCACGATGCTGATGCCATAACGATCGAGGGAGGTCCAGTTGTTGGACTCGCTCTCGCCTGACCAGGTCGGCGCGTAGAGCACTGTCCGACGCGACGACTCTGCGAGCTCGGGCTTGAAGGTCAGGTCGAGCTGCGGGCGGCCGACGGCGACGACCTTGTTGCTGTCGAAGGAGATCAGCGCCTCGCGGTAGCGCTCCACCGCGACCTCGCCGGCGACGAACACCCGGTCGTAGCCCTTGACCTGGTTGCTGAAGCTGGACAGCTTGTCGCTCTCGCCGTGGTTCACGTGGACGTGCAGCATGCGCGGGTTGTTCAGCGACTGGAAGTTGCGGCTGCTGTTGTTCGGGTAGATGCCGACCTTGAACTCGGAGATGTCATAGAGCGTCATCAGGTCGACGAACCTGGACACACAGACCAACGGCAGCGACGTGAGGTCCTGGAGATGGCGCAGGGTGGCCATCTCTCGGAGGATGACCACGACCTGATGGTGCTTCGTGAGCTCCTCGAAGACCGGCAGCCACTGCTCGACCTGATAGGCCCGCTCGGGACTGTCGGGGAAGTATGCGACGACCTCCGCGTTGATCGGCACTCGCGAGGCCGCCAGCTGCGGTGCAAGCAGGTCCGGCGCGATCCGGTTCATCAGCCGGCGGCGGGCTCGGCGGATCCGCCAGCGTGCCGCCGCGCGTAGCCGGTGCCGGGTCACTTGGGTCATCGACGGGGCGGGAGTGGGCTGCTGCACAGCGAGGGACGATACCGTCCGGTGACCGGGATGGCAGATTCGAGGGAGCGCGCAGATGATCGGGATGGTGCTGGCAGCAGGCGCCGGGCGGCGGCTGCGGCCGTACACCGACACCCTCCCCAAGGCGTTGGTGCCCGTCGACGGGGACACCACGATCCTCGACATCGGTCTAGGCAACCTGGCGGCCGTCGGGCTCACCGAGGTGACCGTCGTGGTCGGCTACCGGGCCGAGGCCGTGCAGGACCGGCAGGCCGACCTCGAGTCGCGCCACGGCGTGCGTCTGACGCTTGTCCACAACGACAAGGCCGAGGAGTGGAACAACTGCTACTCGCTGTGGCTGGCCCGTGACCACTTCGCCGAGGGCGCGCTGCTGGTCAACGGCGACACGGTCCACCCTGCCTCGATCGAGCGCACGCTGCTCGATGCCGCCGGGCAGCCCGACTCTCCCGGCGTGCTGCTGGCGCTGGACAACGAGAAGAAGCTGGCCGACGAGGAGATGAAGGTCACCCTCGACGAGCGCGGGCTCATGCGTCGCATCACCAAGCTGATGGACCCCTCGGACGCGGATGGCGAGTACATCGGCGCGACGCTGATCCAGTCGCACGGCGCCGAGGACCTGGCGACCGCGCTGGAGTCGACGTGGCGGCGCGACCCGGATCTCTACTACGAGGACGGCTACCAGACCCTGGTCGATGGCGGGGGCCGAATCGGGGTGGCGCCGATCGGAACGGTGTCGTGGGTGGAGGTCGACAACCACGACGACCTGACCCGGGCGCGGGAGATCGCGTGCCACTACTAGCCCGGGTCCTGCTCAGCCCGCTCTTCATCGACATCAGGGCCGGTGCGGTGTCGGGGCTCGGTGAGCTGCTCAGCGACCGCCGGATCTCGGCAGACGGCCATGTTGCCGTCGCGGTCGGGCCGGGTCAGGGGGAGCGGCTGGTCGAGGCGATCCGACCGGACCTGGCGAACGCGGACATCTTCACGGTCAAGGGCGGCAGCCTTGAAGCAGCGGGCGAGCTGCAGGAGCAGTTGCGGAGCAAGCAGTACGACGCTCTCGTCGGCATCGGCGGAGGGCGCACCTTGGATGTGGCGAAGTACGCCGCCACCCGGCTGGCGCTGCCGATGGTCGCGGTGGCCACCAACCTGGCGCACGACGGGATCGCGTCACCCGTGAGCTCCCTGGTGCACGAGGGCGGAAAGGGCTCGTTCGGCGTCAGCCTCCCGATGGCCGTGGTCGTCGATCTGGACTACGTCCGCGACTCGCCGCCGCGGATGGTGCGCTCGGGCATCGGCGACGTCGTCAGCAACCTGTCGGCACTCGAGGACTGGCGCCTGGCCCGCGACGTGCGGGCCGAGCCGGTCGACGGCCTGGCCGAGACCTTCGCCCGCACGGCCGCCGAGGCGATCCTGCACCGCACGGACGGCGTCGACTCGCCGCGGTTCCTCACCGCGTTGGCCGAGGCGCTGGTCCTGTCCGGGATGGCCATGGCGGCGGCCGGGTCCAGCCGGCCGTGCAGTGGCGGCGACCACGAGATCCTGCACGCGATCGACCTGCTGTTCCCCGATGCCGGAAACCACGGCGAGCTCGCCGGTGTCGGGGCGCTGTTCTCGTTCTTCCTCCGCGGCGACGAGGCGTCGGCCGCCATGGTCGACGCCTGCCTGCGGCGTCACGACCTGCCGCGGCTGCCTGGTGATCTCGGGCTGAGCACCGAGCAGTTCGCGGAGGCGGTCTCCCTGGCGCCTTCCACGCGGCCGGACCGCTTCACGATCCTCGAGCACCTCGATCTCGATGGCCCCACCGTGCGCCGTCGGGTCGAGGCGTACGTCGAGGCCTTCAGTTGAGCGGCGTTCCCGACGTATCCCCGGTGGTAGCGTTCCCGGGTCCTGATCGCGGGCCCCGTGCCGGTGGGAGAGTGGTGTCAGACCAGGTCAAACCCGCCTCTCGACTGGGCATCCTGTGGCGCAATCGTCGGGTGCTGGGTCTGCTCGTGTCGCGTGACCTGAAGGTGAAGTACTCCGACTCGCTGCTCGGCTGGGTCTGGTCGATCCTCGAGCCGCTGCTGATGGCCGGAATCTACTGGTTCATCTTCACCAAGCTGATCGAGCGGCCGTTCGGCGCCCAGCCGTACATCGTCTTCCTGTTGCTCGCGATGTTTCCGTGGCAGTGGACCAACACCGTGCTGCGTACGTCGATGAAGGCGTTCAACAAGGACTCAAAGCTGGTGCGCTCGACGAGTCTGCCGCGCGAGATCTGGGTCCTCCGCGCGGTGTTCAGCCGGGGCGCCGAGTTCCTGCTGTCGTTGCCGGTGCTGGCGTTCTTCGCCCTCATCAACGCGGCTAGTCCGAGCTGGCACATCGTGTTCTTTCCGGTGGCCATGCTCATCCAGACCGTCATGCTCATCGGCGCCGGGCTGCTGCTGGCTCCGCTCGCCGTGCTCTACAGCGACGTTGAACGGCTGGTCCGGATCGTGCTCCGGCTGGGCTTCTACCTCTCGCCGATCATCTACGGCGTCAACGACGTCCAGTCCCGGCTCGGCGGTGGGGTTGCCGACCTCTTCCTGTTCAACCCGCTCGCCGGGATCCTCGATCTCTATCGCACGGCCTTCTTCCCGGAGGAATGGTCCGGGTGGCCGGCGCTCTCAGTGAGCATCGGCACGGCGATCGGGCTCCTGGTCCTCGGCTCCGTCGTGTTCCGCCGGCTCGAGGGCACGATCCTGAAGGAGATCTGAGCGTGGCGCCGGTGATCGAGGCCGACGGACTGGGCATCAGCTTCCGCCGCAACCGCGGTCGCCAGAAGCGGCTGCGTCGGATGCTGTCGGGGCACAAGCACAAGGGTCGCCGCAAGGGCGATTTCTGGGCTCTGCGAGACATCTCCTTCGACATCAAGCCGGGCGAGGCGGTCGGTCTCGTCGGTGGCAACGGTCAGGGCAAGAGCACGCTGCTCAAGCTGATCGCGGGGGTCCTGGTTCCCGACGAGGGGCGGATCCGGGTCACCGGAGGCGTGGCGCCGCTGATCGAGGTCACGGGTGGCTTTGTCGGGGACCTGACGGCGCGCGACAACATCTGGCTGACCGCGGGGCTGCACGGCCTGTCGAAGAAGCAGATCAAGGCGCGGTTCGACGAGATCGTGGACTTCGCCGAGGTCGGCGACTTCCTGGACACGCCGTTCCGGCACTTCTCGTCGGGGATGAAGGTCCGCCTCGGCTTCTCGGTCATCACGTCGTTGGACGAGCCGGTCGTGCTCGTCGACGAGGTCCTGGCCGTCGGCGACCGGGCGTTCCGGGAGAAGTGCTACGAGCGGATGGGCGAGATGCTGGACGGCGGGAGGACACTGTTCCTGGTGTCGCACAACGTCTCCGATCTGCGCCGCTTCTGCACCCGTGGGCTGTACCTGAAGGCTGGGGCGCTGGTCCACGACGGTTCCCTGGACGACGCCCTGACGGCCTACCAGGCCGACAGCCAACGCAAGAGGCGGCGACCGCCGACGGACCAGCCGCCGCGCTCCGCGCAGAGCGGGACAGCCCCGCCGTTCCCCGGACGTGGCGCCGGCCGCTGAAACTCGTTGTTGCCCAACGGGTTTCTGTGGATGTCGGGTTGATTGTGTCCGGCCCGTCGGGTAGGATTCGAACATGTGTTCGACTCGATCTCCCCTCCTCTGGCCGGGAGTGGGCAGGTGCTGGACGCGACCGCGGCGGGTCCGGGGCTGGCGGCGCTGCTGGCCGGGGTCGAGCTGGGCGCCGGCTCGGACGAGACGGTGGTCGCGGCCGCTGCGGCGGCGGCGCGG
>JBBRVU010000008.1:0-55535 GCA_038246575.1 Actinomycetes bacterium | reverse complement strand
GTGCTCGGTGTCGCTCGCCGTCACGATGTCGCCGGTCGCGGTGACGACCTCGGCCGACACGAGGTTGTCGCAGGACAGGCCATAGCCGCGGGACAGGTAGCCGATGCCGCCGCCGAGGGTCAGACCTCCGACGCCGGTGGTCGAGATGATCCCGCCTGTCGTGGCCAGCCCGTGCTTGCCGGTCGCCTCGTTGAACCCGTTCCACGTCGTGCCCCCGCCGGCCCGGGCGAGACGCTTGTCCGGGTCGACGTGCACCGACTGCAGCCCCGAGAGGTCCGCGACCACCGCGTCGTCAGCAGTGCCGAAGCCCGGCACGCTGTGCCCACCACCCCGCACCGCCAGGGTGCGTCCACTCTCGCGGGCGTGCCGCACCACGGCGGCCACGTCGGCCGAATCGGCGCACCGCACGACGGCGGCAGGCCGCCGGTCGATCATCTGGTTGTAGACGCGCCGGGCATCCTCGTAGCCGCTGTCCTGCGGCGTCACGACCTCGCCGGTCACGGCCGCGGTCAGCTTCTCGATCGTCTGCGCGCTCATTGCCCACCCTCTCGTTGATCTGGATGACGCCGACGCTAGGGAGCGCGACGGGTGGACGCATGACCGGAACTGCCCAACTTCGGCTCCGACGGCCCCATGGTCAGAACTGACCATCGACCCTCGTCCGGGCACCACCTAGCGTGGCGTGATGGCCGGCTGGACATATCCGGCGATGCCGGCGCGCTGGTCGGACGCTGGGCTCCCCACTCTCGTGGGTAGGCGTGCTGAGCTCGCCGCGTTCGAGGCCGCCTGGGCGGATGTCCTCGCCGGCTCCAGGCAAGCCGTGTTCATCGGGGGAGAGCCCGGGGCCGGGAAGAGCCGACTCCTCGCCGAGGTCGCCACCCGGCTGCAGGCAGAAGGCGCGGCGGTGCTGCTCGGCACGAGCATCGCGGAGTTCGGGGCCCCGTACCAGCCGTTCGTCGAGCCCGTCCGCGCGTTGCGCACCGCCCTCACCGCGGGCGACCTGGTCGCGACGGAGGATCACGAGGGGGGGACTGGGGTTGACCCCGACACGCTCCTCGACCGGCTCGCCGGGATCGCTGGAGTCTCCGGGGGGCGTCGACACCGCGGAGCGGAGCGCGACGGCGAGACGGAGTACCAGCGCGAGATATACGAGGCCGTCGTCGGGGCGATCCGGCTTGCAGCCGGAAAGGGGCCGGTCGTGCTCGCGCTGGAGGATCTGCAGTGGGCCGGCGTCACCGCGCTGAATCTGCTCACGTACGTCGTCGAGCGCACGTCGAACGAGCCGCTGCTCGTCGTGGCAACCCATCGAACAACCGCGCCGGACCGGTCCCCGGCGCTGGTGCGCGCCATCGCCTCGCTCTACCGGCTCGACGGCGTTCGCCGGCTCGACCTCGCTGGTCTCGACACCGAGGACATCGCGACCTACCTGGCAGCCGAGGCCAAGGTGCCGCACCAGCGGGCGCGCACCTCGGCGGCGTTCCTGCGCGACCAGACGGGTGGCAATCCGTTCTTCGTCCGCGAGCTCTGGCGCGAGATCTCGACGCGCGGCGGTCTCGGCGCCTTGCGCTCCGGCCGCTTCTTCGCCCCCGAGTCCGTGCGCGACACGTTGGCAACCCGGTTGGACCGCCTCGCCGCGCCGCACCGACAGGTGCTGGAGCTGGCAGCGGTCATCGGTGAGCAGGTCGATCTGGCCACCTTGATGGCGGCCGGCGAGTGGACCCCGGACACGACGTTGACGGCCATCGACGAGGGAGTCGCCTTCGGCCTGCTCGAGTCCGCGCCGCTGCCAGGTGGCGAGTTCCGGTTCCTCCATGCCCTGGCCCGTCAGACCGTGCTCGACCTGATGACCTCGTCCCGTTTGGTCACCGAGCACGCCCGCGTTGCCCAGGCTCTCGAACAGGCCGAGGGTGAGCTGCCGGTGCGTCGACTGGCACACCACTACGCCAGCGCCCGGATGCTGGGCTACACCGGGAAGGCGGTGCACTACCTGCGGGAGGCCGCCGTGCGGGCCGACGCCAGCCTTGCGCACCAGGAGGCGGCCGGCTGGTTCGAGCAGGCGGCCGAGCTGACCGAGGACACCGAGCAGCAAGAGCTGCAGCGGCTCTCAGCGGCTCGCAGCAACCTGCTGGGCGGCGACTTCGCGCACGCCCGTGACCTCTACGAGCAGGTCAGCACCAGCGGCAACTCCTTGGCCCGGGTGCAGGCGGCGATCGGCTACGAGGCTGCGTCGTGGCGTCCCGGCCGACCCGGCCACCGTGCGGTCGAGCTGCTCACGGCTGCACTCGAGGGCATCGCGCACGACGAGGCCGACGCCGTCTACATCCGCGCTCTGGCCAGCCTCGGCCGCGCGCTGGCCTTCACTGGCGCCACTGAGCAGGCCGCCGCCGTGGGCGGTCGTGCCGTGCAGCTGGCGCGTCGGGTCGGCGACGACAGGCTGCTCGCGGACGCCTTACAAGCCAGCCTCTGGCTCGGGGGACAGCCCACTGACGCACCGGCCAAGCTCGCCCGCGCGACGGAGCTGTCACGCCTTGCCGACCGCACCGGTGATCTCGGCCAGCTCGGGCCGGCCGCGTACTTCCGTGGGGTCTGCTCCTACCTCAACGGTGACCCGGCGGGCTGGGATGCAGCGCACGGCGACCTGTTGCGTTCGGCACGAGTCACCGGCCAGGACTTCTATGCCTACATGGCCGGTTGCCTGGCGTACGGCCGGGCGATGGCGGCCGGGCAGTTCACGGTTGCCGAGAGCACCTGTGCGGCCATGGTCGAGCTCGGCGGCTCGTTCGGCACCGACGACACCGAGGGGCCGTACGGGGTGCAGTCGTTCATGGTGCGCCGGGAGACCGGGGCTCTGGAGCAGGTGCGCCATCTCGTCTCGGGGGAGGAGCGGCCCACCGAGCACTGGGCGCCGGGCCTGCTCGCGCTCTACACCGAGCTGGGCATGCTCAAGTCGTCCGGTCGGTTGATGCGCTGGCTTGTCGAGGAGGATCTGAGTCGCTACGAGTCCTCCGCGCAGTGGCCGGCCGTGCTCGTCTATCTGACAGAGGCCGCACTGGCTCTGGGCGACCAGGTGACCACGACCCGGTTGCGTCCCATGTTGGCCGACTACGCAGGTCTCAACCTCGTGGCCGGGCAGTTCGTCGCGCTGTTCGGCAGCGCGGACCGCTACCTCGGATCGGTCGATTCCCTGCTGGGACACGGGGATCCGGAGCAGAGCTTCGCGGCGGCCGAGGAGATGGACGCGAGAATGGGGGCCACTGCACATCTCACGAACACCCTCACGGCGTGGGCTGCTCACCTGCAGCGAAACCACGCCGCGCCGGACCGGTGCCGCGATCTGGTCGACCGTGCAAGGTCACTGGCGCAGTCGCTGGGCCAGCAACGGGTCCTCACTGCGCTCGCTGCACTCGAGAGTCCGGGGCGCGAGGCCGGATCCGCTGCCCCGGACGGCCTGACCCGCCGCGAGACCGAGGTCCTGCGGCTGGTCGGGGTCGGGCTGAGCAACCGGGCCATCGCCCGCCAGCTGGTGATCAGCGAGAGCACGGCCGCGAACCACGTCCGCAGCATCCTGTCCAAGACGCAGTGCGCGAACCGCACCCAGGCGGCGCACTACGCGTCCTCGCACGGCCTCCTCGCCTAGCGGCAACCGCTCGCTGACTCCGTACGTCCTAGTCCATGGCCCCGCGCAGCCCGGCCTAGCCCAGTTCGGTGATCGGAGACGATGCGCGGCATAGAAGCCGCGCTCCGTCTCCGATCATGGAAATAGTGGTGGTGGTGGTGGTGGTGGCGGCGGCGGGAGCGGTGCTGGCGCGGACGTTCAGACGCCGGTGAGCGACCCGTCGGCGTCGATGCGCGTGGTGACCTCGACGATCACGTCGGCGGGCAACCCCGCCCGCACTGCCGCATCCCGGATCGCCTGCGCGGACGGTGCCTCGTAGAGGCAGTAGGTCTTGCGCTTGTCCGCGGACAGGAACGAGTACAGCCAGCGGACACCTTCCTCGTCGTTGATCCGGTTGATGCCGGCCGCGGACTCGGCGGTGACGTCGAGGTCATCGGCGTAGCGGCGCTCGATCATGAAGACAGGCACAGCGATCCTCTCGCTCGGTCGTCCTCACGCTAGCGGTTCAGCGGTGACCTGTGCGGCGAACGGGAGACGCACGACGGCGCGCAAGCCGGGCTGCGCGTCCTGCAGCTGCACGGACCCGCCGTACGCCTGCGCGAGCTGCCGGACGATGGCCAGCCCGAGGCCGCTGCCTCCCGCATCCTGGCTGCGCGCCGAGTCGAGGCGGGTGAAGCGCTCGAACACGCGCGCCCGAGCGGCTGCCGGGATGCCCGGCCCGTCGTCGCTCACCGACAGGGTTGCCGCCTCGCCGTCCCGCGCGACCTCGACGGTCACCGACGTCGCGGCGTAGCGGTCGGCGTTGGTGAGCAGGTTGTCGAGGATCCGGACGACGGCATCTCCAGAAGCGCGCGCGAGCACCGGCTCGTCTCGAGCGTGCACGGTCGCCTGCACCCGACGGCCCGACCGCTGGGTGGCCGCGCTCGCCAGCGCCACCAGGTCGACGACTGCCTGCGACTCGCGCGAGCCCCTGTCGTCGTCGAGGCGCGCCAGGAGCAGCAGGTCGTCGACGAGCCGGCTCAGCCGCGCCACGTCGGCGAGGACACCCTCGGCGGTGTCCGGCCAGTCCGCGACCTCGGGATGCGCTCGGGCGACCTCGAGCTGAGTACGCACCGAGGCCAGCGGGCTGCGCAGCTCGTGCGCGGCGTCGGCGACGAAAGCCCGCTGCCGGGCGCCACCTGCTGCCAGCCGGTCGAGCATGTCGTTGAGGGTCTGGGCGAGGCGGGCCACCTCGTCGCGGGTCGGCGGGACCGGCAGCCGGGCCCCTGTCCCCGTCTCGGTGATCGCCCCCGCGCCCCGGCGCAGCTCGGCGACCGGGCGCAGCGCGGCCCCCACCAGCAGCCAGCACACACCTGCGAAGGCCAGCACCAGCAGCGGCACCCCGACGAGCAGCACCAGCGCCACCACGCGGACGCTGCGCGCCGACTCGGTGCTCGACACCGCCACCAGGACCGTGACGCGCTCGCCGGCGGGACCGGCCGTCGTGCCGAGCACCCGCAGGGAGTCAGAGACGCCGATGCGCGAGCCCGGGACCTGCAGCGTCGCTCCCCCGCGCACCGCAGCCAGTGCCTTCGGCGACAGCAGCGGGACCAGCGCATCACCCCCCGGCGAGGCGGCCAGCACGCGGTCGCCGGCGTCCACGACCTGCACGAGCACCGTGCCGCCGGCGACCGGGACCGTCTTGGGCAGGTTACCGGTGTCCACCAGCGTGGCGACGTCCCTGGCGCGCTGGCGGGCGGAGTCGTCCAGGGTGCGGAAGAGCGTCTCGCGAAGCGCGCCGGTCAGCACGACGGCGCCCACCACGAGGACCACCGCGACCAGTGCGGTCGCCGCCAACGTCAACCTGGCCTGGATGCCCAGCCGCCCGCGCCTCGGGCCGAGCGTCGCGGCGCCGTCGTCCTGCTCAGCCACCGTCGGCCGCCAGCCGGTAGCCGACACCGCGAACGGTCTCGAGCGCCTTGCGCCCGAACGGCGCGTCCACCTTCTTGCGCAGGTAGCCGACGTAGACCTCGACCACGTTCTCGTCGCCGCTGTAGTTGGTGTCCCACACATGGGTGAGGATGCGCGACTTCGGCACCACCTCACCGCGACTGCGCAGCAGGAACTCCAGCAGCGAGAACTCCCGCGGCGTCAGGGTGATCTCCTCCTCCCCGCGGCGCACCGTCCGGGCGGCCGGGTCCAGCGACAGGTCCCCTGCGGTGAGCACAGCGGGCCGATCAGGAGCGCCCCGCCGCAGCAGGGCACGCAACCGCGCCACCAGAACGACATAGGAGAACGGCTTGGTCAGGTAGTCGTCCGCGCCCAGGTCCAGGCCGTCGGCCTCGTCGTACTCGCCGTCCTTGGCCGAGAGCATCAGCACCGGCACCCAGTTGCCCGCCGCCCGCAGCTCCTGGCACACGCGGTAGCCGGAGAGCTTCGGCAGCATGAGGTCGAGGACCACCGCGGCGTACTCGTGCTCCAGCGCCAGGTGCAGCCCGTCCTCCCCGTCGTGGGCCAGGTCGACGGTGAATCCTTCCGCCTGCAGCCCCCGGCGCAGCGCCTGAGCCAGGCGTACCTCGTCCTCCACCACCAGCACGCGCACGCCCCCAGCCTGCCCTGCCCGGCCTGTGAGGTGGCTGAGACCGTCCTCAGGCTCTCTCAGCGTCGTCACAGCAGGCGCGAGGCAGGATGGCCGGCATGACCGAGAGCCCGACCAGTTCCGCCCTGTCGTCCCGACGCCGCATCGCCTGGCTGGCACCCGCCGTCGGCGCGGTCGTGGTCGCTGCCGCCGTCACCGTCCCGATGGTCGCTAGCGCCGCACCATCGCTGCCCGCCAAGTCGGCCGCCCAGCTGCTCGCCGACGTGAGCGGCTCGTCCGGCACCCCGCTGTCGGGCACCGTCGTCGAGACCGCGCGCCTCGGGCTGCCGGCGCTGCCCGACGTCAGCGGCACCTCCATCTCGCCGACGTCGCTGCTGTCAGGGTCACACCAGGCGAAGGTCTGGTACGACGGTGCGAGCAAGTCGCGGATCGCTCTCGTCGGAGATCTTGCCGAGACCGACCTCGTGCGCAACGGTCAGGACGTCTGGCTCTGGACCAGCGGGAAGAACACCGCGCAGCACATCGTCCTCCCCGCCGATGCGACGACGAAGGACTTGAGCCCCACCGCCACTGAGTCGGTGACCCCGCAGAAGGCCGCGGAGCAGGCGCTCGCCGCCGTCGACCCGACCACCAAGGTCACCGTCGACGGCACGGCCTCCGTTGCTGGCCGGTCCGCCTACGAGCTGGTGCTCACCCCGCGCGACTCCCGCTCGCTGGTCGGCGACGTGCGCATCGCCGTCGACAGCAAGACCAGCGTCCCCCTGCGCGTGCAGGTCAACGCCGCCGGCAAGACCGGCCGCCCCGCCTTCGAGACCGCCTTCACCTCGGTGACCTTCACCAAGCCCCCGGCGAGCGTCTTCCGCTTCTCCCCGCCCCCCGGGGCCAAGGTCAGCGAGCTCTCGCCGGGGTCGGCCAAGCCGGAGTCGGGTGCGGTCGACAAGGAGAAGGCGGGTACGTCGGCAGGCTCCGCCGGCGCGACCGGGCCGACGGTCATCGGTTCCGGCTGGACGTCGATCGTCGAGCTCACCGGCGTCTCGCTCGGTGCAGCGACCGGGACCGGCTCCAGCAACGGCACCGATTCCCAGACCGGCGCCGAGCTCGGCGCGCTGACCAGGGCGATGACCCCGGTCAGCGGCGCCTATGGCAACGGGCAGGTGCTGCGTACGACCCTGGTGTCGGTGCTTCTCCTCGACGACGGCCGGCTCTTCGTCGGGTCGGTCGCGCCCTCGGTCCTCGAGCAGGCGGCCAGCAAGTGACCGTGCCGGTCGGCGTGGCGGAGCGCACGGCGGACGAGCCCCGCGACCAGCAGGTGTCCGCGGCGATCCGCTCGACCGGGCTCACCAAGCGCTTTCCCGGTGGCCAGGTCGCGGTTGACGCCATCGACCTGCTGGTGCCGCAAGGCGCGATCTACGGCTTCCTCGGTCCCAACGGCTCCGGCAAGACCACCACGATCCGCATGCTGCTCGGTCTGGTGTCCGCGACAGCGGGTGGGCACGAGCTGCTCGGTGCTCCGATGCCGAAGGCGGCCGGTCGCGTCCTGCCGCGCGTCGGAGCTCTGGTCGAGGGCCCCGCCTTCCAGACCTACCTCAGCGGTTACGACAACCTGATGCGTCTCGACGCCGGCGACCACACCGTCTCCGGCATGGGCGCCAAGGAGCGGGTGGGCACAGCACTGGAGAAGGTCGGCCTCAGCGCGGCCGCGGGCAAGCCGTTCCGCAAGTACTCGCTCGGGATGCGTCAGCGGCTCGGCCTGGCCGCCGCGCTGCTGCGGCCGCGCGACCTGCTGGTGCTCGACGAGCCCACCAACGGTCTCGACCCGCAGGGCACCCGCGAGGTACGCCACCTGCTGCGCGAGGCGCGCGCCGATGGCGCCACGGTCTTCGTGTCATCCCACCTGCTCACCGAGATTGAGCAGATCTGCACCGACGTCGGAGTCATGAGCCACGGCCGACTGGTCTTCCAGGGATCTCTGCCCGAGCTGCGCGCGGCGGCTGGGGTGCGAGTGCGCGTCGAGACGTCGCGGCCGCAGGACGCCGCCGACATCCTGACCCGCCTGGGCCTGGAGCGGGTGGAGCTGCGCCCCGAGGGCGCGGTCGCCGAGCTGGGCTCGGTCGCCAGCGAGCACGTCACAGCCGAGCTCGTGACGCACGGGGTCGACGTCCGCCAGCTCGTGGTCGAACGCCCGGACCTCGAGGAGACGTTCGTCTCGCTGACGGGGGAGGGCTTCGATGTCGACGAGTAGCACGATCGAGGCGCCTCGTCCCGCGCTCGCCCACGACGCGACGCCACGGCGTTCGCTCGACCTGCGCCTCTTCCGCTCCGAGCTGCGGCTGGTGCTGCGCCGGCGACGCAACATCGCGCTGGTCGTGGTGCTGTGCGCCTTCCCCATCCTGATCGGGACGGCAGTGCGGCTCGCGGCGCCGAGCGAGGGTGACGGACCCCCGTTCCTGAGTCAGGTCACCGACAACGGGCTGTTCCTCGTCTTCACCTCGCTCACCGTCCTGCTGCCGTTCTTCCTGCCGCTGGCCGTCGCTGTCGTCTCCGGCGAGGCGATCGCAGGCGAGGCCAGCATCGGCACCTTGCGCGGCCTGCTCGTGGTTCCCGTTTCCCGGACCCGGCTGCTGCTGGTGAAGTACGCGGCGGCGCTCGTCTTCGCCCTGCTGGCGACGGTGGCGGTCGCAGTGGTCGGCGTGCTGGTGGGGCTCGCGCTGTTCCCGCACGGTGACGTGACGTTGCTCTCCGGCACGACCGTGTCCTACGGCGCTGCGCTGTGGCGGGTGCTGCTCGTCGCGTTGTACGTCACGCTGATGCTCGCTGGCGTGTGTGCGATCGGGCTGTTCATCTCCACCCTGACCGAGGTACCGATCGGTGCGATGGCGGCGACCGCGGTGCTGGCGATCGTGAGCCAGATCGCAGACAGCATCCCGCAGATCAGCGCGATCCACCCGTACCTGTTCTCGCACCCGTGGTTCAACTTCGGCGACGTGTTGCGCTCACCGATCTCGTGGGACGGGCTGCAGTCGGGCCTGTGGACCCAGCTCGCCTACGTCGCGGTCTTCCTGCCGCTGGCCTGGGCCCGGCTGCAGACCAAGGACGTCACTTCCTGAACATCACGTCGGGAGCTCGTCGACGAGGGTGCGCAGCAGGCTCCTCTCGTCCGGCGTGCAGTAGTCCGCGTAGTAGTCGAAGAGGTTCGCCCGAGCCAGGTGCGCCGCGCCCCTTCCGTCTCCCCGGCGTACAGCGTCGAGTACCTCACCGTGGTGCGCCAGCGACTCTGACATCAACGCCCTCCGGTCCGGAGAGCTTTCGATCTTGCCGGCGATCAGGTTGAGCACGATGCCGCGCACGACCTCGCTGCAGACTCTCAGCAGGGCGTTGTGGCTCACCTCGGCCACCGCGTCATGGAACGCGACGTCGGCGGCGCTGAACGCCTCGTAGCCCTCGTCGACCGCGGAGCGCATGACCGCCATCGCGTCATCCATCCGGCCAAGCTCGCCGTCGGTGCGCATTGCCGCGGCGAGGAAGTTCGCCGAGCCCTCGAGCACCATCCGGAAGGCCAACAGGTCGCCCAGTCCGATCTCGTCTCCACGGATCAGCCGGGTCAGCTGCTTGCGCAGCCCGCCGTCGGACACCGGTAGCACCTCGGGACCGCGTGGGTCACCGGGGCGGGACCGCACGACACCGCCGCTGTCCAGGACTCGCAGGGCCTCGCGCACGGTCGACCGGCTCACCGAGAACGCCACCATCATGTCGCGCTCCGAGGGCAGCCTCGCACCTGGCGGTAGCGCGCCGCTGTAGACGGCCTCCTCGACCTGCTCGACGATGCGTTCGTATGCGCGCACCGGCTGGACCGGCCGGAACAGTCCGGCTTCCGCCATCGTTCACCGCCTCGCGATTGTCGCTGGCCGGGGGGATCCCGCCTGGGATCCCCCATTGACAGGGCGCCCGTCCCTGGACAAGGTAGGGCATTGCGTAACCGAGTGCACTGGTCTGACCAGTTGACCACGGGAGGTCGGCGATGACACGGGTCGGCGGGATGCTGCGGGTCGCCGCGATCGCGGGAGACGGTGTGGGCCCGGAGGTCGTCTCGGCCACCCTTCCCGTGCTCGACGCAGTGCTGCGCCGTGAGGACACCAAGCTCGACGTCATCGAGCTCGACTGGGGCGGCGAGCGCCACCTGCGCACCGGTGCGCCCATGCCCCCCGACGCGGTCGACATCGTCTCGGCGGCCGACGCCGTCCTCTTCGGAGCCGTCGGCCGCCCGGACGTCGCCGACCACGAGCTGGTCTGGGGCCTGATCATTGCGCTGCGCCAGGCGCTGGATCTCGCGATCAACATGCGACCCGTCCGGTCTTTCCCGGGGGTGCCGACGGCCGTGCGCGACTCCGACGGTGTCGACCTGGTCATCGTCCGCGAGAACACCGAGGGCGAGTACGTCGGGGCCGGCGGACGGGCGCACGTCGGCACGCCGGACGAGACGGCCATGGAGGTCGCGCTGCACTCTCGCCGGGTGATCGAGCGCGCCGCGCGGTTCGCCTTCGACCTGGCGAGGTCACGTCGGGGCCGGGTCTCCCTGGTCACCAAGTCCAACGCCATGCGCTACGGCTACCCGCTATGGGACGCGGTGGTGCGCGAGGTGGCCGACGAGAACACCGACATCGAGCTCGAGGTCGTCCTCGTCGATGCTATGGCGGCACGCATCGTGCAGGACCCCCGCTCGCTGGACGTGCTGCTCGCGGCGAACCTCTTCGGTGACATCCTCAGTGACCTCGCCGCTGTCCTGGCCGGCGGGATGGGCATGGCACCCAGCGGCAACGTGCGTCCCGGCGGTGGCGTGCCCGGCATCTACGAACCCGTGCACGGGTCGGCGCCCGACATCGCCGGCCAGGGCAAGGCGAACCCGGTTGCCTGCCTTCTGTCGGGCGCGATGCTGCTCGACGACACCGGCCATCCGGCTGCCGCGGCGCAGGTGCGCGCCGCGGTGGCAGCTGTCCTCGCCGATCCCTCGCACCACACCCCCGATCTCGGTGGCACCGCCACCACACAGCAGCTGTCCGATGCCGTACTTCGAGAGATGGAGCGACCATGAGCAGACTCCGACGCACGTCAATGGCGGCGGTCACCCTGGTGACTGCGGTTCTCCTGGCCTCGTGCTCAGCTGGCACGACCGCGAACAACGGTGGCAGCGGCAACGGCAGCAGCGACGGCGCAACCGGAAGCGAGAAGCTCAGCGTGGGGCTCGTCGCGGTGCCGGCCAGTCTGGACTTCACCACCACCGACGGTGCGGCCATCCCGCAGGCGCTGCTCAACAATGTCTACGACGGGCTCGTCAAGCTCGACCAGGACGGTGAGATCCAGCCGGATCTTGCGAAGTCGTGGGAAGTCAGCGACGACCGCAAGACCTACACGTTCAACCTGGTCGACAACGCCACGTTCACCAACGGCGAGAAGTTCACCGCCGAGGATGCGGTCTTCAGCATCAAGCGGGTCCAGACAGACTGGACCGTCTCGCTGAAGGCTGCAATGGACGTGGTCGCCGACGCCAAGGCAGTGTCGCCGACTCAGCTGGAGGTCACGCTCAAGGAGCCGAGCAACGACTGGCTCTACCGGATGACCACGCGCATCGGCGCCATGTTCTCCCGCAATGGCGTTGACAACCTGGCGACCGAGCCGGTCGGCACCGGACCGTACAAGCTGGCGAAGTTCAACCGTGGCGACTCAATCGTTCTCGACCGCAATGCTGACTACTTCGGCGACGAGCCGTTCTTCAGCACGGTGACCCTGAAGTACTTCAAGGACGCCACCGCCCTGAACAACGCGCTGCTCACCGGCACGATCAACGTCATCGGCACGGTGCAGGCCCCTGAGTCGCTGGCCCAGCTGGAGAAGGACGATCGGTTCGACGTCATCGAAGGAGTCACGAACGGCGAGGTCGTGCTGTCGTTCAACAACAGCAAGGGACCGCTGACCGACAAGCGGGTGCGTCAGGCGGTGCGTTACGCCATCGACCACAAGGCGCTCGTCGACACTTGCTGGGCCGGCCGTGGAACTCTGATCGGCAGCATGGTGCCGCCGACCGACCCCTGGTCCGAGGACCTCACGGGGCTCTACCCCTACGACCCCGCCAAGGCGAAGTCCCTGCTCAAGGCAACGGGGACCCCCAAGCCGACGCTGCGACTCAGGCTGCCGAGCCTGCCCTACGCGCAGTCGTGCGGGCAGGTCGTGAAGAGCCAGCTGGCCCAGGTCGGTATAAACGCCAAGATCGACACCCTCGAGTTCCCGGCCCAGTGGCTACAAGCGGTGTTCACCAACCACAACTACGACATGTCGATCGTTGCGCACGTCGAGCCCCGCGACATGGCTGCGGTGTTCGGCAACCCCGACTACTACACGCAGTACAAGAACCCGGCCGTCCAGGACCTCTTCGCCGCAGCGGACAAGGGCACTAAGCAGGAGCAGGTCGACGACTTGAAGAAGGCGGCCCGCGGGCTGTCGGAGGACGCCGCTGCGGACTGGCTGTTCCTGCTGCCCAACCTGATCGTGGCCGAGAAGGGCATCACCGGTCTGCCCAAGAACGCCATCGGTGAGTCGTTCGACCTGAGCCGGCTGGCGCGGTCCTGATCGCGGGCGGCCGGCGGCACGCTGGGGCGAGCTGACTGTGCTCACCACGATCCTGCAGCGAACCGCGATCTTCGTCGTCAGTCTGCTGGTGGCGACGGTGCTGGTCTTCGCTCTGCTCGCCGTGCTGCCCGGTGACCCCGCCCGGGTAGCTCTCGGCGTCAACGCGAGCGAGGAGGCCGTTGCCCGGCTGCGCGGCCAGTTCGGACTGGACCGGTCGCTGCTCGTGCAGTACGCCGACTGGCTCGGTGGTCTGCTGCGCGGTGACCTCGGCACGTCCTACGTGTCGAAGGCCGCGATCGCCCCGCAGGTGGCAGATCGCGTGCAGGTCACCGGCATCCTCGTGCTCACCAGCATGCTGATCGCGCTGGTCGTGGCCGTCCCCGCGGGCCTCGTGATGGCGGTCCGGCACCGGCGGCTTTCGGGGCTGATCCTGTCCGGGATCTCCCAGATCGGTGTAGCGGTCCCCGCCTTCCTGGCCGGCATCCTGCTCATCACACTCTTCGCCGTGCGACTCGGCTGGCTGCCGGCCAACGGCTGGACCCCGCCCGCGGTCGACCCGGTGATGTTCCTCAAGCAGCTGACGCTTCCTGCCCTGTCCCTGGGGTTGGTCCAGGGCGCAGTTCTCACCAGGTACGTGCGCTCGGCCATTCTCGACGTGCTGCACGAGGACTACTTGCGCACCGCGCGGGCGAAGGGGCTCACGCCGGGCCGCGCGCTGGTGCGCCATGGAGTGCGCAACGCCGCCGTCCCGGTCGTCACGGTGCTGGGTCTCCAGCTCGCAACGCTGCTGGTCGGGGCGGTCGTGGTCGAGCGCGTGTTCGTCATCCCCGGGCTCGGCAGCCTGCTGCTCGACTCGGTGGCCGATCGTGACCTGCTCGTGGTGCGCGACGTCGTCATGGTGATCGTGGTGGCGGTCCTGCTCATCAACTTCCTGGTGGACCTGCTCTACGTGGCGCTTGACCCACGGCTGCGGCGGGCCCGGTGACCGCCCTGGCGCCGCCGGCGGCGCGCACGCGGCGGCCGGTGAACCCGAGCCTGGTCGCCGGTGCGCTCCTCGTCGGCCTGGTCGTGCTCACCGCGCTGGTGTCGTTCGTGTGGACCCCGCACGACCCGGTGTTCGTCGATGCCACCGTGCGGCTGCGTGGGCTTGGTGGCAGCTACCTGCTCGGCACGGACAAGTTCGGCCACGATGTCGTCAGCCAGCTGATGGTGGGGTCCCGCACGACGTTGTTCGTCGGAGTCGTCGCAGTCGGGGTCGCGGCGGTACTCGGCGTGCCGATCGGGCTGGTGGCGGGGATGGCCCCCCGGTGGGTCAGCGAAGTGGTGATGCGCGCCATCGATCTGCTGCTCGCGTTCCCGGCACTGCTGCTGGCGATCATGTTCGGCGCGGTCTTCGGGGCGAGCACTCTCACGGCCATGGTGGCCATCGGCATCGCCACCGTGCCCAGCTTCGCCCGTATCACCCGCAGCGGCACCCTGCAGGTGATGAGCACGGAGTACGCCCTTGCCGCGCGAGCCGCGGGCCGTCGGCCCGTCGGGATCGCGGTGCGCCACGTGCTGCCCAACGTCTCGAGTCTGGTCATCGTGCAGGCCTCGGTGTCCTTCGCCATCGCGATCCTCGCCGAGGCGGCGTTGTCCTTCCTGGGCTTCGGCACGCCGCCGCCCACGCCGTCCTGGGGTCGGATGCTGCAGGAGAGCCAGGAGCTGTTGTTCGTGGCCCCACGCCTCGCACTCTTCCCGGGCATCGCTATCGCCATCGCCGTCCTCGGGTTCAACCTCCTCGGCGACGGTCTGCGCGACCGGTTCGACCCGCGGCTCGAGGACCAGCGATGAGTGAGCAGGTGCTCGAGGTGCGCGACCTCTCCGTGCGAGTTCGCGACACCGACCTCGTCCGGGTCGCCGGTTTCGACATCTGCCGCGGCGAGCGTGTGGGGCTGATCGGGGAGTCCGGCTCCGGGAAGTCGCTGACCGCCCTCGCGGTCATGGGGCTGCTCGACGAGGGGTTGACGGTCGCGGGGTCGGTGCGGCTCGACGACGTCGAGCACGACCTCGTCGGGGCGAGCGAGCGCCGGCTGGCTCGGGTGCGCGGCCGAAACGTCGCCATGGTCTTTCAGGAGCCGATGACCGCGCTCAACCCAACCATGCGCGTCGGCGACCAGATCGCCGAGACGATGTTGCTGCACGGCACCCGCCCCGACCGAGCCGCCGCGCGCGCCGACGCGGTCGAGCTGCTACGCCAGGTGCAGATCCCCGAGCCGGAGCAGGCGGTCCGGGCCTATCCCCACCAGCTCTCCGGTGGCCAGCGACAACGCGTCGTCATCGCCATCGCTCTGGCCAACGACCCCTCGCTGTTGGTGTGCGACGAGCCCACCACCGCCCTCGACGTCACGGTGCAGGCGCAGGTGCTCGACGTGCTCGTCTCCGGCGCGGCAGCCCGCGACGCCGCGCTGCTGTTCATCACCCACGACCTGGCCGTCGTGGCCACGGTCTGCCAGCGGGTGCTGGTGATGTACGGCGGCACCGTCGTCGAGGCCGGCACCGTGCGCGAGGTGTTCACCTCGCCGAGCCATCCCTACACCGCCGGGCTGCTCGCAGCCTCGGACCTCGAGGCGGTGGACGAGCACGGTCGACTGCGGACCATCGCCGGCACCGTGCCCGCCGCGGGGCAGTTCCCCGACGGCTGCGTGTTCCGCAACCGCTGCGCCAACGCGCAGGACGACTGCGCCATCACGCCGCAGTGGACCGGGCCGGACCTCGCGCGCGGGTTCGCCTGCCACCATCCGGTGGACGCCGATGCGGAGGTGGCAAGTGACTGAGTCCGACGCTACCGACGTCGCCGCTGTCAGCGTCCGGGACGTCACCCGGGTCTACCGGCGGCCGCGCAGGTCGCCCATGCGAGCCGCCCCGACCGTCCAAGCGCTGCGCGGAGTCAGCCTGGAGATCGCCGCCGGCCAGCGGTTCGGGATCGTCGGTGAGTCCGGGTGCGGGAAGTCGACGCTCCTGCGCATCATCGCCGGGCTGGACCGTCCGACATCGGGCACGGTGCACGTCGAGGGCACCGACATCACCGCTCTCCCCGAGCGTCAGCTGCGCGGGTTGCGGGAGCGGATGCAACTGGTCTTCCAGGACCCCATGGGCTCCCTCGACCCGCGGATGCGGGTGCGCGACATCATTGCGGAGCCCCTCGTCGTGCAGGGCCACGCAGCACCCCAGCAGAGAGTGGCCGAGCTGCTCGGCGCCGTCGGGCTGTCAGCTGAGGCAGCCAACCGCTACCCGCACCAGTTCTCGGGCGGGCAGCGCCAACGCATCTCGATCGCCCGCGCCCTCGCGCCGCGACCGCACATCCTGGTCGCCGACGAGCCGGTCAGCGCGCTGGACGTGTCCGTGCGCGCCCAGGTCCTTAATCTGGTCTCCGACCTCGTGGACGAGCTGGACCTCACCCTGGTCTTCGTCTCGCACGACCTGTCTGTCGTGCGCCGGGTGTGCGACACGGTCGCGGTCATCCACGACGGGGAGATCGTCGAGACCGGGCCCACGGCCGCCGTCTATGACGACCCCCAGCACGACTACACGAAGCGGCTGGTCTCCTCGATCCCGACGCTTCGCCGGGCACTTGCCGGCGTCAGCACCCGCGACCTCGCCGCCGGAGCCACCAGGGAGTCTGCATGAGCGACACCGCCACCCACGCACGCCAGCAGGTCGACGAGGACGGCGTCGTTGCGCTGACCCGCGAGCTGGTTCGCGTCCGCAGCGTCAACGACCCGGCCGGCGGAGTGGGCGAGGCGCCGGCAGCGGACATCGTGGTGCGCATCATGCGCGAGTGGGGTTGGGACCCTCAGGTGACGGAGGTGGCACCCGGAAGACCCAACGTGGTCGCCGTCGTCGAGGGTGGCGGCGGTGCGGGACCGACGCTGATGTTCGAGGGCCACACCGACGTCGTCACCGAGGGGGACCTGGACGCGTGGACGGTCGACCCCTATGGTGCCGAGCTGCGCGACGGACGGATCTGGGGCCGCGGCAGCGCGGACATGAAGTCCGGGGTCGCCGCGATGCTGCACGCTGTGCGGGCCCTGCAGCTCAACGGCCCGTTCCCCGGCCGGGTCGTCGTTGCCGCGTTGGTCGACGAGGAGGGGCTGATGCTCGGCGCCAAGCACTTCGCGCGCACGTGGCGCGAGCAGATCGGTGGCCAGATCGACGGCGTGGTGGTCTGCGAGCCCGAGGAGGGCGAGATCTGCGCCGCAGCGAAGGGCGCGGTCCGGATCAAGATCGCGCTGACGGGGGCGATGGCACACGGGGCCATGCCCCAGCACGCCCGCAACCCGGTGCCGGTGGCCGCCGCTCTGGTGTCCGCGATCACCGACATCGAAACCAGGCTGGTCGAGGCGCACGGCGTGCACGAGCACCTGGGCCCGACCTACCTCACCCCGACAGTGCTCCTTGCGGGGGACACCGACCAGATCAACGTGATCCCGGCGCGAGCCGTCCTGTGCCTGGACGTGCGCACCATCCCGGGCGTCAAGCACGACCAGCTGGTCGCCGACGTGACGTCGGCCGCGCATGCCCTGGCCGATCCTGCGGGGGTCCGCGTCGAGGTCGAGGTGGTCGACGACCGCCCTCCCGTGGACACCGCCATCGATCACCCCGTGGTCGCAGCACTTGCCGCGGCGCACGAGTTCGTCACGGGCGAACCGGCGCGCTACGGCGGTGTGCCGGGTGCCACCGACGGCACGATCCTTACCCGGGATGCGGGCTTGGCCACCGTCGTCTACGGACCCGGAGGCAAGTGGATCGCTCACCAGGCCGACGAGTTCGTGGCAGTCGCTGATGTGGTCACGGCGACACATGTCTACCTCGAAGCCGCACGCGTCTTCCTCTCCGGAAGCCAGCGATGACCGAGCTGACAATCGAGGTACGACCCGGCCCGACGAACAGCCTCGTCGATGTGGCCGGCCTCCGCGTCGGTCACCACCAACAGATCGGTGACGGCTGGTTGTCGGGCACCACCGTCGTGCTGACACCACCCGGCGGGGCAGTCGGTGGGGTTGATGTCCGCGGCGGCGGGCCGGGAACTCGCGAGACCGACCTGCTCGACCCGCGCAACCTCGTCGAGCGCGTGCACGCCGTGGTCCTCAGCGGTGGCAGCGCCTTCGGGCTCGCCACCGCAGATGGCGTCATGGGCCGGCTTGCAGACGCGGGCGTCGGATTCCCGGTCGGTGACGGGGGAGCGGTCGTGCCGATCGTGCCGGCAGCGGTCGTCTTCGACCTCGGCCGGGGCGGTGACGTCGCCGCCAGGCCGGACCTGTCCTTCGGCCACGCCGCCTACGACGCCGCGGCCGGCGGCGCAGTCGCGCAGGGTTGCGTCGGCGCGGGGACCGGGGCGAAGGTCGGCGGTCTCAAGGGCGGGGTCGGCTCGGCGAGCGTCACGCTTGCGGACGGCACGGTGGTCGCGGCGCTTGCGGTCGTCAACGCGGTCGGGTCAGCGGTCGACGTGCGCACTGGCGACCTGCTCGGCGCGCGGCACCTGCTCGAGGGCGAGGTTTCGGGTCTGCGCAGTCCCGGCGCGGTCGACCTCGCGGCTGCGCTCGATGCGGCGGCGCAGGCGGGGCAGCCCGGCCAGCCGTTGGCAACCACCATCGGCGTCCTCGCCACTGACGCCTCACTGACCAAGGCGCAGTGCGCCAAGCTCGCGGGCATCGGTCACGACGGGCTGGCCCGGGCGATCAACCCGGTCCACACGATGTTCGACGGCGACACCGTGTTCACGCTTGCGACCGGCGTCGGGCCGACCGCCGAGGTCATGGCTTTCCACGCGATCCTTGTCGCCGCAGGCGACTGCTTCACCCGGGCGGTCGTGCACGGTGTGCTGGCGGCGACCACAGTCGAGACCCCGGCCGGGCGCATGCGCTCCTACCGCGACGCGTTCCCGTCGGCTTTCACCGCAGAGGAGTCGGGATGACCGCTTTCGACCCGCCGTACCCCCCGGGCCTACCTGTCGGCGAGAAGTGGCTGCCGGCGCCCGCCACCGCGAACGTCGTGTTCCCCTACGACGGCTCGCTGGTCGCCGAGGCACCCGTGGGGGACGTCTCCATCGCGGCAATCGCGCTGGACGAGGCCCTCGCAGTGCGCGACGTGGTGGGCCGGCTCCCCTCGCACGTGCGCCGCGCCGCGCTGCGGGCGACGCATACCGCGCTGACCGCGGCGCGGGAGGAGCTCGAGCGGCTGCTGGTCCTCGAGACGGGCAAGCCGCTGGTCGACTGCCGCGTGGAGGTGGCCCGCACCCTGCTGACCATCGAGACGGCGGCCGAGGAGGTGGCGCGCCTGCACGGGGAGACGGTGCCGCTGGACCTGTTGCCCAGTGGGGAGGGCCTGCACGGGTTCTGGGTGCGCAAGCCGATCGGGGTGGTGGTCGGCATCGCGGGGTTCAACTACCCGCTGCTGCTTGCCGCGCACAAGATCGCACCCGCGTTGGCGGCGGGCTGCCCGATCATTGCCAAACCCGCGCCGCAGACGCCACTCGCGACGCTGTGGCTGGTGCACGCCGTGCGGGAGGCCCTCGCCGAAGCAGGCGCTCCGCGCGCCGCCGTGCAGCTGGTGACCGGGGACGCGGACGTCGGAGTCGCGCTCACGACGGACCGGCGGATTGGAGCGGTGTCCTTCACGGGGTCAGCAGCTGTCGGTCATGCGATCGCCCGGGATGCCGCACCGACCAAGGTGCTGCTCGAGCTCGGCTCGAACTCCGCTCTCGTCGTCGCCGCCGATGCCGACCTGGACGCGGCCGCCGACGCGGTCGTCCGCGGCGGCTACTACGCCTCCGGGCAGGCATGCATCAGTGTCCAGCGAGTCGTTGTCGTCGAGACGGTGCGCGCCCCTTTCCTGGAGCGGCTGCGGCAGCGGATGGACACGGTGGTCGTCGGCGACCCGCGTGCGGAGCCGACCCGGGTCTCCGCGTTGATCGACGAGCGCTCGACCGAGCGGGTTCTGGGTTGGGTTCGAGCGGCAGTCGATGCCGGAGCCACTCTGCTGACCGGTGGAGCGGCATCAGGGCGAGCGATCAGCCCGACGCTGCTGGCCGACGTCCCCGACTCGGTTGATGCCTGGAGCGAAGAGATCTTCGGTCCGGTGGTCTGTGTGCAGACCGTCGGCAACATTGCCGCTGCCTATGACGTGGTCAACGCCTCGCGCTACGGCCTGCACGCCAGCGTCTTCACCTCGTCGCTGCAAACGGCGTACGACGCCATCGACCGCATCGAGGTCGGCGGCGTCGTGGTCAACGAGGTTCCCGGCTTCCGGTCGGACACCATGCCGTACGGCGGAGTGAAGGACTCGGGCGTGGGTCGCGAGGGGCCGCGCTTCGCGATGGAAGAGCTGACGGTCACGCGGATGGCGATCATCCGCCCGACAACGAAGGGCTGACGAGGTGGACTACTCGACACTGTTCCGGCTGGACGGGCGTCGCGCACTGGTCGTGGGAGCCGGCAGCGGCATCGGACGTGAGGCGGCGCTGGCACTGGCCGCGCACGGTGCCACGGTGGTCTGCGCCGACCGCGACACGAGCGCAGCCACTCAGACGGCAGCCTCCGGTGACGGCCTCACGGCCTACGCCCTCGACGTGCTCGACGGTGCTGCCGTCGCGTGTGCACCGGCAGAGGTTGGACCCGTTGACGTGCTCGTCTTCACGGCGGCCACCAACGTGCGCAAGCGTCTGGTCGACTACACCTCCGAGGAGTACGACCGGGTGATGTCGCTGAACCTGCGAGCCTCCTTCGATCTCATCCGCGCGTTCGGGGCAGGGATGGCCGAGCGCGGCCGCGGCAGCATCATCGGGTTCTCCTCGATCCGGGCGGTGACGGTGGAGCCGGGGCAGGGCGTGTATGCCGCGTCGAAGGCCGGGCTCGTGCAGCTGCTGCGTACCGCAGCGGCAGAGCTGGGCCCAGCCGGCGTGCGGGCGAATGCGATCGCACCTGGTGTCGTGGAGACGCCTCTCACCGCGCAGATCCAGGCCGACCAGGAGTGGCACGACGCGTACGCGGACAAGAGCGCACTGGGCCGGTGGGCCCGCGGCGACGAGATGGCCGGCGCGGTGGTCTACCTCGCCTCCGACGCGTCGAGCTTCGTGACCGGGTCGGTGCTCTACGTCGATGGTGGATGGACGGCGGTCGACGGTCGCTTCGACCCGCCGGCCTGACCTGGGTCGGTGGGCACCACGCGCGCCACGCACAGGTCAGTAGGAGTGTGGGACGTCCATGACCGCGCGCACCCGCGCCTCGTCGAAGTCCTCGCCGAGCCACTCGAACAGACCGCGCAGCGCCGACGGGTCCGCGACCCAGTCGTCGTAGTGCACGCGATAGGCCGCGTCGCCAAGGTCGGTCACCGCCTCGACATACTGCTCCTCCATCGTCGTCAGCTCCGAACGAGCATCCGGGCGGTCGGCCCACCACTTGCTCTGCGCGACGTCGTCGAGGTTGCGGGTGTTGAGGATGAACCGCGCACCCGGGAAGACGGCGCGTACGAACCCGAGATAGTCCGGCAGCCGTTCGGGCAGCCAGCTGATCTCCTTGAAGCCGACGACTCGGGTGTCCGGAGCGGGGCGTAGGACGGTCTCCAGCATGAGCAGTCGCAGCTCGCGCAGCGCGGTCGTCTCCGGGTAGCCGTCGACGCCCCACCACGGATGGGTCGGTGGCAGCGGCTCGGGGCGAGCCAGCCGGGTCTGATGGCCACGGACGGTGTCGTGGAACGTGAACAGCTGCTGGAGGACGCCACCGTTCTCACCGCGGATCATCACGCCCGGCGTCGCAGAGAGGATGCCCTGCAGCAGGGTCGAGCCGGAGCGCCCGTAGGTCACCACGAACAGGTAGGACAGGTCGGGGCGGTCTCGACCGCTCGCGGCGGCTCGCTGCCCGCGTTCCTGCTCGAGCTCGGCGGTCAGAGCATCGACTCGCTCCCGGAAGCCATCCCTGGCCTTGGACACCTTGGCCAGCTTGGTGCGGGTGGCCTCCCGGTCGGCTCGTGCCTTGACCAGCCTGCGCTCGAGCTCTGCGCTGCCCGCCGAGCCACCGCGCCCGCTGGCGCCCAGCCGTCGCGCGGCACCGGCCGCCAGTCGACGGGCGCCGCTCGACACGCTCACCGGTTGCCCACTCGTGGCCTCGCTCTCCTTGGGTTGCGACGGCAGCCTAACGAGCCGGGGCGGTGAGTCCCGGTGGCTACCCTGGTGGGGTGAGCGAGCGGCCGGGGTACGACGACGAGGTGCTGCCTGAGCAGACGTCCGACGACACCGACCGGGGCTGGGGCGAGGACGAGACCGGCAACGACGAGGAGGCCGACCTCGAACGGCTGCGCCGGGAGAAACCGCCGCACTGGTGACTCAGAGCTGGCGGGTCTTGAGCAGGTCGCGGATCTCCTGCAGCAGCAACACCTCTTCGCCCGGTGCCTCGACCTCGGGCTCCTCACCCGTCTTGCGCATCGCCATCAGCTTGTTCATCGGGATGACGACCACGAAGTAGATCACCGCCGCGACGATGATGAAGTTGATGAGCGCGGTGAGTGTCGACCCGATGATGACCGGGCTGCCGTTCGCCTCGAACCCGGCCCTGCCGAAGTCGGGGCTGCCGCCGAGCGCGCCGATCAGTCCGCCGATGAAGTCGTCGGCGAAAGCGGTGATGACGGCGCCGAATGCGACACCGATGACGACCGCGACAGCGAGATCGACGACGTTTCCGCGGAGCAGGAAGTCCTTGAATCCCTTGAGCATTGCGCAGCCTTTCGATGGGTAGACCCTTCACGCTGTCAGACCGTGGCGGGTCTGTCACCCACCGAGCAGCACGATGGAGAGTCGATCGGTCACTGCGGCGCCCGCCAGTCGGGCCGCTGTCTGACCGCTCGTCGCGAGCAGCACGAGCGCACCTTCGCCGAAGGACGCCGTCGCACGCGCGCC
The DNA here is from genome assembly GCA_038246575.1 of Actinomycetes bacterium. Classification (GTDB taxonomy): domain Bacteria; phylum Actinomycetota; class Actinomycetes; order JACCUZ01; family JACCUZ01; genus JACCUZ01. The sequence continues at coordinate 32,789 of JBBRVU010000008.1, read as the reverse complement.
GTCCGCGCGTGGCACGAGAAGGACACGCGCCGACGCTGCGACCAGTCGTGCTGACCCGCCCGTGGCGCCCTCGCCGGAGCCTGCCGCCAGGACATCCACCAGGTCACCCGGCCGCACCAGCGCCACGGACACGGCGTCGGCGATCCGCACCGGTGTGGCGACCAGTCCGTGGCCGAGGTCGGAGATCGCACCTGCCCCGAGCAGCCGGGCATCGGTCAGGAGCTCACCACGGCGTACGCCCGAGACGAGGGTGGCGCCCGTCGCGGCGCCGAAGTTGCGCAGTGCGCCCGACGGGACCTGGTCGGGCGTGCGACGCACCACGGCGACGTCGGCGCGGGCCAGCAGCTGACCGGCCGGGAGGTCGCGACCGGCGGCGAGGACGGGCACGGTGGTCGGCGGGGCCGGTGCCAGGGTGTGCAGGCCGAGGGCGAAGGCGCCGGCCAACAGTCCGGCGGCGAGCAGTCGTCGGTGCCAGTCGGCGGCACGGCGCAGGTCGCGCAGCCACCGGCCGACCGGGTCGTCGGCGCGGCTGCCGCCCCGGGTCACGGCAGGTCGAAGGGGAGGTCCTGTCCGTCCAGTGACCGACGGCAGGCGCAGTCGTCGTCGCCCGGTATCGCCGCGATCGCGTCGACGAGCACGTCGCGGACCCGGCCGATGTTCTTGGCGAAGACCTGGAGCACCTCATGGTGGGTGACGCCCTCGCCCTGCTCCAGCCCGGCGTCGAGGTCGGTGACCAACGCGATCTGGGTCAGGCACATCGCCAGCTCGCGAGCCAGTGAGGCCTCCGGCATCGCGGTCATGCCCACCACCGACCAGCCCTGAGCCTGGTGCCAGAGCGACTCGGCGCGGCTGGAGAACCGGGGCCCGTTGATGACCACCAGGGTGCCGCCGTCGACCACCTGCATGTCCCGGGCGCGGCCGGCTTCGATAGCCACCTGGCGACCGCGAGGGCAGTACGGATCGGCGAACGAGACGTGCACGACGTGACCGGGACCGCCGTAGTAGGTGTGCTCGCGGCCCCAGGTGCGGTCGACGACCTGGTCGGGCACCACGACCGTGCCCGGACCCTGATCGGCCTTGAGCGAGCCGACGGCGCAGGGCGCCAGGACCTGCCGCACGCCGACGGAGCGCAGCGCCCACAGGTTGGCCCGGTAGTTGACCGCGTGCGCCGGGAACCGATGGCCCTTGCCGTGGCGGGGGAGGAAGGCAACGCTGCGACCCGAGACCTCGGCGATCGTGAGGGCGTCGCTCGGCGGCCCCCACGGGGTGTCGACCTCGACGGGCTCGCCGTCGAGCAGCTCGTAGAGGCCGGAGCCTCCGATGACTCCGAGCTCGGCCCGCGGTCCGTCGTACGTCTTGCCTGGGATCGTGGTCACCGCAGGAGCCTAACGACGCCGCGTGGTGAGCCGGCAGTCGTCCACAGGTGCGGTCAGGCCGCGCTGCCCGCTGTGGACGAGGTCGAGCCGGACGAACCTGAGGAGCCCGAGCTCCCCGACGAGCCCGAGCTCCCCGATGAGCCCGAACTCCCCGACGAACCCGACGACGAGCCGCCGGACTTGTCCTTGCCGTTCGACGTGGCGGACGACGTCTTGTCGCCCGTCCCTGTGCCGCTGATCTTCTCGGACCCGCTCTTGGCGTCGCTGCTCTTGTCGCCGTCGGAGGTCTTGGCCGGCTTGTCGCCGTTGCCAGGGGTCTTCTCCCGGCTGTCGTTGCGGTAGAAGCCCGACCCCTTGAACACGATGCCGACGGAGTTGAACACCTTGCGCAGCGGGCCCGAGCACGCCGGGCACTCGGTCATGGCTGCCTCGGTGAACGACTGGAACGCCTCCAGCTCGTGACCGCACTCGCGGCAGGCGTACTGGTACGTCGGCACGGACACCCTCCACAGGTCTCGGACACTGGCACTCACGGTCTAGGAGTGCTAATGATGCGATACGAGGCCCTATTCCGTCCAGACGACACCGGGCCAGACCCGCTGCCCTGCCGTGTCAGCCCGCTGGTGCGACCACGGCCTTCCCGCGGATGTGGCCGGCGCGCAGGTCACGGATGGCGGCCGGAGCCTCGGCCAGGGGGTACGCCCTGTCGAATGCCGGCGTCACCCGCCCGGCCTCGATGAGCTCGGTCAGCGCCGCCAGGTCGGCGGCGTTCTCCGAGGAGATGAAGGTAGCCAGCCGCTGCCGGATGAACGGGGACAGGGCCATCGCCCGCAGCTGCCGGTCGGTGCCGCCCAGCCACCGGCCACCGGTCTCGGCGCCGGTTATCACCAGCGCTCCCTGAGGTGCGAGAAGAGCACGAAGGGCGCCCAGCGACCGGTTCCCGGCGATGTCGATGATGACGTCGTAGGTCGCGCCATCCGCGGCGAGGTCGTCCCGGGTGTAGTCGATGACTCGGTCGGCGCCGAGCCCGTGGACCAGGTCGAGCTTGCCCGTGCTGGCCACCCCGGTGACCTCGGCGCCGGCCGCCTTGGCGATCTGGACGGCGAAGCTGCCGACACCGCCCGAGGCGCCGATGACGAGGACCCGCTGCCCGGCCCGCACCTTCCCCGTGCGGATGGCCTGCAGCGCCGTGATCCCGGACATGGGGACCGCCGCGGCCTGAGCGAAGCTGAGGTTCACCGGCTTGCGGGCGAGCTTGTCCGGCGTGGTGACCGCGTACTCCGCGTACGTGCCGCCGGCGAAGCCGTACACCTCGTCACCTACGCCGACGGCGGTGACGTTCGAACCGATGCGCTCGATGCGACCGGCGAGGTCGCCCCCGCGTACGCGCGTCTTGGGAGCACGTACCCCGTACCCCGCGAGCCGCACCGGATAGGGCAGCCCGGTCATGAGATGCCACACGCCCTGGTCGACACCGGCGGCGTGCACCCGGACAAGGACCTCGTCGGCACCGATGTCCGGCACCCGGATCTGCTCGAGGCGCAGCACGTCCGTGTCGCCGTACGAGTCCTGCACGACGGCGCTCATCGTGGTGGCCGGCGCCTGGAGCGAGGTGGTCGTCGGGCGGTAGTCAGTCGGGTGCATGTCAGTCCTTCCTTGGGGTGCGGTCGATGCGTCTTACGCTGTAAGGTAGACTTACGGCGTAAGATAGTCAAGTCCGAGTGGAACGACCACGCCCTTGCAGACGAGGAGCAGCGACATGGCCGCCGACGCGACGCCCGAGCCCGCGGCGGTCCCCCGAGTCCCGCTCACCCGCGACCGGGTGCTGCGCTCCGGCCTGGACCTCGCCGACGAGCACGGCATCGAGTGGCTGTCCATGCGCAAGCTCGGCCAGGCCCTGGGCGTCGAGGCGATGTCGCTCTACCACCACGTCGCCAGCAGGGAGGACCTGATCGACGGCATGATCGACCTGGTCTTCGCCGAGATCGAGCTGCCCGCAGACCGCGAGGACTGGAAAACCGCGATGCGCACCCGCGCGCTCTCGGCCCGCCAGGTGCTGGGCCGGCACCGTTGGGCCAACGGCCTGATGGAGTCGCGCACCACACCCGGGCCCGCAACCCTTCGCCACCACGACACGGTGATCGGGTGCCTGCGCAAGGCAGGCTTCCCGGTGCCACTCGTCGCGCACGCCTACTCGGCAGTGGACAGCTACATCTACGGCTTCGCGATGCAGGAACGGGCCCTGCCGTTCGAGACTCCCGAGGAGACCGCGGAGCTCGCGCAGGCCATCCTTGCCCGGTTCCCGGTGGACGAGTACCCGCACCTGGCCGAGCTGACGTTCCAGCACGTGCTCCAACCCGGCTACGACTACGCCGAGGAGTACGAGTTCGGGCTCGACCTCATCCTCGACGGGCTGGAGGCGGCCCTGGCCCTCGTGTGACCTGTCAGGTCTGGCCGTGGGGAGACACCCAGCCGTGCCCCAGGGGGTCTGGTCAACTCTTCGCACAACTACTCGAGCAGATGGGGGTGGGTCGGATGTCGCTGTGGGAACCCGAGCAGCCGCTCCGGCTCGGACTGCGTCACAACGCCGCCCAGTTCACGCTGCTGGTGGCGGTCAACGCCCTCGTCGGCGGGATGCTCGGCCAGGAGCGCACCGTGCTGCCGCTGCTCGCCGAGCAGACGTTCCAGCTCACGGGGTACACGGCAGCGCTCACGTTCATCCTCGCGTTCGGCATCGCCAAGGCGGCCACCAACTACCTGGCAGGCACGTGGTCAGACCGGTACGGACGCAGGCCGGTGCTCATCGCGGGCTGGATCGTCGCGCTACCGGTGCCGCTGCTGCTGATCTGGGCACCGTCCTGGGGGTGGGTCGTCGCGGCCAACGTGCTGCTCGGCGTGAGCCAGGGGCTGACCTGGTCGACCACGGTCATCATGAAGATCGACCTCGTCGGGCCCGATCGTCGCGGGTTCGCCATGGGGCTCAACGAGGCTGCGGGCTACGGCGCCGTTGCGGCCACGGCGCTGGCGACGGGCTACCTCGCCGCGCGGTACGGGCTGCGTCCGGAGCCGTTCTATCTCGGCATCGCCTTCGCTGCCCTGGGCCTGGGGGTGTCGTCCCTGGCGGTCCGGGAGACCAGTGGCCATGCTCGGCTCGAGGCCGAGGCCGAGGCCGAGGCGGTGCGCGTCGATGACGGTCGCGCCGACAGCGCCGACAGCTCCGACAGCGCCGGCCGGATCTGCCTTCGGGCCGAGCCGACCGACCGGGAGGTGTTCGTCCACACCAGCCTGCGCGAGCCGGCGCTGTCGACCGCGAGCCAGGCCGGCCTGGTGAACAACCTCAACGACGGCCTCGCCTGGGGGTTGTTCCCGGTGCTGTTCGCCGCGACCGGACTGTCCGTGGCGCGCATCGGGGTGCTCGCCGCGCTGTACCCCGCGGTGTGGGGCGCCGGGCAGCTGCTGACAGGTGCGTGGTCGGACCGGATCGGGCGCAAGCCGCTCATCGTCGCCGGGATGCTGACCCAGGCGGTCGCCCTGGGCCTGGTTGCCGTCGTCGACACGTTCGCCTGGTGGGCGGGTGCAGCCGTCCTGCTCGGTGCCGGAACGGCGATGGTCTATCCGACTCTGCTGGCCGCGGTGGGCGATGTCGCCCACCCGGCCTGGCGGGCCCGGGCTGTCGGCGTGTACCGGCTCTGGCGTGACGGCGGGTTCGCGGTCGGGGCCCTTCTTGCCGGCGTGCTGGCGGACGCCTTCGGCATCCGGGCCGCCGTCGCGGTGGTCGCCGTCCTCACCGCAGCCTCGGGGGTGCTGGTCGCTGTCCGGATGTACGAGACGAGCACCCGTGCGGCGGGCTCTCAGAACAGCTGACGGGACGCCCGGCAGCTGGGCGGCGACGAGCCCCCCGAGCGCCAGCGCCATGCCGACGCCCTGGAGGCCGGTGAGGCGCTGGTCGAGCACGAGCCAACCCAGCAGGGTGGCAACGACTGGAGCGAGCAGGGTGAGGAACGCGACGTTGGTGGCGGGCAGGCGCTCGATGCCGCGCAGCCACACCAGATAGGCGAACGCCGTGTTGACGACGGCCAGGTAACCGAAGCCGCCGAGCTGGGTAGCGGTCAAGGGGGGCGGGCCACCCTCGACGAGCAGCGCGACCGGCAGCAACACGAGCCCGCCGGCGGCGAGCAACCAGCCGGTGAACGGCACGAGCCCGACACCCTCGGGTCGTCCCCACCGCTTGGCGAGCACCACGCCGAGTGCCATCGACACCGTCCCCAGCAATCCGGCGACGACTCCGATCGAGTCCAGCGTGGCAGTGGCCCGCAGCACCAGCAACGCGACTCCCGCGACACCGACCAGGCCCGTCACCACGGTGCGCACCTGCAGCCGCTGGCCGAGCAGCACGACCGCGAGCCCCGCCACGATCAGTGGCTGAACAGCGCCGAAGGTCGCGGCCACTCCGCCGGGCAAGCGGTACGCCGCGACGAAGAGCAGCGCGAAGAACAGCCCGATGTTCAGGCCACCGAGGACCAGCGCCCGTGCCCACCAGTGCCCGCGGGGGAGCACCCGGAACGCGGCGACGAGCAGCAACCCGGCGGGGAGGGCCCGCACCGTGGCATCCAGCAGCGGCCGGCCGGGGGGCAGCCACTCGGTCGTCACCACGTACGTCGTCCCCCACGTCGCAGGGCCGAGGGCCGTCAGTCCGATCGTCCCCCAGGGGACCCCGCGGGGCGCCGCTGTCTGACCTGCTGACATGGAGATCCCCTTACGTCTAAGTATCTTACTACTAAGAGATAATGGAGCGGTAGCAGGCGACTGTCAAGTGGTATTTCCGTTGTAGCTGCTCAGCTACGCCTAGTGGATGACGCCGCCGATGCCTCACCCGTCAGCTAATCTGAGCGGGTGGTCAGCGACGGTGTGGACGTGATCCTGGAGCAATGGCGTCGAGAGCGCCCCGACCTCGAGACCTCGCCGATGGGTGTCTTCGGGCGGATGACTCGGCTGGCCCGCACGCAGCGGGCGGCGAGTGACGCCCGGCTCGCGCCCTCCGGCATCAACAGTGTGGAGTTCGACGTCCTGGCCACCCTGCGCCGGTCCGGGAAGCCGTTCGCGCTGACGCCCGGTCAGCTCGCCGAGGCCGTCATGGTCACGTCGGGCGGCATGACCGGACGCGTGGACCGGATCGCCGAGGCCGGGTTGGTCGTGCGCGAGCAGGATCCTGGTGACCGGCGCTGCGTGCGGGTGCGCCTGACCACGAAGGGGCTCGCAACCATCGACTCAGCGGTCATCGACCACCTGGCCGCAGAGGAGGAGCTCCTGGCTCCGCTGACCGCGGCCGAGCGTCGTCGGCTGACCGCACTGCTGCGCAAGCTGCTCGCCGCTCGCGGTTGAGTCACGCGCGGCCTACCCGACGCCCCGCCGAGGTGCTCTGATGGAGCACATGGGGGACGTCCTCGAGCACGGTCGCGAGCCTCGTGATCCACAGCGTCGGTGGGTATCGGCGGTGGTCGTGGCCGTTGTCGCCATCGCGCTGGTGTACGCCGGGGTGCGCGCGTCCGGGAGCGGGACGCCCGCCGCAGCACCGGGAGCGTCCAGCCCACCCACGGCCGCCTCGACGTCGAGCCCTCCCGGGCAGGCGAGCGGGTCGGCCCAACCTGCCGCCGATGCCACACCCTGGCCGAGTGCGGACGGCGCTTGCGGCAACACCGCGCTGCTGCCCCAGCTGTCCACCCGACCGCTGGACGAGCGCACTGGCATGACCGTCCTCGTCGGAGGTGCCGGGCTGCGCCTCGTCGACGTGGACAGCGGCGCTGTGCTCCCCCTGACCGGCCGGGACTCGCGGCGCGACCGCGGCCTGCAGGTCGTCGACCTCACCAGGTCGACGAAGGGGACGTTCGCGTTGCGTCAGACCTGCGACGTGTCTGAGTCGCCGACCGGCACGGTGATCGCCGTCGACCCCGGGGCCGCGTCGACAAGCCGTGCGCTGCCGGGTCGGTTCGACGGCCTGTTCTCAGCGCCCGACGCGACCTGGGCGTACATCTATCCGCGAGATCCCGTCGCGGACGTCATGCAGGTGCGGCGAGTGCCCGGTGGCGCGCTGGTCGACCTACCGACCGGCTTCGGTCCGATCATGGCGACCCTGCACGACTATGTCGGGTCGCTGACCCAGGGAGACGGGCAACCACGGGGGGGCGGTCTGCCGCTGGCGGCGGTCGCGCGCGCTGGTGCTGGTGCCGGCGCGGTCCGCCCGCTCGGCCAGGGCTGGCTCGTCGGTGCGACCGATGCCTTCCTGCTGACCAGCCGTGACTGCGAGGAGGCAGCGCCGTGCGAGCTGGTCCGCCGAGTGGTTGATGGAGGGGTGCGTCATTACCCGTTGCCGGCCAACCGTTTTCTGATGTCCGGAGCAGTGCTCAGCGATGACGGCCGCTACGCCTCGTTCCTGCTCTCGGACACGAATCCCGACAAGCAGTACCTCGTCCAACACCCGGGTGGCCCGTCTCGCGTCGCGGTGCTGGACCTGCACTCGGGCGACCTGGCCATCGTCCCCGGGGTCGAGCTGGCTCCGAAGTCGTTCGCCGGGCTGACGTTCAGCAGGGACGGCCAATGGCTGGCTGTGGCCCTCAACGAGGGCCGGCAGGCGCGACTGCTGGTGTGGCGGCCCGGCCTCGACCGGGCTCGCGAGTCACCGGCCAGGCTCCCCGGCCGGGTGCTCTACTCCGTACCCGTCCTCGATGTCACCCCCCGGTGAGGACGACCAACTTGGCCGGCCGCGGAACCTACGGTGCGGCGAATCGAGACACGAACCGGCGCTGCCATGGTGTCTCGACCGCGCGGGGGTCGTAACGCTCACGGACGTAGGCGACCGCGTCCACGTCTGGGTCGCCGTCGATCACCACGAGACAGGCCAACGCTGTGCCGGTCCGGCCCCGCCCCCCGGTGCACGTCACCTCGACCCGATCGCGCTCGAGCCGGCGCCAGGCATCGTGCAGCGCTGCTCGTGCATCCCGACGATCGGCTGGCAGCCGGAAGTCCGGCCACCGGATCCACCGCGACTCCCAGGAGACCGCGGCGGGCGGTGCTCCGAGCAGGTGGAGGGCGAAGGTCGGCAGCAGCCCGGCCGGCAGGTCGCGGCTCAGGGCCCGGCCCCGGACGAGCCGGCCCGACGGCAGCGCCACGACTCCCGCAGCGTCCACACTCCACGGCTCGTGCACCACCTCACGGTAGTCAGCGACTTGGCTGCCCGGCCCCGGCCGCGCCGACTGGGCCCAGCAGCGATACACCCGCATTTCCATGATCGGAGACGATTCGCGGGATAGAGACCGCGCCCTATCTCCGATCACGGGGCAACGGGCGACCCCCCGCTCGGCTGATCCGATCAGCTGACGCCCACACCACGGATGAGCCGGGCGGTCGTGGCTGGGTCCTCGAACGGCAGGTAGTGGGTGCCGTCGACGCGTTCGATGCGGACGGACGGATCGGGCGAGAGATCGAGGACGTCGTCGGGGTGGACGATGTCGTCCTGCTCACCGAGCACGACCGTCACCGGATGCGTGGGTGCCCGCAGGAGGGCGGGCACGGGGTTGTCGCGCCAGATGCTCTCGAGGGCGTCCCGGTAGGAAGGGAAATAGTGGCGTACGGAGTCGACCGCGATCGAGGCCGGGACGTCGGGTTCGATCCGTGGCGCGACACGAGCAAAGGCCGGTCGCAGCAGGCACATCGCACCGCACACCAGCGAGGCGAGATCCGGGCTGTCGATCGTCATCCGGGCCAGCATCGAGCGCTTCCCGAAGCGATCACGCGCGGCCTGCGGGTCGGCGAAGGCGGCCGGCGAGACCAGGGTCAGGCGCTCGACGCGCTCCGGCGCGCGAGCAGCGACGGCGGCCGCCACGACGCAGCCCCAACTGTGCCCGACGAGGTGCACACGGGTGATGTCGTGGTGGTCGAGCAGCCGCACGACGGCTTCGGCCTGATCGGCCAGGTGGAACCTGGTGCCCAGTCGCAACGACGAGCCGAACCCGAGGAGGTCCGGCACCAGCACCGACTTACCCGTCTCGGCCAGTGCGCGCCCGGCCGGGAGCCAGGTCGCGACGGTCGCGCCGAGCCCGTGCAGGAGGACGATCGGGTCGCCGGCTCTGCCCGGGACGTCGGGCTCGAGGTGCTCGTGCACGAGCTGATGCGTGCGCGGGTCGAGCTGGGACCGGATGACGCCCCCGCCGCCGATCCCGATGGCGGGTGACAGACCTGCGGCGGCCTCAGCGTGGCGAGCCATCAGCCAGCGGCTCAACAGGAAGGCGTAGCCACCCGCGGCAAGCAGTGCCAACACCAGCCACGACGTGTCCCCGCCGGGCAGGTAGTGCACGCTGATGTGCCCGAGCGCCAGCCAGTCCATCCAGTGCTCGTGCGGCTCGCCGATCCGAAAGACCAGATCGGGCCACATCGCCGCGAGGTGAAACAGCAGCACCGAGACGATCTGTAACCGTGACGGACGGGCAGCGATCACCAGATGCACGCTCTGCCACAGGGCAGCCGCGATGAGACCGACGAGGAAGTGCGTCGCCCAGTGGAATCGCGCGTCGTGAGCGGCATAGGAGTAGTACAGACCGACCTCGGCGACGGCGAGCACTGCGATCTGCGCGACGAGCGACAGCGGACGCAGTGGCCGGTACGCCCGCGGCCATCGGTCGGCGGACATCACGGTGCTTCGGTGACGATGGTGCGGATCTCGAAGCCGTTGTTCAGATAGTCCGGATCCAGGGTGGAGTAGCGGACCCGGCGGTTGCTGTCCACCACCGCGTAACCGATCCCGGGGCCACCATCGACCGGTGTCGGCAGGTCGACCGCCTCGGCAAGCAGGGCGGAGGGGTCCGCCACGGTCCCGACGCCACCCACCGCACTCCCAGGGGCACCGGTCACGGGGAGCACCAGCCGGATCTCGACCCCAGGGGGCACGTCGCTCGACCACCGGCGCAGCTCGGCGGGGTCAGGCTCCTGCCGGTCGAAGACGAGCACCACCGGCCGCTCACCGAAGCCGAGACCGGCGACGTCGGCGGGCAGGACAGGGCCGTCGATGAGCAGGCCGTCACGCTGATAGGCCGGGTCGGGGTCGTCGAGCGGCCCCGGCGGGAGAACGAGCGCGACCACGACGGCGGTGAGAACGGCCGCGAGCACGGCGAACCAGACGAGCGGCGCCCAGCCAGGGATGGGTGGGCGGAGTCCGGGCACCCGGCCCCACTCGTCGTCGACATCGACGAGGTCAAGGTCAGTGACCGGGGGTCTGGTGGACACTCGGTCACCATACTCCCGGGGGGTACCTAATCAGTATCGGCCGGAACCGTCGTGGGGCAGACTGCGTCCCATCGTCATGCTGCGTCGACTGCGTCTTCTCGCCGCCACGGTGCTGATCGCCGGCCCCGTGCTGGCCATGGGTGCGGCTCCGGCCGCGGCATCCTGCGCGGCCGGCGACCCAGCTGGGTCCCCCCACGCCTTCACCGGTGTCGTGGTTGCCACCTCGTCCCGAGGCCGGGTCGCGATGGTCCGCACACAGGGCTCGACGGTCGAGGTCCGCGGCACCTCGGCCGCGGGTGACGACGAGGCCACGTCAGTGGACCGGATGTACGAGGTCGGCAGACGGTACGAGTTTCACCCGACCAACACGTCGCCACCGTGGGAGGACAACTCGTGCACTGCGACGCGGCTGCTCGGGCGTGAGTCGGTCCCGGCGCTCAGCGGCACGACCGCAACGTCAGAGTCGGGCGGCGTGGTGACCGCCCCGCTGACGATGGCGCTGTCCGCCATCGGCCTGGTGACCGTCGGCGCCGTACTGGGGTTGCTCTGGTGGCGGCGCAGGGCATCCGACCCGCCGCGTGGCTAGCATCGCTGCGGTGGGGAGCGGACCAGGGCACGCACACGGGCACGAGGCGAGCTCCGGCGCTCACCGGAGCCGGTTGGCCATCGTCCTGGCGATCACGGTCGGCGTGCTCGTGGTCGAGGTCGTGGGCGCCATCGTCTCTGGTTCGCTGGCGCTGCTGGCCGACGCCGGGCACATGCTCACTGACGTGGCCGGGCTGTCGCTGGCGCTCGGGGCCGCGGTGCTGGTGCAGCGGCCGCCGACGCCGCGGCGTACCTGGGGGCTCCACCGGGCCGAGGTGCTGGCCGCTGCCGGCCAGGCGGCTGTCCTCCTCGCTGTCGGCGTCTACGTCATCGTCGAAGGCATCCGTCGGCTGACCGAGCCGCCGGAGATCGGGTCGACCACGATGCTCGTCTTCGGCGCCATCGGTCTGGCAGGCAACGCCGTCGGCATCCTCCTTCTGGTTCGCTCCCGAGGCCTGAACCTGAACATGCGCGCCGCATTCCTCGAGGTCGTTGCCGACGCCCTTGGCTCGGTCGCCGTCATCGTGGCGGCGCTGGTCATCGCCGTCACCGGTTGGCAGCGGGCCGACGCGGTCGTGTCGCTGCTGATCGGCGCGCTGATCCTGCCGCGCACCTGGCTGTTGCTGCGCGAGACGGTCGACGTGCTCATGGAGGCGACGCCGAAGGGATTGGACCTCGGCGAGGTGCGCGAGCACATCCTCTCGGTCGACCACGTGCACGACGTCCACGACCTGCATGCCAGTCAGGTCACCACCGGGCTGCCGGTGCTCACCGCGCACGTCGTCGTCGACGACGGCTGCTTCGCCGAGGGCCACGTGCCGCGACTGCTCGACGACCTGCAGCAATGCCTGGCCGGGCACTTCGACGTCGAGCACTCGACGTTCCAGTTCGAGCCCACCGGCCACGCCGACCACGAGCACGAGACCCACGCCTGACCGAGGCGCCGCACAGCAGGTCGGAGGCGTCACCCTGGACACCTGCACCGCGCGAGGGATTACGGTGCGAACTGCGGACCGCACCACTGGCCGGTCCGCCACCCGAGACCACAGGGGCCGCCGTGAGCATCGAGTTGCCGACACGCGTGCAGACCGGCGCCATGAACGTCCTCGGACATCTCACCCGCGATCATCCCGACACGATCCTGTTCCTGGCCAGGCACCTGTCGGGCCGACCCGACTCGACAGGGGCCAGCGTCGTCGCAGTCGACAGCGACGGCGTCGACCTCGAGGTGGCCGGCGCCGCCGGGCCGGGGACCGCCCGGCTGGTCTTCACGAGCCCGATCAGCACCGTCCTCGAGCTGCAACGTCAGGTGCGGGGTTGGTTGGGCGCAGCCCGTGCCGAGGCGCCAGATGAGCCGCTCACCTCACTCGAGCACGAGATGGCATCTCGCCCCAGCACGCCGCACGGCCACTGACCGGAAGACAGGAGATCCGATGATGCGACACCGTACGACCATTGCCCTGGGTGGCTGCGTTCTCGGACTCGTCACCGGTTTGCTGGTCGGACCCGCGTCGGCCACCAGCCCGGGGGCGCACGCGGCACATCTCGACTTCAGGGGCGAGTCCACCATCGCCGCCGGGGCCAACTTCGGCGGGACAGTCGTCGGTGGCCTCTCGTCTCTGACCTACGACAAGGTGCGCGACGTCTACTACGCGATCTCCGACGACCAGGGGGCAGGCTTCACCCCCACCAGCTCGCCCGCCCGCTTCTACACGCTGGACATCGACCTCAGCGACGGCGCCCTGGGCGCGGGTGACGTGAGTGTCCTCGCGGTGACCACCCTGCTCGGGCCGGACGGGCTGCCGTTCCCGGCGCTCAGCCTCGACCCGGAAGGGATCACGCTCACCCGCGAGGACACCCTGATCGTCACCTCGGAGGGAATCGCGACGCGGGGCATCGCGCCGTTCGTGCGCGAGTTCGACCTCGCCGGGCGGCAGCTGTCTGACCTCCCGGTGCCCGGCTACTACGCGCCGTCGGCCGACGGCACCCGCGGAGTCCGTCAGAACCTCGGCTTCGAGGCGGCCGCCGTGGCTCCCCACGGCAGGTCCCTGCTCGTCGGTGCCGAGAACGCCCTGGCCCAGGACGGCCCGTCGGCAACAGTCGACTCCGGCAGCCCGGCCCGCATCCTGCGCTACCACCTCGGCCACCACGACAAGGCGCGGGTGAAGCGGGAGTACGTCTACCAGACCGAGCCGGTCGTGGCGCCGTCTCCGATCTTCTCGGTCAACGGCCTGGTGGAGCTGTTGCCGCTCAGCAACCAGGTCCTGCTGGCGATGGAGCGGTCGTTCTCGGTGGGCGCGGGCAACACGATCCGGCTCTACCGCGTTGCCCTTCCCGGCGCGACGAACGTCGCAGGCGTCGCCGACCTGCACCAGCTCAGGCGGGTGCGGCCGGTGCACAAGTCGCTCGTGTTCGACCTCGACGAGCTCGGACTGACCCTCGACAACCTCGAGGGCATGACGTTCGGTCCGAGGCTTCCCGACGGTCGGCGGTCGCTGGTCCTGGTGAGCGACAACAACTTCACGCCGGGTCAGCCGAGCCAGTTCCTGCTGTTCGCGGTGTCGTAGTCGTTGCCGACCCGCGCAGGGTCAGACCGACAGCCGCGGCGGCGAGCAGGAGCACGCCGCCGCCGTAGTAGACCGCGCGGATCCCGAATGCGTCGGCGACGAGGCCCCCGAGCAGCAGGCTCATCAGCCGCATCGACTGCCAGATCAGGTCGTACGCGCTGAAGACGCGGCCCCGCAGGTCGGGTGCGACATGTGACTGGATCGTCGAGGCGAACGTCACGTTGCCCGTCGAGGTGCCCAGCCCGTAGCCGACCAGTGCGACGAGTGCCGCTGGAATGGCCGTGACGGTGGCCAGGACCACGTCGACGACTCCGCGTACACCGAAGGCCAGGAACAGAGCGTGCGGCCGGCGGGCCCATCCCGACACCCGGCTCAGCAGCAGTGGCCCGGTGAACGCCCCGATGGCGATGGCCGCGAGCATCAGCCCGTAACCGGTGCCACCGACGCGCAGGTGGCGCGCTGCGAGCACGACGAGCAGCGCGCTGCTGGCGCCGGCCGACAGCGCGGCGAGTGCCTGACCCAGGGCGAGAGCGCGAAGCAGCCGGTCGCGAGCAAGCAAGGCGAGCGCCTCGATGCCGTGCGTCCACACACCGGTCGTGACCACCGGCCGCGGAGCCTCGCCGTCGCGCAGCCCACGCAGCAGCGCCGCGCTGACGGCGAAGCTCAGCGCGTTGACTGCGAATGCCCAGCCGAACCCGGCGGTGACCGCGAGGAACCCGGCGGCGGGTGCGACGAGCACCTGAGCGATCACGGCGGCCGACCAGACTCCGGAGTTCGCGGCGACCAGCTCGTCGTCGGGCACAAGCGTCGGCAGTAGCGATCCCGCCGCGGGATTGAAGAAGACGGCTCCGGCCGACAGCATGAAAGCGACGGCGTAGACCGCCACCACCTGGTCGTGCCAGACGACGAGAGCGCCGACGGCGATCACCCTGGCGAGGTCGGCTGCCACCATCACCGCGACCCGCGGCAGCCGGTCGACCACCGAGCCGGCGACCGGGGCCAGCACGAGGACCGGCAGGATCTCCGCCAGCACGACGCCGGACACGCCCAAGCCTGACCCGGTCAGCCGGTAGACCAGCAGCGCCACCGTCGTGAACTGCGCGACGTCACCGATCTGGCTCACAGTGCGGGCCGCCCATAGCCGGCGGTAGCCGGACCGCGCGAGAACCGAACGCAGGGTCATCGCACCAATGGACCGTCCAGCAGCGGCCACAGGACGCCCGACCCGATGCCGACGAGGATGGTCGCTGACGCCGCTACAGCGGCGGTGCGCAACGGCCAGACCAACGGTCGCGCTGTGGTTGGCTGCGCTGGGACAGCCGGCCGGAACACTGGCGCGATCCAGCGCAGGAAGTAGAAGAGGCTGGCCACGGTGTTGATCGCCGCGACAACCGCCAGCCACGCCAGCCCGCCGTCCCACGCGGCGGAGAAGGTCAGCAGCTTGCCCACGAACACGGCCGTCGGAGGCGTCCCCACCAGGCCGAGCAACGCCACGACGAGCGCACCGGCAAGGACCGGCCGCTCGGAGGCCAGGCCCCGGTACGACGCGAGATCGCGACGATCGGGAAGGGCTGCGGTGACGGCGAAGGCAGCGATGTTGGTGAGGGCGTAGGCAGTCGCGTAGAGCAGCAGCGAGGGCAGCGCGAGGTCGCTGCCGCCGGCCACGGCGACCGGCAGCAGCAGGTAACCGACCTGGCTGACAGTCGACCAGCCGAGCAGCCGCCGCGGGTCGGTCTGGGCGTACGCCGCCAGGTTGCCCAACGTCATGCTCAGAGCGGCGATGACCCCGACGAGCAGCGGCCAGTTCACGGTGTCCGGCATCGCGTCGAGCAACCGGTAGGCCGCGACCAGAGCGCCGATCTTCGGGACCGTCGTGACGAAGGCCGCGACAGCACCGCCCGCTGCCTGAGCCGCGTCGGGGACCCAGAAGTGCCCGGGCACGCCGCCGGCCTTGAACATCAGCCCACCCAGCACTGCGACCAGACCCAGGGCAACTGCTGCCGGTGGTGCGTTCACCAGTCGGCGGACCAGCTCGGCATAGGTCGTCACCCCGCCCACGCCGTAGAGCACCGTGACGCCGAGCAGCAGCGTGATGCCGAGCAGCGCACCCAGCAGGTATGTCTTCAGTGCCGCCTCGGCAGCCAGCCGTCCTCGAACCATGCCGATCAGCGCGTACAAGGGAATGCTGGCGAGCAGGAACGTCACGGCCAGCACGATGAGGTCACTGGCGCCGGCCATGGCCATCGCGCCGAGGCTGGACAGCAGCAGCAGCGCGTACGTCTCGGACTCGCGCGGTGTCCCGGCCAGCTCCTCGGTCGCCAGCGCGACGACGAGCAGCGTGGCCACGACGATCACCAGGCGCGCGATGCCGGTCGGTGTGTCCACGGCGTAGGTGAACCCGAACACCGCCCGGGTCTCACCGGCCAGCCCGGCCATCGCGGCGACTCCACTGGCCACCAGGGCGACGATGGTGATGACCCGAGCTATCCACTGCCGGTCCCGCGGCAGGAAGGAACCGGACAGCAGCGCCGCGACCGCACCGAGCAGCAGGAAGATCTCGGGCAACAGCGCGAGTGGCTCCTCTCGCATCATCATGGCGTCGGCTCCTGGGACGTCACGGTCAGCGGCCCACGAGCTGGGCAGCTGCAGCCGCCGCGGGCTCGATCACGTCGAGCAGCGGTCGAGGCAGCACCCCGATCACCAGCGCCAGCACGAGCAGCGGTGCGATCGACCACGTCTCGGCGGCGTGCAGGTCGGCGAAGGCCAGGGACTTGCCGTGGACCCGGCCGGTGAGCAGCTTCTGCAGCGCCCGCAGGAACAGCGCTGCGGTGATGAGGATGCCGGGCAGCGCCAGCAGTGCCAGCGGAACGGCGCCGATGCTGCCGGCGAAGACCTGGAACTCCGCGATGAACCCGGCGAAGCCGGGGAGCCCCAACGAGGCGAAGGCCGCGACTGCCAGCAGCGTCGCGTAGCGCGGCGCCGGGTCGGCCAACCCGCCGAAGTCGTCGAGCTCGTAGCTGCCGGATCGGTCCTGAAGGACGCCGGCCAGCAGGAACAGTGCGCCGGTGATGAGCCCGTGGGCCACCATCTGCGTGACTGCACCGGTGACGGCCACCTCGCGGACCTCGGCGTCGCTGCCGGACACGAATCCTGCTGCGCCGACGGCGATCACGACGTAGCCCATGTGGTTGACCGAGGTGTAGGCGATCATCCGCTTGAGGTTGGTCTGGGCCAACGCGACGAGTGCGCCGTAGAGGACGGAGACGATGCCGACCACGAGGATGACCCAGGCGAATGACCGCCATGCGCCCGGCAGCATCGGCATCGCGATGCGCACGAAACCGTAGGTTCCCATCTTCAGCAGGATCGCCGCCAGCACGGCTGACCCCACGGCGGGTGCGTCGGTGTGTGCCGGCGGCAGCCAGGTGTGGAACGGCACGGTCGGCGTCTTCACCGCCAGCCCGATCAGGATGGCTACCAGCACGAGCCCGCCGGCGAGCGGCTGGTCCTGCAGGGGCGGCGACGCGGCCAGCTCGACCATGTCGAAGGTGTGCGGGGCCGCGCCGAGGTAGAGCCCG
The DNA here is from genome assembly GCA_038246575.1 of Actinomycetes bacterium. GTDB lineage: Bacteria > Actinomycetota > Actinomycetes > JACCUZ01 > JACCUZ01 > JACCUZ01. Next base: position 15,407 of record JBBRVU010000008.1, on the reverse strand, counting down.
ATGAAGCCCAGCAACAGGGCGAGGCTGCCGAGGAATGTGTAGAGGAAGAACTTCAACGCCGACCGGGCCGCGTCACCGTGGCCCCAGCCGGCGATGACGAAGTACATGCCCACGATCGAGAGGTCGAAGAATACGAAGAAGAGAATCAGGTCCTGGGCCGCGAAGAGCCCGAGGCTGGCGGTCTGCAGGAACAGGAGCAGCGCGGCCTGCTGGCGCGGTCGGTTCTGCTCGCGCAAGGCGTAGACGGCGCAGGCGAGGAAGACGACGACGGTGAGGGCGAGCAGCGGGAGCGACAGGCCGTCGACGCCGAGGTGATAGCTGCTGCCCACGTTGGGGATCCAGTCCAGCTGCTCCTCGTACGCGAGGCCACCCCGGGCAGGTGTGTCGTAGGCGAGCCACATCGCCGCGACGATCGCCGTGTCGAGAACCGTCGCCGCCACCCAGACCCAGCGGGCGACCCGGTCAGGGACCCGGCTCGACACCAGACCTGCCGCGACGATCACCGGGAGGAACACCACGAGACTGAGCACGGTCATCTCACCACCAGAACGAGAAGCAGGGCGGCGCCCACGAGCGCGACCACCTGGACGTAGTACTGGTGCAGCTGCCCGGTCTGCGGCCGCTGCGCGAGCCGCCCGAGGCGGCGCGCACCCCGGGCCAGGGCCTCGACGGCACCGTCGACCTGGTGCACGTCGATGCGCGCTGCCACGCCACCGATCCGCAGGCTGCCGCGCGACATGCCCTCGACGGTGCCGTCCACGACCCGGTCGTCGAACCGGGCGAGCAGCTCCGACAGCCGGAGCACCGGCGCGACCACGAGCTTCTCGGTCGCCGACTCGAGGCCGAGCCACTCGCTGGCCCAGCGGGGTTCGGGCAGCCGCCACCGGGTCACGGCAGCGACGACGGCGATCGCGATCACGGCGGAGAGCAGCAGCTCCCACACCGTGGAGGTGGGGGCTGACGACTCACCCAGCGCGCCGCGCAGCGAGTCTCCGACCGGGGGCAGCGCCAGCAGGCCGAGCAGTGCGGCGCCGGCCGCCAGGACGACCAACGGTGCCTTCTCGAGCAGACCGGGCTCCCCGTCGTGCTGCCCCACGTCGGCCGTCTTCCAGATCACGACCAGCGCCTTCCCGGCGTACGCAGCGGAGAGCGCGGCGGCGGCCAGCCCGACGACGTACAGCGCGAGCGAGGACTCCCGCGCAGCGGCAAGCACCTCGTCCTTCGTCGCCCACAGCGACAGCGGGGCCAGACCGGCCAGGGACAGCGCGCCGACGCTCGCGGCGACCCCGACCACCGGCCACCGTCGTGCCGCACCGCCCAGCTCGCCGAGCGACTTGGTGCCCAGCGCCGAGAGCCAGACCCCGGCTGCGAGGAAGAGCAGCGCCTTCGTCGCGGCGTGCGCCACCAGGTGCGCCGCTCCACCCGCCACCGAGGACACTCCCGCCGCCAGGACGATGAACCCCAGCTGTGCCGACGTCGACGCCGCGAGCAGCTGCTTGAGGTCGCGTTGCGCGACGGCGACGGCGCCCAGGGCCAGCGCGGTAAGGGCACCCACCCAGGCGGCGGTCGTCGCCGCCCAGCCGGTCGCCGCCAGCAGCGGGGCGACGCGCAGCAGCAGGTAGCCGCCCATCGCCACCATCGCCGCCGAGTGCAGCAGGGCGCTGACGGGGCTCGGGCCCTCCATCGCGCGAGACAGCCAGAAGCTGAAGGGCAGCTGTGCGGCCTTCCCCAGTGCAGCGAGCAGGATCCCGCCGGCGATGACGTCCCGCCAGCCGGTCGAGGCGTCCGGCAGATCGGCCAGGCCGAGCCCGGCCCCGCCGGCCAGCGCGGCACCGGCGGCGGCATACAGCCCCAGGTCGCCGGCCCGCGTGGTGAGGAACGCTGTGGCGCCGGCGGGGATCCGGCCCGGCTCGCGCCAGAAGAAGCCGATCAGGGCGTACGACGCGGCACCCATGATCTCCCACGCGAACAGCAGCGTGCCCAACGTGGTCGCCGTCGCGGTCACGTTGACGGCGGCCGCGAACAGCAGCATCAGCCCGTGGAAGCGGGCGCGTGACTCGCTGATGTCTCCGGCAGCGAACGCCAGCACGAGCACGGTCACCGCGGTCACGGTGACCAGGACCAGCGCGGAGAGTGCGTCGACGGCGAGCGCGAAGTCGCTGCCGAGGATGAACGCGATGCTCACCTCGGGGCGGGACTGGGCCACCGCCATCGCCAGGAGCAGTGTCACCCCCGCCACCGCGACCGACAAGGGTGCGGCCACCCGCTCGACGCGCCGGCCACCGAGGCAGAGCCCGGCACCCGCAACGGCCGGCAGGGCCACCACGAGCCAGAGCGCGAGGCCGCTCATCCGGACAGGTCCGTCGCGCCGTCGGTCATGTCATCGGTGCGCGACCGGTGCAGCAGTGTCGCAACCGCGAAACCCATGGCCATCTCGACCGTCATCGCGGTGATGACGACGAGGAGGAGGACCTGCCCGTCCGGTGCGGGGGACAGGAACCACCAGAACCCGCCGAGGGCGAGGATGACGCCGTTGAGCATCAGCTCCAGGCCCATCATCACCATCACGACGACCTGCTGCGACAAGGCTCCGTAGACACCGACGCTGAACAGCGCGGCGGAAACGACGAGGACACTCTCGAGGTTCATCGCCCCACACCCCCGGGCTGCGGGTCCGTCGCCGGTCGCTGGTCCAGGTCGTCGCCGAACCGGTCGTAGCGAGTGCGCGGGGCCGCCAGCACGACGGCAGCGACGATGGTGGCGAACAGCACCGGGCTGACCGTCATCATCACCAGCATCTTCGAGCCCATGATCGCCTCGCCGAGTGCGGCGACCCCGTCGGCGGCGGGCTGACCGCGGCGCGCCGGCCACGGCACCCAGAGTGCGCCGCCGGCGAGCACCACGAATGTGCCGACGGCGACGGCCAGCGACCCGCGGTTGTTGTGCACCATGCTCATCGGCATCAGCGCCGGGTTCATCCCCATGAACATGATCATGTAGACGGCCATGATGGCCATCTCCATCATCATCATCAGCACCGTGATCGCACCGATGTAGTGCAGGTCGACGAGCAGCAAGGCCAAGCCGACCGCGACGAAAGACACGGCCAGGGCGTACGTCGCCCGCGCCATCGAGTCGACCCGGAAGACCGCGATCCCGGCAGCGACAGCGACCACTGCCAGCGCCCAGAACGTGATGCCCTGCGCCATCTCAGATCCTCCAGACCGCGACGACGAGCACCTGCAGGAGCACAGCCGGCATCAGCACCAGCCACCCCACCTCCACGAAGCGGTCGGGCCGGATGGCCGGGAGCCGGCGCCGCACCGCGACCATGCCCGCGGCCAGCAGCGCGACCTTGAGCAACGTCCACAGCCACGCCGGGAGCAGCGGTCCGGCGCCGCCGCCGAGGAACATCGCGACCGTGAATGCGGCGCCCGCCACCAGCAGGGCGTAGCGCCCGGCCAGCACCAGCAGCCGGTCGACGCCGGACAGCTCGGCTAGGACGCCTCCGGCGGCGTCGGCACCGGCCGGGTGCGCGAACGGCCCCCACACCGAGAAGCCGATGACGCCGATGACAAGCACAAGAAAGGCGACCGGCATCGTCACCACGAACCACAGTCCCTGCTGTGCTTCGACCACGTCCCCGACGTTGAGGCTGCTCGCCCCGACGGCGGGCGCGGTCAGGGCGAACATCAACGGTAGCTCGTAGGCGAGCGCCAGCGCGAGGAAGCGATAGCCACCGATCAGCGAGTGGGCGCTGTTGGCGCCCCAGCCGACCAGCCAGACCAGAGCCCACACGATGACGTCGAGGGCGTTGAACCAGACGACACCGACCGCGAGATCGGCCACCGTCCAGCCCCCGAGGGGCACGACGGCGACCATCAACAGGGCTGTGACGAGCAGGCCCGCACCGCCGATGCGCCACAGCGGGACGTCAGCCGCGACCAGCGTCCGTCGCCGCTGCCGCAGCAACCTGGCGGTCTCGCCGAGTGGTGCACTGGCACCGGCGCGGACTCCTCCTCCGGCTGCGCGGGCGGTGAGCGCAGTGTCGAGGCTCGCCGTCGCTGCGGCCAGCCCGAGGAGCAGCAGGGCTGCCGCGATCGACCAGGCCGGCGCGACCTGGGAGACGGTGATGGCGTCAGCCATGGGTTGCCGTCCGGTGCGCCGCGACGTCGGAGGTGTCCGGGTCCAGGCTGGCGACGACCAGGCGTGCCGCGGCCAGGTCGAGCCCGGTCACCAGGGTGGGCAGCAGGTCCGTCCAGTCGTCGACGCTGCTCGGCCCAGCACCCGCCCCGGCCGCCTCGGCAGTGTCGGCGTCGGCGTCGGCGTCTGAGGTCAGCGCTGCGGACGCCCCGGTCAACATGGCGAGCAGCCGGTCGTGGACGTCGCCGGTGGAGTCGTGCCGGCCGAGGTCGCGCAGCAGCCAGCGCAGTGCCGGGTTGCGCGACACCGTCGACGAGAGCCGGTCCAAGCGGCGCGCAGGGTCGGTCACCGACGCGTCGCCGAGCAGGTCGTCGCGCAGCCGGGCTGCCCGGACGGCGGCGTCGTCCCAACCGGCCACGGACAGCAGCCGACTCGCGCTGTCGAGCTGCCGGGCAGCCCGAAGCCGGCCGGAGTCCCTGCTGGTGCCCTCGCGCTCGACCGCGCCGTCGGTGTCCTGCGCCGACCCCAGCACCTCGACGGTGGCCGCGACGACGACGTCGCCCTGCAGCGTCGTGTGCAGCACCAGGCCGGCCGGCCAGTGCGGCAGCACCGGGCCTAGCGGCACGTGCAGCTCGTCGAGGTCCAGCCCGTCGCGGTCCGGTCCCTCGCCGGCCAGCGGGATGCCTGCCGGCATCTCCATGTCGTGCATGCCGTGCATGCCGCCCATGTCGGAGTCGTCGTCCTTGCCCTCCATCGCGGCGTGGTCGTCCATGCCCTCCATCGCGGCGTGGTCCTCCTCCGCCGGCGCGGGATCCTCGTGGGTGTCCTGACGCTGGTGCTCGTCGTCGAGCAGCACCTCGACGGCCCGGTCGAATGCGGCCGGCACGTCCGCGACGCTCGTGACCTCGATTCGAGCGCGCGGTCCCGGCAGCTGCTCCCAGACCTGGTCGACGTGGCGACCCAGCGCGTGACCCGGCACCCCGGCCACGACAAGCAGGTCCGCGTCGGCGGGGGAGAGTGCCACGGACCAGCCGCGTTCGGTGTACGCCCGCTCCACCGCCATCCTGGTGAGCGACCAGCCGGGCACCTCGACGACGAGGACATGCACTCGCGTCAGAGCCAGGGCGGCGATACGAGACCGGAGCCGGGCCAGCGTCACACCCATCGCAGGGCCCCCTCGCGCCAGGCCCACAGGACCCCGGCCATCAGGAGCACCAGGAACAGGAACATCTCGAGCACGGCCTTGGCCCCGACCGACGCGACCACGACCGCCCACGGGTACATGAACAGCATCTCCACATCGAAGGCCAGGAAGATCAGCGTCAGCGGGTACCACCGGACGTGGAAGCGCGAGAGGGCGTGCTCGGTAGGCGTGGAGCCCGACAGGAACGGCAACGAGGTGACCAGGTCGCGGGAGATCCCCGTCCAGCGTTGGGCGAGGTAGGCCGCTCCGATCCCGACCAGGGCGAAGGCAAGCATCCAGCCGAGACCGGCATAGGACCCCAGCAGTGACTCCATCACGTCCTCCGTCCCCTGATCGATCGCCCAGAGAGTACCCCCAGGGGGTATATCCGTCCAGGGTGGGTCGGGTCAGTCCCGGCGCGGCGGATGCGGCGGGCGATGCCAGTCAGCCAGCCGCCCGCCCTGCGAGACAGCCCGGAGCCGGCGCTCCACCTCGCTGCGGACGGCGTCCGTGGCGACCAGGATCAAGTCGTCACCCTCCCTCAAGCTGGTGTGCGGACCGGGCACGAACGCCCGTCCTTCCCGCACGACAAGGGTCACGGCCGCACCTTCGGGCAGCCGCAGCTCGAACACCTCCACTCCGGCCAGTCGCGAGTCGGTGCGCACCTGTACCTGCAGCAGGTCGGCCTCCAGGCGCATCAGTGGTGAGGACTCGATGTCCAGCGCTTGGGTTCCGGCGTCGTCGGTCACGCCGAGCCGCCGGGCGAGCAGCGGCAGCGTCGGGGCCTGCAGCAGGGTGAACGCCACCACGAGCACGAAGACCAGGTTGAACACACGCTGGTCGGCCGGGACCATGGCGAGCACGACCGGGACGGCCCCTCGCAGCCCCGCCCACGACACCAACGTGCGTTCCTGCCAGGTGGTCGGGAAGATCCGGGCGAGCGGCGCCAGCGAGACGAGCACCGACAGCGGCCGCGCGACCACCAGCAGCACCAGACCGACCCCGAGGGCGGGCAGGACGGACGATCCCAGGTCCGCGGGGCTCGCCAGCAGCCCGAGCATGACGAACAGACCGATCTGCGCCAGCCAGGCCGCGCCCTCGACGAAACCGCGAGTCGCCGGCCGGTGCGGCAGTCGCGCGTTCCCGAGCACAACGGCCGCGAGGTAGACCGCGAGGAAGCCACTCGCGTGGATGGCCGCGGCGGCGCCATAGCCCGCGACGCACAGGGCGAGCACCGCGATGGGGTAGAGCCCGGAGGACGGCAGCGCGATGCGGCGCACCCCCCAAGCCCCGGCGGCGCCGACCGCGAGCCCGACCGCTGCTCCCACGGCCAGCTCGTAGCCGATCAGTCCGAGCAGCTGCCACCAGGTCGGGGCGGAGGCGCTGGCCAGAGCGACCACGACGATGACCACCGGTGCGTCGTTGAACCCGGACTCGGCCTCCAGCAGACCTCCGATCCGCCCGGGCAGGGGCACCCGGCGCAGCACCGAGAACACTGCGGCGGAGTCCGTGGGTGAGAGCACGGCACCGACGAGAACCGAGTCCTGCCAGCCCAGGCCGAGGATCAGGTGCGCGGCCACCGCGACCACCCCGACCGACACCGCGGTCCCGACCGTGGCGAGGGCTCCGGCCGCGGGCACGGCCGGCCGGATGTCGCGCCAGGTGGTCGTGAGGCCCCCTTCCGCCAGGATGACCACCAGCGCCGCATAGCCCAGGGCCCGGCCCAGCTCGGGGTCGTCGAAACCGAGCGCGGTCCCGCCCAGCACCGTCCCCAGGGCCAGGTAGATCAGCAGCGTCGGCAGCCCGCTGCCGACGGCCAGCCGGACTGCGGCGATCGCCACGAGCAGCACGACCGAGCCGATCAGCAGCAGCAGGTCCAGCCGGTCGACGTTCACGTCCGGGCGGGTCCGGGGAAGCGATGCACGCCGCTGGGCAGGATCGCGAACGTGACCCGCCTGTCGTGCGGCTCGACAGGCACCGAGTCGAGCAGCTCACCCTCGTGCAGCAGGGCGACTACTGGCCGGTCTTCCGACACCCTGGTCAACGCCCGGTCATACGAGCCGCCGCCGCGCCCGAGCCGGGTACCGTCGGTGTCGACAGCCAGAGCCGGCACCACGATCGCCTCGGCCTCGCTCACCGCCCAAGACCCGAGCGGGAGGTCGTTCGTCGTCCACAGCCGGGCGTCAGATTCCCGCGAGGCGCCCGGATCGTCGTAGATTGCCCAGTCGAGGTCACGATCCGGTCGCAGGACCGGCAGCAGCACGCGTACCCCCCGCGAGGCCAGCGCCGAGAGGACTGCAGAAGTACGGGGTTCAGTGCCGAAGGAACGGTATGCCGCGACGCAGCGTGCCGATGCCAGCTCGGGCAGGTCGAGCAGGTGTCCGGTGACGGCCGTGGCGGCGGCGTCCATCGCGGCGTCACCCAGCGCCCGACGGGCGGCCAGGAGCTGGGTCCGGAGCGCCGCCTTCGACGACTGGTCCACGGTGGCCACCACGAGAGCATTGCAGTCCGGGCCGAGGAGGAGAGGACGGTGAGCTCATGAGCCTGCGTACCCGACTCTGGCTCGTCCTGGCCGCGCTCTTCCTGCTGCCAGTGGTCGTCGGCGGGCTCATCCTCGCCCTGGCCGTGCCCGGCGCCAGCTCGGACCGGCTCGTCGGATCGTCACGCACCGCGGCAAACGCCGTGGTGAGCTACCTCGCCGACGAGTGCCGCACACTGGGCCTCGCGGTGCGCAGCCCGGCGCTGGAGGCGTCGTCCCAGGGGGCGCAGGAGGCGGTGGCTGCCGTCGTCGACGGCCAGTACGCCGAGTACGCCGCGCTGCTGCGCACCGACGGGACGGCGCTGGCCGAGGCCGGTCGGCTTCCTGCCGGGGTGACCTCATCCGGCAGCCTTCCCCAGTGCTCCGAGGGCGAGGCGGCTGGCCCGGTGCTGGCCGAGCGGGTCTCGGTCGACGGCGTCCCTGGCGCGACCCAGGTCGTCGTCGCCGTCGACCTTGCCGGCGACTTCATCCGCCGGCTGCAGGCACGCAGCGGCAGCGACGGCCAGGTGCTGCTGCTGGACGGGTCCCGCGTGGTGGCCACCTCGACCGACGCGGCCACCACTCGGGCAATCGCCGCCACCGCCGGCGGCCGTCGATCCGGCACGTTCGAGGCCGACGGGTGGACGGTGCGCGCGGAGCCGGCAGACCCGCTGCCCTACACCGTGCTGTTCGCCGTCGTGTCGGGAGAGGGTCTGCGAACGCAGCCGCTGCTGCTCATCGTGTTCGCTGCGGTCCTCGCGGCCGGCCTGCTCGTCGGGGCGGTCTCCCGCGACCTCAGCCGGCCATTCGCCGAGCTGACGGCCACCGCCGAGCGGGTCGCGCAGGGCGACCTGGACGCCGCAGTGCCACACAGCGAGGCAGGCGAAGCCGGCCGGCTGGGCAGTGCCCTCAACCACATGACCGACGAGCTGCGGCGCAGCCTCGGCGAGCTGGAGCGCAGTCGTCAGGAGCTGCGGGACAGTCTCGAGCGCATCGGTGACACGCTCACTGCGACCCACGACCTCGACGGGCTCCTGCAGGTGGTGCTCGACACGGCGCACGTGACCATCGAAGGGCGAGCGGGTGTCGTGATCTACCGGTCGGGTGAGCAGGCCCAGCTCGTCGCCGAACAAGGGCTCTACGAGGCCGGCCTGAGCGCTCCTGCCGTCGTGGAGCCCGGTGCGGGAGTCCTGGGTCGGGTGCTCGCCAACGGCACGTCCGCGCGGGGCCGCATCGGATCCGGAACACCCGAGCTGGAGCCGTCGGCCGACGAGCCCGGGGGCATCGACGTGCTCGCGGTGCCGCTGCGCAGCATGAGCTCGGTGGTCGGGGTGCTGGCGCTCTACGGCCGGATGGACGGCCGGCCCTTCGACGCCAACGACGAGGACGCGCTCGCGACCCTGGGCAGCCAGGCCAGCATCGCCATCGAGAACGTGCAGCTGCACCAGGAGGCGCAGCGGCTGTCCACCACCGACCCGCTGACCGGCATCTGGAACTTCCGCTACCTCTCCATGAGCCTGGCCCGGGAGATCGAGCGATCCAACCGCTTCGACCGTCCGCTGGCGGTCCTGATGCTCGACCTCGACCACTTCAAGTCCGTGAACGACCAGCACGGCCACGCGCGCGGCGACATGGTCCTGCGCGAGCTCGCCGAGCGGGTCCAGGAGCAGATCCGCGAGGTCGACACCTTCGCCCGCTACGGCGGTGAGGAGTTCGTCGTGGTGCTGCCGGAGACGACGATCGAGGGGGCCAACCAGCTCGCCGAGCGGATCTGCGTCGCGGTGCACCGCGAGCCGTTCCGGGCCGATGGCGAGGCATCGTTGGACGTCACGGTCTCCGTCGGCGGCGCGGCCTTTCCGCACCACGGCTCCAGCCCGGCCACGCTGATGCGGGCGGCGGACAAGGCGCTCTACGTCGCCAAGGCCGAGGGCCGTGACCGCTGGCACGTCCCTGGCGTCCCGTCCGACTAGGGTTTCCCCTCATGACGGAGGTGGGCACGGATCACAGCGGGCGGCCTCACGAGAGCCGGGCGGTCACCAAGGCGGTCGTTCCTGTCGCCGGGCTCGGCACCCGCTTCCTGCCGGCGACCAAGGCGACGCCCAAGGAGATGCTCCCAGTCGTCGACAAGCCCGCGATCCAGTACGTCGTGGAGGAAGCCGTCGAGGCCGGCCTCACCGACGTCCTGCTGGTCACCGGCCGGAACAAGAACGCGATCGAGAACCACTTCGACCGCAACTGGGAGCTGGAGTCGGCCCTGGAGAGCAAGGGCAACAGCGACTACCTGGACCGGGTGCGGGCCACGTCGGTCATGGCTGACCTGCACTACACGCGGCAGGGCGACCCGCGAGGCCTCGGGCACGCCGTCCTGTGCGCGGCCCGGCACGTGGGCCGCGAGCCGTTCGCCGTCCTGCTCGGAGACGACCTCATCGACTCTCGCGACGCGCTGCTCACGACAATGCTTGCGGTCCGGGAGCGTCACGGCGGCAGCGTGGTCGCGCTGCTCCGCGTGCCGAAGGAGCAGATCCATCTCTACGGCTGCGCCGCGGTCGAGGACGTCGGAGACGCCGATGCCGTCCGGATCACCGACCTCGTCGAGAAGCCCCCGGTGGCCGAGGCGCCCAGCGACCTCGCCGTCATCGGGCGGTACGTGCTGGATCCCGGGGTCTTCGACGTCCTGCGCGAGACCCCGCCCGGTCGAGGGGGCGAGATTCAGCTCACCGACGCCCTGCGGGTGATGGCCCAGTCCGGTGACCACGGCCCGGTGCACGGCGTCGTCTTCCGGGGCCGCCGCTACGACACCGGCGACCGCCTCGACTACCTCAAGACCGTGGTGCAGTTCGCCAGCGAGCGAGACGACCTGGGCCCGGACTTCCGTGGCTGGCTGCGCGAGTTCGTCCAGACCGAGATCGGACAGTCGTGAGCGAGCTGAAGAGCGTCGACCAGCACAGCGAGGACATCCTGGCGCTGATCTCCCCGATCGCGCCGCTGGACCTTCAGCTGCTCGACGCGCACGGGTGCATCCTCACCGAGCCGGTCGTCGCCGACGTCGACCTGCCGATGTTCGACAACTCCTCGATGGACGGCTACGCGGTGCGGGTGGCCGACCTCGCCGAGGCCAGCGAGAGCAACCCGGTGTCGTTGCCGGTTGTCGGTGACATCGCCGCCGGCGCTCGCCCGGTCTACACGGTGCAGTCGGGCATGTCCGTGCGCATCATGACCGGTGCCCCGGTCCCCTCGGGCGCCGAGGCGGTGGTCCCTGTCGAGTGGACCGACGGCGGGCTGGCGACCGTGGCCGTCAGCCGGGCGCCCTCGATGGGGGCGAACGTGCGCCGCCGAGGCGAGGATGTCTCGACCGGGCAGACCGTGCTCGACGCCGGCACCCGGCTCGGCCCGGGACAGCTGGGCCTGCTGGCCGCCGTCGGACGGGACCGCGTCGAGGTGCGGCCACGACCCCGCGTCGTGATCATCTCGACCGGCAACGAGCTGGTGGAGCCTGGCGCACCGACCCAGCCGGGGCAGATCCACGAGTCCAACTCCTACATCCTCACGAGCGCCGCCCGCGAGGCCGGAGCGCTGGCCTACCGGGTCGGGATCGTGCCCGATGACGACCGGTCGCTGATGAACGCCATCGAGGACCAGCTGATCCGGGCCGATCTGGTGCTGACGAGCGGCGGGGTCAGCGTCGGCGCCTACGACGTGGTCAAGGCGGTGCTGTCGAGGCTCGGCACGGTGAACTTCGACACGGTGGCGATGCAGCCGGGCAAGCCGCAGGGGTTCGGCACCATCGGCCCGGATAGCACCCCGATCATCACCTTGCCCGGCAACCCGGTGTCGTCCTACGTCTCGTTCGAGGTGTTCGTTCGCCCGGTGATCCGGCGCATGCTCGGCATCGAGCCGCTGCACCGGCCGACGGTGCGCGCCGTGTGCCAGGAGGCATTCGGCTCGCCCGACGGAAAGCGCCAGTACACCCGCGCCTGGCTCGGGGTGGAGGACGGCAAGTACGTCGTGCGCCCCGTCGGCGGCCCCGGCTCGCACCTGGTCGGTGACCTCGCACACGCCAACTCGTTCATCGTGGTCCCCGAGCCGGTCACCGAGGTGCCGGTCGGCGGGACCGTGGAGGTCATGGTCCTCGAGCGGCGCCTCACATGACCAGCGGGCGGCGCCTGACCCATGTCGACGAGACCGGCGCTGCCCGGATGGTCGATGTGTCGGGGAAGGACGTGACCGTCCGCACCGCGACCGCCTCGGGGCAGGTGCTGGTCACCACCGAGGTGATCGACCTGCTGCGCGTCGGCGCGATGCCCAAGGGTGACGCGCTCGCGGTGGCGCGGATCGCCGGCATCCAGGCCGCCAAGCGGACGCCCGACCTCGTGCCGCTCTGCCACCCGATCGGGATCCACGGCGTCGATGTCGACCTCGTCGTCGGTGACGACTCCGTCCGGATCACGGCAACCGTGCGCACCGCGGACCGCACCGGCGTCGAGATGGAGGCGCTGACCTGTGTCGCTGTCGCCGGGCTCGCGCTGGTCGACATGGTCAAGGCGGTCGACCGTTCGGCGACCATCACCGACGTGCGCGTCGAGCACAAGAGCGGCGGCCGGTCGGGGGAGTGGACCCGGGGCGCAGGGTCATGAGGGCTCTCGTCGTGAGCGTCTCGAACCGCGCCTCGGCCGGCGTGTACGAGGACCGCACCGGACCGGTCCTGGTGGCCGGGCTCTCCGGGCTCGGGTTCGACGTCGACGGCCCCGAGGTCGTGCCCGACGGTGACCCCGTCGAAGAGGTGCTGCGCGAGGCGGTGGCGTCGGCGTACGACGTGGTGGTCACGTCGGGAGGCACCGGGATCACGCCCACCGACAAGACGCCGGACATGACGGCGCGGGTGCTTGATGTCGAGCTGCCGGGCATCGCCGAGGCGTTGCGCGCCCATGGTCTGGCGAAGGGAGTCGCGACTGCGTGCCTCTCCCGCGGGCTGGCGGGGCTGGCCGGCCGGACGCTGGTCGTCAACCTGCCGGGGTCGCCCGGCGGGGTGCGCGACGGGCTCGAGGTGCTCGGACCGGTGCTGGTGCACGCGGTCGAGCAGGTGGCCGGGAGCGACCACTGAGCGCCGGGTGGCCGGTCACCCTCTCCGAGGGGCGGGTGGCGCTGCGCCCGATCGCGCGCGGCGACCGGACCGCGTGGACGCAGGCGCGCAACGTCAACCGCGAGTGGCTGCAGCAGTGGGAGGCGACCCCACCGCGTGAGGTCGGGCCGCCGATCAGCTTCAACGTGATGGTCCGCAGCCTGCTGCGGCAGGCCCGGCAGGGTTCATTGCTGCCGTTCGTCGTGACCTACGACGACGAGCTGGTGGGTCAGCTGACGGTCGGCGGCATCATGTACGGCTCACTGTGCTCCGGGCACATCGGCTACTGGGTGGACCGCCGGGTGGCCGGGCGAGGCGTGATGCCGACCGCGGTGGCGATGGCGGTCGACCACTGCTTCTCGGTGCTGCGGCTGCACCGGGTCGAGGTCAACATCCGCCCCGAGAACGCCGCGTCCCTGCGAGTGGTCGAGAAGCTCGGGTTCCGCGAGGAGGGCCTGCGGCGGGGGTTCCTGCACATCGCTGGTGACTGGCGCGACCACCGCTCCTTCGCGCTCACCGCCGAGGAGATCCCCGACGGCCTCCTTCGCCGCTGGCGGTCGACCCGGACCGGACCAGCATGATCGATGCGGCCGGCACGACGGGTGCTACCGACATGACCGACATGACCGGCAGACCCGGCTGGGTGTCCGGGCTGCTGCGCCCTCCGCACCGGGGGCCGCTGCTCGCGGCCAGCGTCGCAGCGACCTGGACGGGGACGCTGGCCGGGGCGCTGGGCACCGAGGTGGCAAGGGCACGTTCCTGTCCCTATGGGGTGGGCGAGGAGGGCTATCCGTCCTGCCCGGACGGGATCGCGTACGGGCCGCTCTTCCTCGGGCTGGCGGGCGGGACGGCCGCTGTCGTCCTGCTGCTGGCGGTCGTGCTGATCAGCCACAGCCTGGACGGCGCCGGGCGCCTGGCTCTCGGCCGGGACCTGGCCGCGGTGGCAGGGACGCCGAGCGCCCTGGTCGGGGGGGCGCTCGCCGCGCTGACGGTGTTCGCCGTACTCCAGCGCCCCGGCGGACGTGGCGACCCGCTCGTGGTGGCCCTGGTCGCCTCGGCCCTGCTCGTCGTGGGGGTCGCGCCGGCGCTCTCCTTCCGCGCCGGGCGGCGGGCAGCAATCGCGGTCTGCGTACTCGTGGCAGTCGCAGCCGGATCGTCCGCCCCGCTGGCACTGGCCAACGAGGACCTCCTCGTCCTCCTCCCCGTGCTGCTGCCGACCGCCCTGCTGCTGGCCACCGCTGTCGTCGTCGTCGCGACCGGCAGAGCGGCACCGAGTCGGAGCTGAGTACGCAGTCCCGTGAGTCACATCAGTCACAGGACTGATATCGCGACACACCGGTAACGGTGCGCGGTAGAGCCGCTGTCCGCCCCTAGCGTTGCCGTTCGTGGGCAGCGGCGTCATTTATGCGGGTCTGGTGGTCATGTGGGCCGCCTACTTCATCCCCCGGTGGCTGCGCCGGCACGAGGAGCTCTCGGCGACCCGGTCCGTCGAGCGATTCGACCGGGCGATGAGCATCCTGTCCCGCAAGGAAGCGACTCCAGACAAGCGCTACGTGGTGATGCCGCCGCGAGCAGCCGAGCCGGACCGGTCGGCAAGCTCGTTCCCGGCCCAGCGCACCAAGCCGCAGCGCCGTGGCCTGCGGACCACCAGCCCGATCACAGTGCGCCGTCGCCGGGTGCTGGCGGCTCTGCTGATGACCACGCTGGTTGCCGGCATCTCGACCCCGCTGACCCCACTGCCGTGGTGGTCGGCGCCCGCCGTCGCCCTGGTGATCGTCGGCTACCTTGTTCATTGCCGGCTGCAGGCGCGCACCCGGACCCAGGTCGCGCAGACCCGGGTGGCGGCCCGCAAGCGCTCGACCTCACGGCTGCTGCGCTTCGACGCGATCGAGCGGCTGATGGCCGTCCGCCGGGAGATGGCCGAGGAGCGCGCTGCCGAGGACGCCCGCTGGGAGGCAGCCGAGGAGGCCATGAGCGTCGAGCGGGAGGCCGAGGAGGCCCGGGAGCGGGCGGCGGCCGAGGGCTGGAGCCCGGTGCCGGTTCCGCTGCCGACGTACGTCACCAAGCCCGTCGCCCCCCGCCGAGCCGCGCCGATCGACCTCACCAACCCCGGCGCCTGGACTGCCGCGCAGACCACCCAGGCATCGGCGGCAGGTCCGGGGGACGGTCGCCCCGTGGCCATGTCGGCCCTGCTCGACGACGCCGCCGAGGCCGACGACCAGCTCGAGGCGATCATCACCCGCCGCGCCGTCAACGACTGACCGACCAGCCCCGTTGCGCGGGTCCGGAGGCGCGTCCCCGGTTTGGTAGCCTCACATGTTCCACCAGGGGGCTGTAGCGCAGCTGGTAGCGCACCTCGTTCGCAACGAGGGGGTCAGGGGTTCGAGTCCCCTCAGCTCCACCCAGGTCAGCGGCACGCTCACCCTTGGAATGATCTTCGAATC